>CAZGOH010000048.1:0-15871 GCA_964527195.1 uncultured Methyloversatilis sp.
AATATTGAAATCATGCGCGCCTTCGTGCGCTTGCGCCGCATGCTGGCTGAACATCGAGATTTGGCACAGCGGCTCGATGAACTAGAGCAACGTTACGACAAGCAATTCTCGGCGGTCTTCGAGGCTATCCGACAACTGATGATGCCTCCATCGCAATCCAAACGCCCCATCGGCTTCACTGTCGATCTTGAAGGGAAGAAAGCAAAATGAAACTCCTCGTCATCGGCTCCGGCGGCCGCGAACACGCCCTGGCTTGGCGACTGGCCCAGTCGCCCAAAGTGCAGAAGATCTACGTCGCCCCCGGCAACGCTGGCACGGCGCACGAGGACGGTCTGGAAAATCTGCCCATCACCGACATTCATGCGCTGGTGAATTTCGCGCGCGACAACGACATCTATGCCACCGTGGTCGGCCCGGAAGCCCCGCTCGCGGCAGGTGTCGTCGACGCCTTTCGTGCCGCCGAGTTGCGCATCTTTGGCCCGACCAAGGCCGCCGCGCAACTGGAAAGTTCCAAGGATTTCGCCAAGCAGTTCATGGTTCGCCACAACATCCCGACGGCAAAGTTCCGCACCTTTACCGATGCGGCCGAAGCGCATGCCTACATCGATGCCGAAGGCGCACCGATCGTCATCAAGGCCGACGGCCTCGCCGCCGGCAAGGGTGTCGTCGTCGCCATGTTCGCCGACGAAGCCCACCGTGCCATCGACGAAATGCTCTCCGGCAACAAGCTCGGCGATGCCGGCCATCGCGTCGTCATCGAGGAATTTCTCGATGGCGAGGAAGCCAGCTTCATCGTCATGGCCGACGGCCATCATGCCCTGCCGCTGGCCACGAGCCAGGACCATAAGCGCCTCAAGGACAACGACGAAGGCCCCAACACCGGCGGCATGGGCGCTTACTCGCCGGCCCCCGTCGTTACCCCCGCCATTCACGCCCGCGTGATGCGCGAAGTGATCCAGCCGACGCTGCGCGGCATGGAGCAGGATGGCATTCTGTTCACCGGCTTCCTCTACGCCGGCCTGATGATCAAGCCGGACGGTTCGCTGAAAGTGCTCGAATTCAACTGCCGCATGGGCGACCCGGAAACGCAGCCGATCATGATGCGCCTGAAGAGCGATCTGGTCGATCTCGTCGATGCCGCCATCGATGGCCATCTCGACAGAATCGAGGCCGACTGGGATCGCCGCGTGGCCCTCGGCGTTGTCCTCGCCGCGCACAACTATCCCGAGACGCCGCGCAAGGGCGACGTCATCCACGGCCTTGGCAAAGCCACCGAGGACGCGCATGTCTTCCATGCTGGCACGGCTTTGAAGGACAGCCACGTCGTTACCGCCGGCGGGCGCGTTCTGTGCGTGACGGCCTTGGGCGACACGGTCAAGAGCGCGCAGAAGCGCGCCTACGAAATCACCGACGACATCCGTTTCGACGGCATGCAGTTTCGCCGCGATATCGGATACCGGGCGATCAAGCGCTGACATGGATAGCGCCTCCGTACGCAGTTACTTCACCGGACTGCAAGAGCGCATCGTCACAGCACTGGAAACTTTCGACGGCCAGCCTTTCCGCCGCGATGCCTGGGGCCGTGGTACCTCGATGCTGATTGAAGAAGGCAACTTCTTCGAGCGCGGCGGCGTCAATTTTTCGCACGTCACCGGCGATGCGATGCCCGCCTCGGCCACCGCGCACCGACCGGAACTCGCGGGGCGGCTCTGGGAGGCGATGGGCGTTTCGCTGGTACTGCACCCGCGCAATCCCTATTGCCCGACCACGCACTTGAACGTGCGCTGCTTCATCGCCACCAAGGATGGCGAGGCACCGGTCTGGTGGTTTGGCGGCGGCATGGACCTGACGCCCTACTACGGCTTTGTCGAGGATGCGCAGCATTTCCACCGCAGCTGCCGCGATGCACTCGCCCCCTTTGGCGAGGATGTGCATGCACGTTATAAAAAGTGGTGCGACCAGTACTTTTTCCTCAAGCACCGCAACGAACCGCGCGGCATCGGCGGTATCTTCTTCGACGATCTGAACGAGGGTGGTTTCGACAAATGCTTGGCACTGACCCAAAGCGTCGGCGATCACTTTCTCGACGCCTACCTGCCGCTCTGCGAAAAGCGTCGCGACACGCCCTACGGCGAACGCGAGCGTGACTTCCAGGCCTACCGGCGCGGCCGCTACGTGGAATTCAATCTGGTCTGGGATCGCGGCACGCTGTTCGGCCTGCAATCGGGCGGCCGCACCGAAGCCATCCTGATGTCGCTACCGCCGATTGTGAAGTGGCGCTACGACTGGCACCCGGAACCGGGCAGCGCCGAAGAAAAACTCTACACCGACTTCCTGCCGCCGCGCGACTGGCTGGCCTGTTCCTGACAGTTGGCTGCCGCACGGTAATGACGGTTGGCGTCGTCGGCGCGTTCCAGTTGATCGAAGAGCCGTGCCAGTTCGATGTGTGCAGTACAACTCCCCGCCACCGCCAGCGACGCTTCCAGATAGCTTTGCGCCTTGCCCCAGAGCTGCTGGCGCGCGCACAGGCGCCCCAGCGCCAGGAGCAACTCGCCTTCGTCCGGGTGCTCGTTCAGCCATTTCTCGCAGTGGGCGATACGACCCAGCGCGTCGCCGGTCGGACAAGCCGCGTAATCCGCCAGCAACGACGGTTCCCATTGTTCCGCCAGGAAGTCCTCGACGATCTCGGCGCACTCCGCGCAAGCGCCCGCCGACGCCAGAGCTTGCGTCGCCTGGCGGGCGAGGCGGATGTCGCGCCGCTCGTCCGCCGCCATGGCGCGCCAGTGGCGCATCAATTGCGCCGGATCGTCGCGCAGGCCATCCAGCAGACCGCGCTGGGCCGACAATCGCAAGGGACGCGCCTGCTCGGCGGTCAGCGCATGATGCTTTTCCAGCAGGCGCGCCAGGCGCAGCAGCTCGGCCCAGTCGCCCCGCCCTTGCGCCAGTCGCAGCGCCAGGCGTTGCACGGAAATCTGCCGGCGCTCCTTGGTTCCCAGCTGGTCGAGCGCCTCTTGCGCCGCGGCAAAATCCCGCGCGTCAAGCGCGATACGCATCGTCGCCATCAGGCGCGCGGTGCGCCAGCCGTCACTCAGCCCCTCGGCACGAGCGCGCCACTCGACGATGCGTCTTTCGTCGCGCAGGGCATGCGCCGACTTGAGTCCCACCAGGGCGGCGATACCCGCCGCCGTCTCGCCAGCGCCGACTTTCGCCGCTTCGACACGCTCGGCGCTCTTGAGCGCCTGGCTGTAGCGACCCTCCCAGAACAGGCGCAGGGCATCGCTGGCGGCACGCTCGTCGCGCCGGCGCTCCCGGCGTGCACGGTACTCCGCGACGACGCGCGGCATGCCGAGGGTGACACTAATCGCGCGCAGCAGGAGATACACGACGACAAGGATGATCGCCTGCGCGAGCACGTAGAGATTGAACGATATCTCGACGCGCCAGGGGGGCACCACCCACAGCACGTAGCCGTCGGACAGTTCGCCCAGCAAGGACACGCCGATCGCCAGCGCGGCCAGGGCGAGAAGCCAGAACAAGGCGTGCATCGGGTCAGCGCCTGTCGCGCGCGAGCTTGAAGTTGCGCAGCGCGGAAAGGGTTTCGTTCAGCTCCGCCGGTTCGCGCATCACATCGAGCTTGCCCAGGCCCGCAAGGGTTGCGCGCGCTTCCTGCACGACGGGCGCGCGCTGATCGAAATGGGTTTCCAGCCAGTGATCCGCCTGTTCGATGTCGCGCCTGAAGCTGCGGCCGTCGCGTGCGAGCAGGGCGATGCGCGCCGATAGCAGGCGCAACTTCAGGTTTTCGCGCAGGAAGAAGATCTCGCGCGGCGCGAGCAGGCCGGGGTCAGGGCGATCGATGCGCTCGATGCGCACCAGTTGGCGCAACTCGCCCCAGATGTCGGCCCCCCAGGCACGCACGAGTTCGCCGAAAGTCGGCGCTGGCAAGACGGCGCCAACAGTCTCCCCTCCCGCGGGGGAAGGTCGTGCCAGCGACGTTTGCGACTGGACGAAACTGGGGGAGGGCGAGGCTTCTCTGGGACGCTGCTCGAAGGCGAGCGGCAGAGTCGGCACGGCGTTGAGGATGCCGTCGAGCCTGAGCGCGATGCCGGGCACGTCGGCGCCGGGCAGCGCCTTCAAGCGCTCGATATCGCGGGCAATGAGCGTCCTGAGCGGCAGGAACTGCGGCTGGCCGTTTTTCGCCAGCCGTGCCTCCGCGCCGGCGAGCGCGATCAGCGCCGCCTCGACGTTGCCGGCAAGTTGCAACTGTTGCGCGGCGATGGCGACATCCTGCTCGACTTCGGCCAGCAGCCGGTCCTCGCGCACGCGCGAGATCTCCTGATACATCGTCTCGAGCGCCATCTGCTGTCCCTGCATCTCGGCCAGCCGCGCTTCGAGCACGCCCACCTTGGCTTGCAGGATGTCGATCGTTTCGCGGTTCTGCCGGGCGTGGACCTGCGCTTCGCGCTGGATGTTCTCGCCATCGGCCAGGCGACGCGCGAACTCCTGGCGCGTTTCGGCGAGGCGGCCGCCATCGCGCCAAACGAGACCGGCCAGAATGACGAGCCCGACGAGCCCGAGCGCCGCCAGCACGAGCGCGACACGGTCGTAGGCGAGGGCGCGGCGTGGCGGCACGTTGTTCGGAGGGGTCGGTTCGGAAGCGTTCATGGCGACGAGAAGTGGGCAAGCAGGCCGTCGATCAGCCCCGCATCGGCCGGCCCCGTCAGGATAACGCGCGACAGCCCCAAGGTGTGCGCCTGTTCCGCAATTCGCGCATGAGGAACAAAGGTGGGCGTCTTTTTCAGCCAACTCTGGCCGAGCTTGCCGATCATTTCCCAGAGATTGCGCAGACCCTCGCTGCTGGTGACGGTCATGGCGTCGAGCCGCCCCTCGTTCCAGAGCTTGTGCAAGGGCGCGGCATCAAGCGCGGGGCGAACACGACGGTAACAGGTGACATAGTCCACGGTCGCGCCGCGCGCCTTCAGCGTGTCGCCGAACAGGTCGCGGCCGCCGTCGCCACGAAAAATCACGACGCGTTTGCCGGCGACATCGGAAAATTCCGGCAGCGCGAGCAGCGCCTCGGAGTCGAAACGTTCCTGCGGCGCCGTCACGTCGACGATGCCGTGGCAGGCAAGCGCCTGCTCGCTGCTCTTGCCCACAGTCGCCGCGCGCACGCCGGCCGGCCAGCGACGATGCGCCAGGACGGTGGCGAGCGCGTGCTCCACCGCGTTCGGGCTGACGAAGACCGCCCAGTCGTAACCGTCGAGACGGATCGCCGCATCGAGAACCGGCGTCGTGTCCGCGAGCGCCTCGATGGCGAGCACCGGGAAAAGCACGGGGTGGGCGCCGAGAGCGACGAGCGCCTCGGCCAGATGCACCGCCTGGCCTGCCGGCCGCGTCACCACCACACGCCGTCCCGCCAGAGCCGACTTTGGCGCCGGCTTATCCAAGGGCGGCGAGAATCTCGTTGGCGCCCTGTGCGCGCAGATCCTCGACGAGCGCCAGCCCCAGGGCCTCCGGATCGGCGGCCGGGCCGCGCTTCTCGGCACGGGCGATGCGCGTGCCGTCCGGTGTCGCCACCAGGCCGCGCAGGCGCAGATTGCCGTCGGCATGCTCGGCATAGGCGCCCAGCGGCACTTCGCAGCTGCCCGCCAGCGCGCGCGAGACGGCGCGTTCGGCGCGCACGCAGGCGGCCGTGGCGGGATCGTTGAGCGGCGCCAGCCAGTCGGCGACCTCCGGCCGCGCGGCCAGCGCCTCGATGCCGAGCGCCCCCTGTCCGGCGGCGGGCAACGAAGCCTCGGCGGCAATCGTCGAGCGCACGCGCTCCTTGAGACCGAGCCGCGTCAGGCCGGCGGCGGCGAGAATGATCGCGTCGTACTGGCCTTCGTCGAGCTTGCGCAGTCGCGTGTCGAGGTTGCCGCGCAGCGAGGAGACGGCGAGGTAGGAGTACATCGCGCGCAGCTGCGCCTCGCGGCGCAGGCTGGAGGTGCCGACCACGGCGCCAGGCGGCAGGTCCTCGATACGCGCGTACTTGTTGGAGACGAAGGCGTCGTAAGGCACCTCGCGCGGGCCGATGGCGACGAGCGCGAATTCCGGTTCGAGCACCATCGGCACGTCCTTCATCGAGTGCACGGCGATGTCCGCGCTACCGTCGAGCAGCGCGGTCTCGAGTTCCTTGACGAACAGGCCCTTGCCGCCGACCTTGGCGAGCGGCCGGTCGAGGATCTGGTCGCCGCGCGTCGTCATGCCGAGGAGTTCGACGCAACAAGATGGATATAATTGCTGCAAAAGACCGCGCACGTGCTCCGCCTGCCACAAGGCAAGCCGGGATTCGCGCGTGGCGATGACGATACGCTCGGGTGTGGGGGTCACGTGACTTTCCGATTGGCGACAAATGGTGAACGATTCAGCGGCGGCCGTTGCGGCCGGACCCGCGAGAGCGGCGGATTCTAGCATTCCCCTCCAGCACGACCCGATCCCGGACGACAAGGATGCGCCGCTGTTCGCAGACATCCGCCTGCTCGGGCGCCTGCTCGGCGAGGTGATTCGCGCCCAGGAGGGCGAGGAAATCTTCGACATCGTCGAGCGCATCCGCGCCCTCTCGGTCGGGCTGCGGCGCAGCGACGACCCCGGCGCGCGCGCCGAGCTCGCCGCGCTGCTCAATGGCCTGGGCCGCGAGCAGACCAATCTGGTGGTGCGCGCATTCAGCTACTTCTCGCACCTGGCCAACATCGCCGAGGACCAGCACCACGTGCGTCGTGCGCGCGCCCATCTGCTTTCCGGCGCGCGCCCGCGCGAAGGCAGCGTCGATCACGCGGTGACGCGCGCCCGCGAACTGGGCATCGGCGACGAACGTCTCGCCGGCTTCTTCGCCAGGGCCGACATCGCGCCGGTGCTCACCGCGCACCCCACCGAGGTGCAAAGGAAGAGCATCCTCGACCGCGAATGGAAAATCGCCCGCCTGCTCGACCTGCGCGACCGCCAGCCGCTCACCCCCGACGAGTTGGAAGAGAACGAAGAGGCGTTGCGCCGCACGATCCTCATCCTGTGGCAGACACGCATGCTGCGCACCGCCAAACTGGCGGTGATGGACGAGGTGAATAACGCGTTGTCCTTCTACGACACCACCTTCCTGCGCACGCTGCCGCGCCTGCACAACGCCATCGAGGACCGCATGGGCGCGCCGCTGCGCGGCTTCCTGCGGCCCGGTTCGTGGATCGGCGGCGACCGCGACGGCAATCCCTTCGTCACCGACGACATTCTTGCGCGCGCGCTCAACGCGCAAAGCCGCAAGGCCTTCGCCTTCTACCTGGAGCAAACTCACCGGCTCGGCGGCGAGCTGTCCTCGTCCGAACTGCTGGTGAATGTGTCGGATGAATTGCACGAACTGGCGCGACGCTCGCCCGACCGCAACCCGCACCGCGACGACGAGCCCTACCGCCGCGCCATCGCCGGCATCTACGCGCGGCTCGCCGCCACGGCGCGCGAGCTCGACCACATGGAAGCGCTGCGCCATCCCGTCGCCGACGCCCCGCCCTACGCCGGCTGTGCGGAGTACGCCGCCGAACTCGACATCCTCGACCGCTCGCTGCGCGCGAACGGATCGTCCCTGATGGCGCGCGGCCGGCTGCGCCGGCTGCGCCGTGCCGTCGATCTGTTCGGCTTCCACCTCGCGCCGCTCGACCTGCGACAAAACTCTGACGTGCATGCGCGCACGGTGCATGAGCTGTTCGAGACCGCACGCCCCGGCACCGACTACGCCGGCCGCAGCGAGGAAGGCCGCATCGCCCTGCTGCTCGCCGAACTCGCCACGCCGCGTCTGCTCGCCTCGCCCTACTGGAACTACACGGAAGAAACCGCCGGCGAGCTGGCGATCTTCCATGCCGCGCGCGAGGCACACCGCCGCTATGGCAAGGCGGCGATCCAGAACGTCATCATCTCGAAGAACGAAGGTGTCTCCGACATCCTCGAAGTCGCCCTGCTGCTCAAGGAAGCCGGCCTGCTGCGTCCGCGCGAAGGCGAACTCGACGTGAACATCGTGCCGCTGTTCGAGACCATCGGCGATCTGGAGCGTTGCGGCGCCGTCATGGACCGCCTCTTCTCGCTGCCCGCCTACCGGCGCCTGCTGGCCGGCCGGGACAACTGCCAGGAGGTCATGCTCGGCTACTCGGACAGCAACAAGGACGGCGGCTTCCTGATGTCGAACTGGGCGTTGTATCGCGCCGAGGTCACGCTCGTCGAGGTGTTCCGCATGCGCGGCATGAAGCTGCGCCTGTTCCACGGTCGCGGCGGCACCGTCGGCCGCGGCGGCGGGCCGAGCTACCAGGCCATCCTCGCCCAGCCGGCCGGCGCGGTGCAAGGCGCCATCCGCATCACCGAGCAGGGCGAGGTGATCGCCTCGAAATACGCCAACCCCGAACTGGGCCGCCGCAACCTCGAAGTGCTCGTCGCCGCCACGCTCGAAGCCACGCTGCTGCCGCGCGAGCACGACGATCCGCAGGAGGACTGCCTTGGCGCAATGGCCGAACTGGCCACCACCGCGTTCAAGGCCTATCGCGCGCTGGTCTACGAGACCCCCGGTTTCGAACAGTATTTCTGGGAATCCACCGTCATCAGCGAGATTTCGCAACTCAACATCGGCAGCCGCCCCGCCTCGCGCAAGAAAACCACCGCCATCGAAGACCTGCGCGCCATTCCCTGGGTGTTCTCGTGGTCGCAGTGCCGCCTGATGCTGCCCGGCTGGTACGGCTTCGGCACCGCCTACGAAGCCTTCATCGCGGCGCGCGGCGATGAAGGTCTCGCGCTCTTGCGCCACATGTTCCGCGAGTGGGGCTTTTTCCGCACCATGCTCGCCAACATGGACATGCTGCTCGCCAAGACCGACATCGCGCTCGCCGAGCGCTACGCCGGGTTGGTGCAGGACGCCGCGCTGCGCGCGGAAATCTTCGGCCGCATCAAAGCCGAATGGCAAGCCACGGTGGATGCGCTGCTCGCCATCACCGGCCAGCACGAATTGCTGGAACGCAACCCGCTGCTCAAGCGCTCGCTGAAGAATCGCTACCCCTACCTCGACCCGCTCAACCACCTGCAGGTCGAGCTGTTGCGCCGCTACCGCTCGGGCGCACCCTGGAGCGACGACGAACGCGTGAAGAACGGCATCCACCTCACCATCAACGGTGTGGCGGCGGGGCTCAGAAACAGCGGATGAACATCGTCGCCGGTTTCGACTTCACGCGTTGAAATCGGCATCCAGCACAATGCGGTAGCGCGCTTGGCCGGAACGCAGGTGCTCCAATGCCTCATTCACACGGCGCATCGGAAAGTGCTCGACCTGCGGCTCGATCTTGTGCCGAACACAGAATTCCAGCATCTTCGCCATGTCTGTCGGCGACCCGATCGCGGACCCGGAGACGCACTTCTGGCCATCCAGCAACGAGAAGACCTTGACCGGCACCGGTTCGAGCACGGCACCGACGAAATGCAGGCGGCCGTGCGGTGCCAGCGTGGCTATGATGGCCGGCCAGTCAAGCGGAACATTGACCGTGACGATGACCAGATCCAGCGTCCTGGCGAGTTCCCCGATGGCTTGCGGATCGGTGCTGGACACCACGCGATGCGCCCCCAGCGCCCCGGCTTCCCCGATTTTCGCCGGCGAAGACGTAAAGGCGGTGACTTCGCAGCCCCACGCCCTGGCAAACTTGACCGCCAGATGCCCCAGGCCGCCGATGCCGACCACGCCGACCCGGCTCAATGGCGATACGTCGTATGCGACGAAGGGCGTGAAGACGGTGATGCCACCGCAGAAAAGCGGGCCGGCGACCGCCGCGGACATGCCATCGGGCAAGGGGACCGCCCAGGGCCACTGGGCGCGCACACGTTCGGCGAATCCGCCCGGATGATTCGAAATGGTCGCCTTCGTATCGGCGCACTGGTGGTGCTCGCCGCCAAGGCAGGATGCACAGTGCAGGCAACTGCTGTTGGCCCAGCCGACGCCGACCCGTTGCCCGATTTCCAGTCCCTTCGCCTGCGTGCCCATGGCGACGATGCGACCCACCACCTCATGGCCGGGCACGATGGGATAGCTGGTGAATCTCCACTCGTTGTCGATCATTGAGAGGTCGGAATGGCAGACTCCGCAATACTCGACCGCGATCTCGACTTCGTCGTCGGCCAAGGCGCCCGGGGCATACGCGTAGGGTTGCAGCTTCTGTCCGGGCGCCATGGCGGCCCATGCACGTATCGTGTTCATCAAACCTCTCCTTCTGTGTGTTTGCTTGATGCTCGGGTCGCCCAGTGTAACGCCCGGCCCCCGGCGGGCGGTAGACGGAGTCGATGTAACGGATCGGGAACACGGGAACAGACCAGGGTTCCCGGCCTGTCATCATGCATCGGCCGGTGGCCCGGGCTGCTAGCATCCGCCGATGCCCGCCTGGCTCGCCCCCCTGCTCACCCGCCGCATGCTGATCTGCGTGTTCACCGGCTTCGCGTCGGGCATGCCGCTCTATCTGCTGCTCAACCTGATGCCCGCCTGGCTGCGCACCGAGGGCGTGAGCCTCAAGGCCATCGGCCTCTTTGCGCTGATCCAGTTTCCCTACACCTGGAAATTCCTCTGGGCGCCGCTGCTCGACCGCTACGTGCTGCCGCTCGGCCGCCGGCGCGGCTGGATCGTGCTGACGCAGGCGCTGCTGCTGGTGGTCATCGCGCTGCTCGGCCAGTTCTCGCCGGCCACCGATCTGGGCGTCATCGTCTGGCTGGCGGCGGCGCTCGCCCTGCTGTCCGCCACCGGCGACATCGCGCTCGACGCCTACCGCCGCGAACTGCTGCCGGAAAACGAACTCGGGCTGGGCAACTCGGTGCATGTCAATGCCTATCGCATCGCCGGCCTGATCCCCGGTTCACTCTCGCTGATCCTCGCCGACCGCCTGCCCTGGGACATGGTGTTCTTCGTCACCGCGCTGTTCATGCTGCCCGGCATCGTCATGGCGTTGCTGGTGAAGGAGCCGGCCATCGCCGGCGGCGCACCGCGCACGCTGCGCGATGCCGTGATCGAACCCTTCCGCGAATTCATCGGCCGCGCCGGCGTCAAGGAAGCTCTGCTGATCCTCGCCTTCATCTTCTTCTACAAACTCGGCGATTCGATGGCGACGGCGCTCGCCACGCCCTTCTATCTCGACCTCGGCTACGCCAAGACCGACATCGGCATCGTCGCCAAGCATGCCGGGCTGTGGCCGGCGGTGTTCGGCGGGCTGGTCGGCGGGCTGTGGATGGTGAAACTCGGCATCAACCGTGCGCTATGGATTTTCGGCGTGGTGCAGGTGGTGACGATCTTCGGCTACGTCTGGCTGGCCTGGCTCGGCCCGCAGCTCGACATCGACACGGCGGCGCTGGTGCGGCTGGCGACGGTGATCGCCCTCGAAGCACTCGGCGCGGGACTCGGCACGGCCGCCTTCGTCGCCTTCATCGCCAAGAGCACGCACCCGCTCTACACGGCCACGCAGTTCGCCCTGTTCACCAGCCTCGCCGCCGTGCCGCGCACCTTCGTGAACGCCACCACCGGCTGGCTGGTGGAGTGGATGGGCTGGACGCAGTTCTTCATGCTGTGCGTGTTGTTCGCCCTGCCGGGCATGGCGCTCTTGCTCAAGGTCGCGCCCTGGCGTGAAAAGCAGCAATAAAGGTGACGATTACAGCGCATGGCGCCGGTCGCCGCGCGCGAAGCCAAGCAGGGGCACATCCACCCCACGGCCGAGCGCGACGACCTTGAACAGTTCGCCCATTTCGCCCGGCGCCAGCAGGGTCTGCACCGCGCCGTTCGCCCGCAGGGCCTGCTCGCCGCCCGAGCGCTGGCGTTCCATCAGCAGTTCGCCGATGCCGCAGTTCATCAGGAAGGCCGCCTGAGTGGTGTAGCCGAGCACATCGAGTCCGGCATCGAAGCCGGCTTCGGCGACCGCAGTGAAATCGACGTGGCTGGTAATGTCGGACAGCCCCGGCCACCAGAAGGGATTTTCGTGGGCGCGCTGGCGGTAATGACAGCGCAGGGTGCCGCGATTCCTTTGCGGGTGATAAAGCTCGTGGCGCGGCAGGCCGTAGTCGATCAGGATCAGGGCGCCGCGTTCGAGTCGCGCGCCCCATTCGGCCGCCCAGGCATGCGCGGGCAGGCCGATTTCGCTCTCAAAGGGCACGACAACGACCGGCAACGCCGCCATCGCGGCGGCCAGCGCGCCGGTTGCGGGACGCTCTTCCCACGCGAAGCGATTTGCGCGGAACGCCACGCCACGCTCCATGCGTCCCGCGGCGCGCCAGGCGACCGCGTGCGTCGGCAGGGCGTCGAGCAGTTCGTTGGCGACGACGCAACCGACGAATTTTTCCGGCAGGGTGTCGCGCCAGACCACGCGGTCGACGAGATGCGGGGCCGCCGCCGCGAGAGTCTCCCGCTGCCGCGCGCGCAGTTCGCCCGACAGTTCGAGGATTTCATAGCGGGCCGGCAGCGCATCGAGCGCTTCCAGCGCCAGCAGCAGATCGGCAGCCAGCCGGCCGCTGCCCGCACCGACCTCCAGCACCCGTGCGGATGCGCACTCCGTCTCCCCGCCCCCCGGGGCGGGGCTGGGGGTGGGGGGGCGTTCAAAAGTCGGCGCTGGCGACACGGCGAGGATTTGCGCCACCTGCCGCGCCAGCGCCTGCCCGAACAGCGGGGTGATCTCAGGCGCAGTAACGAAGTCGCCCGCCGCGCCGAACTTGAGCGAGCCGCCGGCGTAGTAGCCCAGCCCCGGCAGGTGCAGGGCCATGTCCATGAATTCGATGAAGGGCAACCAGCCGCCGGCGGCTTCGATGCGGGCGGCGATGTGCGACGACAGCACGCGGCTGGCTTCCTGGGCGTCGGGCGAGGGGGTGGGCAGATCGGCGAGCATGGGCCGCATTGTAGGGAGACCGCTTGTTTTTCGGGCGGCGTCGGGGTAGTTTCCCCACTTTCGCGAAAGGGGAGCCATGACACACGCCATCCGCATCTACGCCACCGGCGGGCCGGAAGTGCTGCGCTGGGAAGAAGTCCAACTGCCTGCACCGGGCCCGCGCGAGGCGCGTGTGCGCCATGAAGCGGTCGGCCTGAACTTCATCGACATCTACTTCCGCAGCGGGCGCTATCCGCTCGAACTACCCAGCGGGCTCGGCCTCGAAGGCGCCGGGGTGGTGGAGGCCGTCGGCGCCGAGGTCACCGAAGTCGGGGTGGGCGATCGCGTCGCCTATGCCGGCGGCCCCGCCGGGGCGTATGCCGAGGCGCGCAACATTCCGGCCGATCGGCTCGTGGTGCTGCCGGAGGTGATCGATTTCAAGACGGCGGCGGCGATGATGCTGCAGGGCATGACCGCGCAATACCTGCTGCGCCGCACATTCCGGGTACAAGCAGGTGACACGATCCTGATTCACGCCGCAGCGGGCGGCGTCGGTCTGATCGTCTGCCAGTGGGCGAAAGCCCTCGGCGCGACGGTGATCGGCACGGTGAGCTCCGATGAAAAGGCCGCGCTGGCGAAGGCGCACGGCTGCGACCATCCGCTCGTCTATACCCGCGAGGATTTCGTCGCGCGCGTGAAGGAAATCACGAACGGCGAAGGCGTGCCGGTGGTGTACGACTCGGTGGGGGCCGACACCTTCACGAAATCGCTCGACTGTCTGCGCCCTTTCGGCATGATGGTCACCTTCGGCCAGTCGGCCGGACCGGTAGCACCGGTGGACACGCAGGAACTGTCCAAACGCGGCTCGCTGTTCCTGACGCGGCCAACATTGTTTACCTACGTCGCGAAGCGCGCCGATCTGCTCGCCACCGCGCAGGATCTGTTCGATGTCGTCACGGCGGGAACGGTGAAGATCGAAATCAACCAGACCTGGGCACTGAAGGACGTGGCGCAGGCGCACGCCGCGCTCGCCGCGCGCCAGACCACCGGCTCGACCATCCTGCTGCCCTGAACGCCATGCGCACCTTCATGATCGCCAACCCCAAGGGCGGAGTCGGCAAGAGCACGCTGGCAACCAACCTCGCCGGCTGGCTGGCGAAAAACGGCCGCCGGCCGATGCTCGGCGACATCGACCGCCAGCAGTCTTCGCGCGAATGGCTCGCCATCCGCTCGCCGCTGCTGCCCTACATCGCCGCGTGGGACATTCGGCCGGGCGAGCCGGCGCGACCGCCGAAAGAGGCGACCGACGTGGTGCTCGACACGCCCGCCGGCCTGCATGGCAAGAAGCTCGTGCAGATCCTGCGGCAGATCGACCGCGTGATCGTTCCGCTGGCGCCCTCGCTGTTCGACATCCTCGCCACGCGTCGTTTCCTGGACGAGTTGCTGGAGGAAAAACGGGTGAAGAAACATCATGTGGAGATCGGCGTGGTCGGCATGCGTGTCGATGCCCGCACGCGCGCCGCGGCGGAACTCGAGCGCTTTTTGCTCGGCACCGGCCTGCCGGTGATCGCCCATCTGCGCGACACGCAGAACTACGTGCAAGCCGCCGCGCACGGCATGACGATCTTCGATCTTTCCGCCGCGCGCGCCGCGCCGGACCAGGCGCAGTGGGCGCCGATCCTGCGCTGGATCGGCGAGTAGGGGCTTCCACGCGAAAGTCGGCGCCGGCGGGACGGCGGCGCTACATCAATCCGTGCAGCATCTTCGCCAGCAGCAGCAGGATCACGCCGGCAAAGATCTTCTTGAGCGTCGCCACCGGCAGGCGGTGCGCGGCCTTCGCGCCGAGGGGCGCCGTCAGCACGCTCATCGTCACGCAGGCCGCCAGGGCGGGCAGATACACGTAGCCGAAGCTGCCCGCCGGCAGGTCCGTCGCATGCCAGCCGCCGACCAGATAGCCGGCCGTGCCGGCCAGCGCGATCGGCAGGCCGATCGCCGCCGAGGTGCCGATGGCTTCGTGCATCTTGACGTTGCACCAGGTCATGAAGGGCACCGACAGCGAGCCGCCGCCGATGGCCACCAGCGCCGAGACGGCGCCGATGCCGTTGCCGACGGCGAACATGCCGACCGCGCCCGGCAGCTGGCGCGAGGGTTTCGGCTTGATGTTGGCCAGCATCTGGAAAGCGACGTAGCTCATGAAGATCGTGAAGAAGATCGCCAGCGGCCGCGTCGGGATCGCGCTCGCCAGCTGCGCGCCGAGAAAGGTGCCAATAACGATACCCGGCGCGATGGTGCGAACGATCTCCCAGCGCACCGCGCCGTGGGCGTGGTGCGCGCGCAGCGAGGACACCGAGGTGAACACGATGGCGGCCATCGAGGTACCGAGCGCCAGGTGCATCAGCTGCGCCTCGGGAAAACCCTGCGCGGCGAACATCAGCGCCAGCACCGGCACCATGATCGCCCCACCGCCGACCCCGAGCAGACCGGCGAAGAAGCCCGCCACGGCGCCAAGCGCGAGGTAGCCAAGTATCCAGCTCACGCCATCAGCCGCTTGACGATGAAATCCCACTCCGCCGGGTCGACCGGCGTGATCGACAGGCGGTTGCCACGTTGCAGAACGCGCATGTGGGCCAGTTCCGGATGGGCGCGCAACTCGTCGAGCCCGACGAGACGCGTCTTCCTGACGATGCGCACATCGACATTCACCCAGCGCGGATTTTCCGGTGTCGACTTCGGGTCGTGGTAGGGGCTGGCGGGATCGAACTGGGTACGGTCCGGGTAGGCCAGCTGCACCACCTCGGCGAGCCCGGCAATGCCCGGTTGCGGGCAAGAGGAGTGATAGAAGAACACGCCGTCGCCGACCTTCATCTGGTCACGCATGAAATTGCGCGCCTGGTAGTTGCGCACGCCCCACCAGTCCACAGTCTGGTTCGGCATGGCCAGCACATCGTCGATGCCGACGACGGAGGGTTCCGACTTCATGAGCCAGTAGCGCA
>CAZGOH010000049.1:0-15343 GCA_964527195.1 uncultured Methyloversatilis sp.
CCCTGCTGGGGCTGGGCGGCCTGCTGGGGCGGCGTGGCGGGCTTGGCGGGCGGCGTGGCGCTGCGCTGCATGCCGAAGGAACCGCCGCCGCCCATGCGCTTGGCTTCCGCATCCGGGGCGGGCAGGGCCAGTCCGAAAAACACCGCGACCGCGGCAGCGAGGCTGATCATTGCATTTTTCATCGTTCTCTCCATTCGAAGGGGTTCAGAGCTTGTAACCACGGTGCAGGGCGACCACCCCCGCCGTCAGGTTGAAGTAGTCGACACGCGCAAGGCCGACTTGTTCCATCAGGCCCTTGAGCGTTTCCTGGTCGGGGTGCATGCGGATCGATTCGGCAAGGTAACGGTAGCTGTCCGGATCGTTCACGACCTTCTGACCCAGCCAGGGCAGCACCTTGAAGGAATAGAAGTCGTAGGCAGGCGACAGCGGCTCCCACACCTTGGAGAATTCGAGCACCAGCAGGCGGCCGCCGGGACGCAGCACGCGGCGCATCTCGGCGAGCGCCCTGTCCTTGTGCGTCATGTTGCGCAGGCCGAAGGCGACGGTGACGATGTCGAAGCGGTTGTCCGGGAAAGGCAGCTTCTCGGCGTCGCACTGGGCAACCGGGCCGAGCCGGCCTTCGTCGAGCAGGCGGTCGCGCCCGCGCGTGAGCATCGCGTGGTTGATGTCGGTGAGCCAGACTTCGCCGGTCGGGCCGACCGCCTTGCGGAAAGCGGAAGCCAGGTCGCCGGTGCCGCCGGCGATGTCGAGGACGCGCTCGCCCGGCCGGGCGCCGGCGACCTGGAGCGTGAAGGCCTTCCACAAGCGGTGCAGGCCGGCCGACATGAGGTCGTTCATCAGGTCGTACTGGTCGGCGACCGAGGAGAACACGCCGCGCACGCGCGCCGCCTTTTCGTGCTCGGCGACGGTTTCGAAACCGAAATGGGTGTCGGCCATCAGTGTTGCTTTCCGCAGCCGCCGCCGCTCTTCGGCGGCAGGGTGGAGGAATCGACGTCGCGGCTGGCGCCGGCGGCTTCGAGGCGCACGAGGTAGTCCGCCCACAGGGCGTCCTGGTGCTCGCCAAGTTGGTAGAGCAGATCCCACGAGTAGATGCCGGAATCGTGCCCGTCGGAAAAGGTCGGCTTGATCGCGTAGTTGCCGACCGGCTCGATGGCGGCGATGCCGACCTTGCGTTTGCCGGTTTGCAGCGTTTCCTGGCCGGGACCGTGGCCGCGCACCTCGGCGGAAGGCGAGAAGACGCGCAGGAATTCGCAGCTCAGGCGAAAGTGCTTGCCGTCGGCGTAAGCGATTTCAAGCTCGCGCGAGGCCTGGTGCAGCTTGATTTCGGTGGGGGCGGGGATGGATTTGTCGAGTCCGGCCATGGCTTGGGTTCCTGTGGGTCGTCGCGATTGTAACGGCAAGCGCCCCGTCTCAACGACCGGCGCCGGCGGAGCGTGGCGGCAGAACGGCACGCTCGGTGACCCGCGCGCCTTCGAAGACCAGCCAGCTTTGCTTGCCGTAGTGGGGCAGGCCGCGCTCCGTGGCACGTAGCGCGGCGGCGTCGCGCGCCGTGATGACGACGTAGGGACGACCGTCGTCGTCGCGCCCGGCCCAGACCTGCGCGCTGCCGCGTGCCGCGACCGGACGGGGGGCGAGGCCGTGACGGGCAAGCCAGGCGTCGATGCTGCCGGCCAGGCCGACGATCAGCGCCGGTGTGCGCGCCGGCAGGGTGTCGGCGACGGTGCGCGGCTTCGCGTCGAGCGCACGCTGCGCCAGTGCCAGCGCAGTCGCGGCATCGACGCCGGCATCGGCGCGCACGACGACGGCGCGCGGCGCGACAAAGGTTTCGCGCAGGATCGGCGGCAGGATAGCCGGATCGAGGCGCCGCCAGAGGCGGAAATCGGTGTCCGCCGCGACCTGTTGCGGCGTGAACTCCGGCGCACCCGGCCGATTCACCCAGGTGTCGAAAAAGGTCGCCAGCGATTGGCCGGCGGCGGCGGAAAACGCCGCTTCCAGATCGCTCCAGCCGGCGCTCCGGAACTGGTGGCGCTCCCAGAACAGCCGCAAGCCGCGTTCGAAGGCCGCCGCGCCGATGCGGTCGCGCAGCATCAGGAAAACCATCGCCGCCTTGTTGTAGCCGATGATCGAGGCGATACCGTGATGGCGCGCGGTGAACTCCCTCAGTGGCCGGTCCGCCTCGGGCGGCACGGCGACGAGGTCGCGCAGCCAGCCCAGACGCATCTCGCGTGCGGCGTCCGGGCCTTCGTCTTCCTTGTAGGCGTAGTCGGCGAGGAAGGTGGTGAGCCCTTCGGACCAGTTGCCGCTTTTCCAGTCGGGGTAGACGCCGTTGCCCCACCAGTTGTGCAGCACCTCGTGGCCGAGCGAGGTGGCGCGGATGAAGGGCAGGCGGATCACCTCGCGGCCAAGGTAGGTCAGGCCCGGCATGCCGAAGCCGGTGGGCGTGGGGCTGGAGACAATGCCGAAGCTGTCGAAGGGATAGTCGCCGATCAGCCCGCTGTAGCGCGCGATGTAGCGTGCCGCGTCTTCGAGGTAGGCGGGGGCGTGCTCGGCGAGTTCGGGGTGGAACCAGGTGCGCACGCGGATGGTGCGAGCGCCCAGCTTGAGCGGGCGCTCGCTCACCTGATAGGGCCCGGCCATCAGGTCGATGCCGTCGGCCGCTTCGGGAAAGGCGAATTGCGCGCGGTAGCCCGCCGCCGTTTCGCTTTCGGCGACGAAGCTGCCGGTGGCAACCGCCTTCTGGCCCGGCGGCACGCGCACGTCGACACGATAGGAAAACAGCGTACCCGGGTCGGGATACCAGCCGGCACCGGCGGGCAGGAAGCTGCCTTCCGGGCTGGCGGTGGCGCGACGCTGGCCGAGCACCTGGCGGTGGTCGAGCGCGGGCGTCGGCGGCAGCGTGCCGCGGTAGGTGATCTCGACCTGGCGCGTGCCGGGCGGCAGCGGAAAGTCGGCGCCGGCGACACGGCGCGCCGGCCGGGCGGGGCGGCCGTCGATGCGCAGATCGGTGATTTCGAAGTCGCGACCGAGCACGAACGTGGCAAGCCCCGCATCGTCCCGCAGGCTGGCGTTCGCCTCGAAGAAGCGTGTCGCCGGGTCGAGGCGCAGCGCGAGATCGATCTGCGGACGCGCCATCAGTGCGAGCGGCCAGGCCAGCAGAAGCAACAGCCAGGGCTTCATTGCCCGAGGGGGAAGCGCACGACGATCTCGATCTCGGCACCGTCGCGGCGGACCCTCATCGGCAGCCAGGTGCCGGCCGGCTGGCGCTGTACGGCAGCGCGCAAGGCCAGGATGCCTTTGGCCGGCTGGCCGCCGATCATCAGGATGACATCGCCGACCGCGAGTCCGGCGGCGGCGGCAATGCTGCCCGGCGTCACCTGACTGATGCGCAGGCCGTCGGCGACGGGCTCGGTGGCGACCCCCAGCCGCGGCGGGTTGCGCGGCGGCGGGTCGATGACGTAGAGGGCGTTGGCGAATTCCGGGCCCAGGCGCGCGCAGTCTTCGGTGCGCTCCCAGGTGAGCAGCGCGCCGGTGTTCCTGACGCCCAGGTCGGCGAGCTGGTGCGCGACGCCGTGGCCGTTGCGCACGTGGCCCGCACCCATGATGCCGACCACCAGGGCGTCGGGCTGGCGGGCGAGATAGGCGGCGATGACTTCGGCCATCGCGCGATCCCACACGGTCTGCGCCTCGACGAAGCGCGGGAAGGCGTCGCTGCCGCGCTCCTTGGCCGGATGGTGGTCGAACACGCGTCGCAACTCCTCGCGATAGGCGACCGAAGGCGGCGCCGGGCGGCCGACGCCTTCGCGCTGCGCCTCGGGGATGGCATCCCAGCCCTGCTTGCCGATGGCGTCGGGCAGGCTGCGCTCGACGTTGAGCGCCAGCATCGGCAAGCGGTTCATGCGCGCGAAGTGGAACAGCGGCAAGTAGTCGCGCACGTCGAAGCCCCAGACCTTGTCCCATTCGCTGCGTTGCAGGAATTCGGCCTCCGACAGCGTGCCCGCCACCCAGGCGTCGAGGGCCGGCTGGACGCGACGCGGGAACATCTCGAAGCCGATCGCCATGCCGGGCCGCATGGCATGCAGCCGGGAAAGGGTGTGCAGTTGCCAGCGATGATCCTCGGCACTGTCGTGGCGTTCGCCGAGGAGAACGACCCGATGGCCGGCGAGATCGCCGAACACGGCCGCGGCCTCGCGCGGCTGGGCGGCGCCGGCGGCGGGGGCCAGCCACTGGCCGGGTGCGCCGCAGTGCGCGCCGCGCGTGGTCTCGCCGGCGCAGGCGGTGGTCAGCAGGGAAAGGGTGGCGGCGAGGACGAAGGAACGGAACATGATGGCGTAGGTGTGGCCGAACGGCAGGCTATCAAGGCGGGGCTGGTATTTTGTCAAGGCGCGTCCATCTGGATGGGACAACGCAAGAGGAAGGGGGTTGCAGCGTTGAAGAACTTTTTGAGAAATATTGTCCTGGGGGTACTGATCATGACGAGCCAGACCGCTTCCGCCGTCTCCGCCGAAACCATCGTGCTGGGCATGGGCTGCTTCTGGGGTGCCGAAAGGCGCATGGCCGAACTGCCCGGCGTCCTCGACGTGGAAAGCGGCTACGCCAACGGCGAGATCCATGGCGACTACCCGGGCGTGCTGGCGCACGAGAAGGCGCTGGCGAGCGGCCGAACGAAGCTCAGGAACCACGCCGAAGTCGTCAAGGTGCGCTTCGACCCCGCCCGGGTGGGCCTCGAACAGGTGCTGGCGCGTTTCTGGGAAAGCCACGATCCGACGCAACTGAATCGCCAGGGCAACGACATCGGCACCAACTACCGCAGTGCGATCTACACGGGCGACGACCGGCAGGCGGCGGTCGCCCGCAAGACGCGCGACATCTACCAGGCCGCGCTCAAGGCCGCCGGGCGCGGCGCCATCGTTACCGAGATCGAACCGCTCAACACCTACTTCCGCGCCGAGGAATACCACCAGGACTACCTGAAGAAGAACCCCGGCGGTTACTGCGGCCTGGGCGGTACCGGCGTGAAGTACCCGGACAGCGATGCAGACAAGGCCCGCTTCTGGGCGGAACTGGGCTCCCGCCTGCTGACGCCGGAGCAGCACCGCATCGCCTTCGAAAACGGCACCGAACGGCCCTGGACGGGAGCGCACCTGGAGGAGAAACGCCCCGGCACCTTCTTCGATCCGCTCAGTGGCGCACCGCTGTTTCGCAGCGACGCCAAATATGACAGCCGCAGCGGCTGGCCGAGCTTCTTCGAGCCGCTGCCCGGCGCGCTGACCGAGCATGTCGATGTGTCACACGGCATGCGCCGCGTCGAGGTGCGCAGCGCCAGTTCGGGCATTCACCTCGGCCATGTCTTCGACGACGGGCCGCCGCCCACCGGCAAGCGCTACTGCATCAACGGCGACGTGCTGCTCTTCGTGCCGGACGCAGGGACGTCGTCAAAACGATAGCCGAGGGCGCGCACGCCGGCCTTCAGCATGGCGATGGCCGGGGCGACCGCGTCGGGGGCACCGCGCACGCCGAGCTCGATGTGCCGCTGCACGGTCTCGTTGCCGAAAGTCGGTAGCGAGAAGACGGTGACGCCAGGAAATTCCGCCTCGGTTTGCCGCATCAGGTCGAGCAGGGTGCCTTCGAGTCCGTCCCAGACGCGGATCGCCGCTTCGGTCTCGGCATTCTCGCGAAAGTCGTCGGCGTAGTCGTTGTCGAGCACCCATTCGGCCATCGGCCAGGCCATCTGCGGAAAGCCCGGCAGGAAGTGGTGGTCGCGGTAGGAAAAGCCGGGAATGCGGTTGAACGGGTTCGGGATGATGCGGCTGCCGGCCGGCACCGTGCCGAGTTCCAGACGTGCGGGGGTAACCTCTTGCCCCATCTCGGCCATGCGCGCGCGGATTTCGCGCTCGGCGTCCGGGTTGATCTCCAGAGGAACGCCGGCAGCGGCAGCGGCGGCCTGGCGGGTATGGTCGTCCGGCGTGACGCCGATGCCGCCGCAGCTGAACACGACGTCGTCAGAGGCGAGGCTGCGTTTCAGCGTCTCGATCAGGCGTGATCGCTCGTCGCCGAGATACTGTACCCAGGAAAGCGTGAGGCCGCGCGCTGCGAAAATCTCGACGAACTTCGCCATGTGCTTGTCCTGACGCTTGCCGCGCATGATCTCGTCGCCGATGACGATCAGGCCGTAAGTTCTCGCGGGTTTACGCATTCAGACTCACTCCTTCTTCGGCGCGCAGTTCGCGCAACGCGCCGAGACACAGATGAACGAACAGCACGGCGGTATAGGCCAGCGCCAGCAGGTTGAGGACCGGCACGTGCGCCATCAACGCGCCGACCAGCCCGCCCAGATGCAGGGTGCCGCGCTTGCGCTCGACCAGCCGGGTCCGCTCCTGTGTTTGCGCGTGTTCCGCCAGGGCGTCGAAGCGAAAGGCGCGCTGGTTCAGCCAGGCGGTCCAGAACAGCGGCAGCACGAGCACGGCGCCGGGGATCAGCAGCAGCGGCAGCGTGGCGAGCCAGCCGGCGACGAAAATCGCGCCGGCGGCGAGCGAATTGCCGATGCTGCCGAAAATGGCCGCGCTTGCGGAGCCGCGCCGCATCAAGTCGGGATAGTCGCGTTGCGCGATGAGGGTCATCATGCGCGGCAGCGCGAAGGCGGAGACGAGGAGCAACGCCGTCAGGTAGATCAGCGGGACGAAGATGAGGAACACGGCGACATGGGCGAGCTTGGGGCCGATCCAGTCCAGCCAGGCCCATTCGGGCAGCGCGGCGGCGATCCAGTCGGCCAGTGGTTGCCAGGCGAACCAGGCCACCAGCGACCAGATCAGGAAGGCGGCGACCGGCGGCCACAGGGCATGGAAGAGAATTTCCGGCCGCAGGAGGTCGTGCCCGGCGCGCAGCATTGTCCTGAAAAAATTTCCCGCGTCGATCATGAACGGCTCCGGCCTTCCCACATTTTCAGCAAACGCTTCGCCGAGACCGGGCTCGGCGTCCTGAGTTCCTGGGCGAACAGTGCGATGCGCAGTTCCTCCAGCAGCCAGCGGAATTCTTGCAGAAAGCCGTCGGTCACGCCGGCCTTTTTCATGCCCGTCCACTCACGCTGCCAGCCCTGCGCGACGCCGCGCCATTCGGCCAGCAAGCGCGCATCGCGGGCGCTGTCGTTCCTCAGCTTGTCCAGACGCAGGGCGACGCCCTTGAGATAGCGCGGAAAGTGTTGCAGGCGCTCGTAGGGCGTGGCGCAGACGAAGTCCTTCGCCAGCAGTTCCGCGATCTGGGCGGCGATGTCGGCGCCGGCCTGCGGATGGATTTTCTGCAGCGCGGCCAGCTTCTTCTGCATGGCGCCGTGCTCCGCGAGAATAGCGCCGACGAGACGCGCGACCTCCTGTGCCACGAGCACGACGCGGCCTTTCGCCTGCGCGACGCGCGTGTCGAAATCCACCGCCCCGTCGCCGGCAAGGCAGGTGCGATCGAGCGCCACGGCGGCGATCTGCTCCTTGAGCGCCTGCTCGCCGCCGAAGGGCAGGAATTGCAGGCTCAGTTCGCGCGGCAGGCTTTTTTCGGCGAATTTCAGTTGTTCCTTCAACGCCGTGGCGAAACGGCCGCGCAGATCGACGCGCTCGATCTCGGCGGCCTTTTCTTTCGAAGGCGCGGCGAAGGCGCCATAGTCGGCCTGTAGCTCGGCGAGCTTGCGCGACATCGCCAGCGTGGCGCCATGTTCGTCGAGCAGGCGGATGTTCATGGCAAGGTGGGGCCGCAACTCGCCGAGACGCAGCGCATCGAGCGGCAGTTTGAGGGCGATCTTTTCCTCGATGGCGCGCGTCAGCGCTTTCGCCAAAGGTTCGTCGGTGTCGCAATCCGCATCGCAGAACGCCTCGGCGAAGGCGTCGAGCGGCTGGCAGCGATGGCGGTATTTCTGCGGCAGCGTCTTGAGCAGCGCGACGACCTTTTCCTTGAGCAGGCCCGGCACCAGCCATTCGAGTCTTGTGGCGGGCACTTGGTTTAAGGACGCAAGCGGCAGCGACAAGGTGACGCCGTCGTCCGCCGCGCCGGGATCGTGCTTGTAGGCGAGCTGGAGCTTCCGGTCGCGATGCTCGATGAAAGGCGGGAAGGCGTCAGTGGTGATGCCTGCCGCCTCGTGGCGCATCAACTGGTCTTTTTCGAGGAACAGCAGCTGCGGGTTTTCCTGCTCGGCGTCCCGCCGCCATTTGTCGAAGCCGGCGAGCGTGACGATGCCCTCGGGCACGATGGCATCGAAGAAGGCGAACACCAGTGCATCGTCGACGAGCACATCGGGCCGCCGCGACTTGTGTTCGAGGCGCTCGATCTCCGCCTTGAGCTTCTGATAATGCTGGAGAAAGCGCCACTTTTTCAGCCACTCGTCGGTAACCTGTCCCTCGACCAGCGCACCGCGAATCAGCAGTTCGCGCGCCAGCTTCGGGTCTTTCGGGCCATAGTGAAGCCTGCGTTTCGCATGAAGTGTGAGTCCGTGCAGCGTCACACGCTCCCAGGCCACCACCTGCCCGGCGTTCTTCTCCCAGTGCGGTTCATAGACGTGGCGACGGATCAGGTGCGCGCCAACCTGCTCCAGCCACTCCGGTTCGATCTTGGCGATGCAGCGCGCAAACAGGCGCGAAGTCTCGACCAGCTCAGCGGCAACGATCCAGCGGCCGGCCTTCTTGAGCAGCGCCGAACCTGGATGGATAAAGAACTTGATGCCGCGCGCGCCGAAGTAGTTCTTGTCCTCTTCGTTGATGAGGCCGATGTGGCCGAGCAGTCCGGTCAGCAGCGCCTTGTGGATCGCGTCGTAATTCGCCGGCAGCTGGTTTTCCTTCCAGCCGTGTTCGTGGCACAGCGTCATCAACTGCCCATGCACATCACGCCACTCGCGCAGCCGCAGCCAGTTGATGAAATTCGTCTTGCACCACTGGCGCTGCTTGCTGGACGTCTCGTGCTTCCACACCGCATCGGCGGCGGCCCACAGTTTCAGATAGGTCAGGAATTCGGATTTCTCGTCCTTCCACTGCGCATGCGCCTGATCGGCTGCCGCGGCCCGCTCCTGTGGCCGTTCGCGCGGGTCTTGCGTGCCCAGCGCGGCGGCGATGATCAGCATCTCCTTCAGGCAGCCGTGCTCGCGGGCGGCGAGGATCATGCGGCCGATCTTCGGGTCGAGCGGCAGCTTGGCCAGTTCCTTGCCGACGGCAGTGAGTTCCTTGCTCGTTTCGTCGATGGCGCCCAGTTCCGCCAGCAGCGTGTAGCCATCGGCGATCATGCGCGGCAGCGGCGCTTCGAGGAAGGGGAAATCTTCGACGTCGCCCAGATGCAGCGACTTCATGCGCAGGATCACGCCGGCCAGCGAGGAGCGGAGGATTTCGGGATCAGTGTAAGGCGCACGCTGGTTGAAATCGTCCTCGGCATAGAGGCGGAAGCAGACACCTGAGGACACACGGCCGCAACGCCCCGCCCGCTGATTCGCCGCGGCGCGCGAAATGCTTTCGACCTGCAACTGCTCGACCTTGTTGCGGTGGGAGTAGCGCTTGACGCGCGCCAACCCGGTATCAATCACGTAGCGGATGCCGGGCACCGTCAGCGAGGTCTCGGCGACGTTGGTCGCCAACACCACGCGGCGCCCCTGATGCGGCGCGAAGACACGACTCTGCTCCTGCGCGGTCTGGCGTGCAAACAGCGGCAGCACTTCGAGGCCCGGTGGGTGGTGTTTCCTGAGCGCCTCGGCGGCCTCCCTGATTTCGCGCTCGCCGGGCAGGAATACCAGCACGTCGCCAGGGCCGGTGCGATGCGCCTCGTCGACCGCATCGACAATGGCGTCGTTCAAATCGACATCCTTGCGTTCGTCGAAGGGCCGATAGCGCGTTTCGATCGGATAGAGGCGGCCCGAGACCTCGATGATGGGAGCGCCATCGAAGTGTTTCGAGAAACGCTCGGCGTCAAGCGTCGCGGAGGTGACAATCAACTTCAGATCGCGCCGTCTCGCCAGCACCGACTTTAGATAGCCGAGCAGGAAGTCGATATTGAGCGAGCGTTCGTGCGCCTCGTCGATCAGGATCGTGTCGTATTGCCGTAGCAATGGATCGGTCTGCGTCTCGGCCAGCAGGATGCCGTCGGTCATCAGCTTGATGTAACTTTCCGGCGAGGTCTTGTCGGTGAAGCGGATCTTGTAGCCGACGTAACGGCCCAATTCGGACTTCAGTTCCTGCGCGATGCGGCTGGCGGTGGCGCGCGCGGCGATGCGGCGCGGCTGGGTGTGGCCGATCAGGCCCTTGAGGCCACGGCCCAGTTCGAGGCAGATCTTCGGCAGTTGCGTCGTCTTGCCCGAACCGGTCTCGCCGCAAATGACGACGACCGGGTGTTTCCCGATGGCCTGCGTGATCTCGGTGCGGCACGCATTGACGGGCAGGCTTTCGTCGTACTCGATGGTCGGAGGCGCCGGTCGCACCGATTGGCGGCGGTCTTGACTTTTCATTTTCTGCTGGGATAAGATGCGCGGCTTTTCCGCGTGGCAGGCGGTGTTTCGGGTTCGTTCATCCCGGTCCGGCCAACGAGTTCGAAGTTCACGCGCCAACGTCGTTAACAGGGTAGCAGGGATTCCTTCATGAAGACTTTTTCCGCCAAACCGCACGAGGTCAAGCGCGATTGGTTCGTCGTCGACGCCTCCGACAAGGTGCTCGGCCGGCTCGCCGCCGAAATCGCCCGCCGCCTGCGCGGCAAGCACAAGCCCGAGTACACCCCGCACGTCGATACCGGCGACTACATCGTCGTCGTCAATGTCGACAAGCTGCGCGTCACCGGCAACAAGGCACAGGACAAGAAGTACTACCGCCACACCGGTTTCCCCGGCGGCATCTACGAGACGAATTTCATCAAGCTGCAACAGCGCTTTCCATCGCGCGTGCTTGAGAAGGCCGTCAAGGGCATGCTTCCCAAGGGTCCGCTCGGCTACGCGATGCTCAAGAAAATGAAGTGCTATGCCGGCGATGCGCACCCGCATTCGGCACAGCAACCCAAGGCACTGGAAATCTGACCGGACGCAGGAACGACACTATGGCAGCCAACTACTACTACGGCACCGGCCGGCGCAAGACCGCCGTGGCGCGTGTTTTTCTCAAGAACGGCAGCGGCAAGTTCGTCGTGAACGACAAGCCGGTCGATGAATTCTTCTCCCGCGAAACCGGCCGCATGGTGGTGCGCCAGCCGCTCGAACTGACCCAGAACCTGACGACCTTCGACATCATGGTGAATGTCACCGGCGGCGGCGAGTCCGGTCAGGCCGGCGCGGTGCGTCATGGCATCACGCGCGCGCTGATCGAGTACGACGCGGCCCTCAAGTCCTCGCTTTCCAAGGCCGGCTTCGTCACCCGCGACGCCCGCGAAGTCGAGCGCAAGAAAGTCGGCTTCCACAAGGCGCGTCGCCGCAAGCAGTTCTCGAAGCGCTGATCGCGCCTTCGTCCGAAAAGCCGCCTGCGGGCGGCTTTTTCGTCTCCGGGCTTCGGGGTCGGTTATGATCGCCCCTTCGCGCGCAACAGAGGAGCCAGTTTCATGATCAAGGTAGGCATCGTCGGGGGAACCGGTTACACGGGCGTCGAGTTGTTGCGCCTGCTCGCGCAGCACCCCGAGGTCGAGTTGACCGCCATCACGTCGCGCGCCGAAGCCGGTAGCGCGGTCGCCGATATGTTTCCCAGCTTGCGCGGCCGCGTCGATCTGCGCTTCAGCGATCCGGCCAGCGCGCCGCTCAAGGATTGCCAGGCAGTCTTCTTCGCCACGCCGAACGGTATCGCGATGCAGCAGGCTCGCGCCTTGCTCGATGCCGGCGTGCGGGTGATCGACCTCGCCGCCGATTTCCGCATCAAGGATGTGGCGCTCTGGGAAAAATGGTACGGCATGACCCATGCGTCGCCCGACCTGGTCGCCGAGGCGGTCTATGGCCTGCCGGAAATGAACCGTGAAAAGATCCGCACGGCACGGCTGATCGCCAACCCCGGTTGCTACCCGACCGCAGTGCAACTGGGTTTCCTGCCGCTGGTCGAGGCGGGCTGCATCGATGCCGCCAATCTGATTGCCGACGCCAAGTCCGGCGTGTCGGGCGCCGGACGCAAGGCCGAAACGCACATTCTCTTCGCCGAGGCCGCCGACAACTTCAAGGCTTACGGGGTTCACGGCCACCGCCATCTGCCGGAAATCCGCCAGGGCCTGTCGCTGGCTGCCGGCGCTGCGGTCGGCCTCACTTTCGTGCCACACCTGACACCGATGATCCGCGGCATCCATGCGACCCTGTACGCGCGCATCACCCGCGAGACGGATTTCCAGGCACTGTTCGAGAAACGCTTCGCCACCGAGACGTTCGTCGATGTCATGCCGCCGAAATCGCATCCGGACACGCGCTCGGTGCGCGCCGCCAATACTTGCCGGATCGCCCTGCATCGTCCGCAGGACGGCGACACCCTCGTCATCCTGTCGGTCATCGACAATCTGGTCAAAGGTGCGGCGGGACAGGCAATCCAGAACATGAATCTGATGTTTGGCTACGACGAATGTCTCGGGCTCATCCAGGTTCCCGTCTTGCCCTGACCCTGCGGCGCCTGCGCGGGCGCTTCGGCATCGCCGCCCCGAAGGTCACCGTGCGCACCCATGTGCCGTGGTACCTGCGGCTTGCCAGCATCGCCGGACTCGTCGCTCTCCTGGCGATGCTGGCCGGATGGTCCTATGACGCCGGCCTCAAGATCGCCGGCTTCAACCGCGGCGAGACCGATCATGTCGTGGGAGAACTGCGCCAGACGAATCTCGCGCTCGAGGAAGAGGTCGTCCGCCTGCGCAGCCTGCTGGCCGCCAGCGAAAGCAGTCTGCAAATCGAACAGTCGTCGCAGAAACTGCTCGCCGAGCAGAACGCCGCGCTCGCTCTCGAGAACGCCAGGCTCAAGGAAGACATTGCGGTCTTTGATCGTCTGACCAAGCTGGAAGGGCGGACGGGAGAGCAGGTGGCGATCGATCGCCTCGCAGTGCGCGCCGAAGGCCCACCCGGGCAGTACCGCTATGGCTTCCTGATTGCCCTGCAGGGAGCCCGCAGGGGCAAGGAGTCCGCCTTCGATCTGCAGATCGTCGCCTTCCCGCGTTCCGGGGTGGAGGGTGATAAGATCATTTTGCCGCGAGGCGGTGCATCCGATGCGGAACAGTACCGGATCGTCCTGCGCAACTTCAGACGCATCGAAGGGCGGTTCGCGGTTCCGCCCAATTTCCAGATCGGTCGCGTCGAAATCAGGATCAGCGAGCGGGGAACGCTCGTGACGAGCGGCAGCATCAGTCTTTAAGGAGCCGGAAATGTTCGGAAAAAGTGCCAAGCCGCCCACCAAGATCGACAGTCTGATCGGTGCCGGCACGGTGATCGAGGGCAACGTGGTCTTTTCCGGCGGCCTGCGGATCGACGGCGAGGTGAGGGGGAATGTTTCGGCTACCGGCGATCAGCCGAGCACGCTGGTCGTCAGCGAGCAGGCGCGCATCGATGGCGAGGTGAATGTCGCCCATCTGGTCGTCAATGGCACGGTTAACGGCCCGGTCCGGTCAAGCGACTTTCTCGAATTGCAGCCGCGTGCACGCGTGACCGGCGACGTGGAGTACAACGCCGTCGAAATGCATCTGGGCGCCATCGTCCAGGGCAGACTGCTGCATCAGGGGGAAGGTGCCGCCAAGTCCGCCGCACTGAAACTTGCCGCCAGCCATTGAAATCGGCGCGCTTTCCCCGATAATCGTTTCCCCCAGCTTCAGCCACCACAACCCGCCGAGGCGCCATCGCACAGCCCCCCCCAAGGAGACAGACCATGAATGCCCCCACGGAAATGCCCCTCCCCCTCGTTTTTACCGATAGCGCCGCGAACAAGGTCAAGGATCTGATCGCGGAAGAAGGCAACCCCGACCTCAAGCTCCGCGTGTTCGTCACGGGCGGCGGTTGCTCGGGCTTCCAGTACGGCTTCACCTTCGACGAAATGACCGGCGACGACGATACCGTCATGGAAAAAAATGGCGTGACCCTGCTGATCGACCCGATGAGCTTTCAGTATCTGGTCGGGGCGGAGATCGACTACAGCGAAGGTCTGCAGGGCTCGCAGTTCGTCATCAAGAACCCGAACGCGACCAGCACCTGCGGCTGCGGCTCGTCTTTTTCCGCCTGATCCCGCCCGCAGGCGGCACGCACCCCACTTCGGGCGCGTGTCGATGCGGCATGCCCCCGGGTGGCAGCCGCCGCAAGGGCATGCCCAGAAGGGCTCGGGGTGGCATCAATAAAAGTCTTGCACCCATAACGTGATATTATTCGCGCCCCTTGCGGCACGTCTCGCAAGCACTTTTACCTAACCCCTCGGCAAGGAAGATCCATGAAGATCCACGAGTATCAGGGCAAGGAAATCCTGAGGAAGTTCGGCGTGGCGACCCCGCGCGGCGTTCCCTGTTTTTCCGTCGATGAAGCCGTCAAGGCGGCAGAACAATTGGGCGGCAATCTCTGGGTCGTCAAGGCGCAGATCCATGCCGGCGGTCGCGGCAAGGGCGGCGGCGTCAAGCTGGCAAAATCGCTCGACGAAGTGCGTGCTCACGCCTCCGCCATTCTCGGCATGCAGTTGAAGACTCACCAGACCGGCCCGGAAGGCCAGAAGGTACGGCGCCTGCTGATCGAGGACGGTGCCGACATCAGGAAGGAATACTACGTGGCGGCCCTGACCGACCGCGCCACCCAGAAGGTCGCCATCATGGCGTCTTCCGAAGGCGGCATGGACATCGAGGAAGTGGCCCACAAGACGCCCGAGAAGATCATCAAGGTTTTTGTTGATCCGCTCGTCGGCCTGACCGACGCACAGGCCCAGCAGCTGGCCGATGGCATCGGCGTCCCCGCCGCTTCGCAGGCCCAAGCGATCGATACCTTCAAGAAGCTCTACACCTGCTACATGGAGACCGATGCGAGCCTGGCGGAAATCAACCCGCTGATTCTGGAAGGCAACGGCAACATCAAGGCGCTCGATGCCAAGTTCAACTTCGACTCCAATGCGCTGTATCGCCAGCCCGAGATCGTCGCCTACCGCGATCTGGATGAAGAAGATGCCGACGAGATCGAGGCTTCCAAGTTCGACCTCGCCTACATCAGTCTCGACGGCAACATCGGCTGCCTGGTGAACGGCGCCGGCCTCGCGATGGCGACGATGGACACGATCAAGCTGTTCGGCGCCGAGCCGGCCAACTTCCTCGACGTCGGTGGCGGCGCCACCACCGAGAAGGTGACCGAAGCCTTCAAGATCATGCTCCGGAACCCCCAGGTCAAGGGCATTCTGGTCAACATCTTCGGCGGCATCATGAAGTGCGACACCATCGC
>CAZGOH010000050.1:0-15325 GCA_964527195.1 uncultured Methyloversatilis sp.
CCCAGATGAGATCTTTTTTTCCAAGATTATCCATACGATTCAGGTTGATGGCAGGCTTCGGACTCCTCTGTGCGTTATTGTTCATGGTCGTGGCGATCAGTTGGCTCACGTTAAACCGGGTTCAATCGCATGCGCAGCAGATTATCGAATTGTATGAGCCACAGGTAGATCGAATGACCCGGGTTGAATTTTTGATGATCAAAATTTCACTGGAAGCTCGCCATGTCATATTGGCTGCCAATGATCCACCTGAACTGCAGGCAACGCTGCAACGCATCAGTGAAAATCGTCGCAATCTGGTTGAACTCATCAACGAAACGGAAGCCAACCTCTCGACGGAGAGAGGACGCGAGATCATGAGTAAGATCAAGCAAGGCGACGAGGTCTTCTGGCAGGCAGCTCAGCATGTGGTGGCTCTGGCGCAAAGTGGCAGAACGAAGGCGGCGTATGAAATGCTGACATCCGGTGTTGTGCTGGCGCGAAATCGTCAGCTTGACAACATTGCTGAACAGAAGGAATGGCAGCGTGTATTGATGAACCAGGCGCTGAACGATGCCAGTAATACCGTTGCCGCGGTGAAGGTGGTGCTGACTTTTGTCGTTTGGGGCGTCTTGCTGATCGTCGGTGTTTTGCTGTTGCATTTGGTCAATTCGATCATCCGCCCGCTCAGCGGTTTGCTTAATGCGATAGTCCGGGTCGAACACAGTGGCGATTATTCCCAGCGCGTTGCCGTTGTCATGGACGACGAAGTTGCCCGCACGGCGGCGGCATTCAATCGCATGATGGACCTTGTGGAAAGTCGCAATACCGAACTTGCCCGTCATCAAGAGGTTCTGGAAGAAACCGTCAAACAGCGAACCGCGGAACTGCGTCAGGCCGTGATTGCTGCCGAAACTGCCAATCGTGCCAAGAGCGATTTTCTCGCCAACATGAGTCATGAAATTCGCACGCCGATGAATGGCGTCATCGGGATGACCGATCTCGCCCTGAACGCTGACAGTGAAGATGAGCGTCTGGAGTACTTGATGATCGTCAGGAATTCGGCGACTTCACTGTTGGGGATACTTAACGACATTCTTGATTTCTCCAAGATCGAGGCGAACAAGCTCATGCTTGAGCGGGTGGGTTTCGGGCTGCGTCAGACCGTATCGGAAACGCTCAAGATTCTCGCGGTACGTGCTGCCGAAAAAGGCCTGGAGTTGATCTGCGATTTTTCTGATGATGTGCCGGATCATGTTCTGGGTGATCCGACCCGCTTACGGCAGGTATTGATCAACCTGATTGGCAACGCCATCAAATTTACCCAGCGCGGTGAAATTGTCGTCAGCTTTGCCGTTGAAGCGCGGTCCGAATCGTCAGTCACATTGCAGGTCGTTGTTTGTGATAGTGGTATTGGTATTCCTGCCGACAAATTGGATACCATTTTCGAAGCCTTTGCTCAGGTCGATGCTTCGACCACCCGGCAGTATGGCGGCACCGGCCTGGGTTTGTCGATTTCCAGTAGCCTGATCGCTCTGATGGGTGGGCGTATCAGTGTCGATAGCGAGGTCGGGCGTGGTACGACCTTCCAATTTACCCTCAGGCTCGACCTTGACGACATGCCGGTTGTTCCTCTGGCAACCGAACTGCTGGTCGGCAAGCAGGCGCTGGTGGTGGACGATAATGCCGTTAATCGGGAGATCCTGGTGCGCCAACTCAAGCGCTGGGGGGTGCAAGCAATTGCCGTTGGTTCGGGGGCCGAAGCGCAGGCGCTATCTCGTCGAAATGCGTGCCATCCCGACTTTGCGCTGCTGGATCACAATATGCTCGAGATGGATGGCATCACACTGGCGGCATGGCTTCGTGAACAACCTTCCATGCAGGCGATGCCCATCCTCGTTCTTTCCTCCGGCCCGTTGAAGGAGGATGCTGAGCGCGCAGAGCCATTGAATTTGAGTGCTTGTCTGACCAAGCCGGTAATCGATACCGATTTGTTGGCAGCCATACTGTCAGCGTTTGGAGCGGCGAAAAAAAGAGACAATTCGCATTCGTCCCATCGCGAGATGGGGCGTGTTTCCACGGAAGGCATTCGTGTCCTGCTGGTTGAGGACAATCGGGTCAATCAGATGCTTGCCACGCGTCTTCTGGAGAAGTGGGGTCACGTGGTCACTCTCGCCGTGAACGGTCAGGAAGCGGTTGACCGATTGTGTGGCGGTGAGCATTACGATGTCGTTCTGATGGATATGCAGATGCCAGTCATGGGTGGAATTGAGGCAACACGCCTCATTCGTGCCGATGAGAAGACCCGGGGAGGGGCGCGTCAGACCATTATCGCGATGACGGCGAATGCCATGCAGGGAGACCGGGAAACTTGTCTGGAGGCGGGTATGGACGACTATCTGTCAAAACCAATCAATCAGGTCGAATTGCGCGCAAAACTGCAGCAATACACAGCAGGCGATGAAGTGGAATCATCCGCCAACGGCGCGGTTGTTCATTGATCCCGCCAAAAGCAGTGCCAGCGGAAAGTCGGTGTTGGCGGGACGGCGACGGAATTACAGCCTGACGCGGCTTTGTGCCGGCACGTGGCGTGCCAGGAAGTCCATCTGGTCGGCGAGGATGCGGCGGTTGCAGAGGATGAGGTATTCGGCCTTGTTCGGCACGTAGGGCGCGTAGAGCAGTTCCATGCGCGCCTGTTCGGGCGTGCGGCCGCTCTTCTTCTGATTGCAGGGCCGGCAGGCGGTGACGACGTTCATCCAGATGTCGCGGCCGCCTTGCGAGACGGGGAGGATGTGGTCGCGGGTGAGACGGGCGCCCGGCAGCCCGGTGCCGCAGTAGGCGCAGATGTGGCGGTCGCGGTGGAAGAGTTCGCGATTGTCGAGGGGCGGTACTTGGTTGAACTGCCGGTGGGCGAGGGTCTTGCCCTTGATGGCGATGATGCTGTTGGTGCTGATCTCGGAGCGCAGGCCGGTGAGGCGGTTGAGGCCGCCGTGGATGACGAAGGAGTTTTCGCCGATTGCCCAGGCGACGAGGTCTTTCGCGTAGTAGAAGCAGGCGTGCTGCCACGTCACCCAGCGGTTCGGGGTGCCGTGCTGATCCAGGGTGAGGATGAGCGGGTAGCCGTCCATTTGCGCGCGAGCATACGCCTTTAAAATGACCGCAAGCGTATCAGAGCATGGGAAACATGGAAAGTTCGTTGCGCAGGGTGGAACGCAATGCCGGGATGGCGCGCTTTCCATGGCGGGCGCTGGGCGTTTCGCTCGGGCTGCACGCGCTGGTGCTTGCCGCCGTGGCGCCGCCTCGTGCGTCCATCGAAATGGCCAACGTCGCGCCGCTCAACGCCTCGTTGCGGCCGCCGGAGGCGGCGGCACTCCTGCTTCCCGCGCCGGCAGCCGAGCACGCTCCGCCTGCCGCCAAAACGCCGCAGCGCCCGCCCGCGCCCGCGCCAGTGGTCGCCGTGTCGCCAGCGCCGACTTTGGCTGACGTGGCCAGCCGCGCGGCGGATCGGCCGGAGGTGATGGAGAGGGCGGGGACAGCGGCCGAGACCGGTGCGGCGCGTCCGACCGGCGAGCCGGCGACGGGGCTGCCCCCGGGAGCGGCCGCCACCGCCGTGCAAGGCGCCATTGCTGCCCCCCTGCGCGTCGAACCGGCAAGTGATGCGGCCCCCGATGCGGCTGGCTTGCGGAAATTCCGCCTGGCGATCGCCGGCGAGGCGCGTGGCCTGCGGCGCTATCCGGAGGCGGCGCGCCGCGCCGGGCTGACGGGAACGGTCGAGGTGCGCGTGAGTGTGCGTTCCGGCGGCGCCGTCCGGCAGGCCGAGTTGTACCGTTCCAGCGGCCATGCGGTGCTCGATGCGGCGGCGCTGGACATGCTCGGGCGGGCGGCGCGGCGTGCCGACCTGCCGGAAAGCCTGCGTGGTCGTGATTTCGCGGTCTTGCTGCCGGTGGCTTTCGAAGTGGAGGAGTGACGCTTCAGTCCGGCGGCGTCAGCGCCTCGGCGTGCAGCGTGAAGTTTCCGTGCGCCCGGTCGGCGAAGAAATGCCGCAGCGTCATGGCGACCGTGCGGAACGCGATCTCGTTCCAGGGAATCTCGGCCTCCGCGAACAGCGCGACCTCGAGGCTTTCTTCTCCGGGTGCGAAGTCGAGGTCGAGCAGCCTGGCCAGGTAGACGACATGCACCTGGTTGATGTGCGGTACCGAGATCATCGTGTACATCTCGCCGAGCTCGATGCGCGCGCAGGCCTCCTCGCGCGTTTCGCGCAAGGCGGCGTCGGCGACGCTTTCGGCGTTTTCCATGAAGCCAGAGGGCAGGGTCCAGCAGCCGTGGCGCGGCTCGATGGCGCGGCGGCACAGCAGAACGCGCTCGTCCCACACGGGCAGCGCACCGACGACGAGACGTGGATTGCGGTAGTGGATGGCGCCGCAGGCCCCGCAGACATGGCGCGGCAGGGAGTCGCCGGGCGGCACCGTGACGCGCACCGGGGCGGCGCAAGTGCAGCAGTAGTTGATGGCCGGCTCCATGTGCCGATTCTAGCGCGCGCCTGCCCTGATCAAGCGTGCCGACGAGGGCGTTTACCTTGCGAAACAACGCGGTAGAAATGCCATGGCCACCGTGCAAAAGACTTTCTGAACTTCCCGTAGCAGAAAATACATTTTAAAAACATCAGATAAGGCGATATTTGTAAGGTTTTTTCTTACAAGATGAAACCATCCGTTTCTTACAAAAGGATGGTCTTTCCGTTGATTTTCTTCTTGCCGGCTTTTCCCGAAAATGCCATGACTGCCAGACGGGTGCGCGGATGCGATGCGCTTCCGGGATTGGCGGCAATGCAAGGAGAGGAAAGATGAAAACGACCGACACCTACAATGACATCAAGGAGGTCAATCTCGCCTATCTGATGCTGGCGCAAAACATGGTCCGTTCCGATCGGGAGGCCGCCGTGTTCCGTCTGGGCATCAGCGAGGAGATTGCCGATATCCTGGAAACCCTGACGCCGGGGCAGGTGCTGAAGATGGCCAGTTCCGACATGCTGTTGTGCAGTTTCCGTTTCGACGATGCCCTGTTGATCGATCTGCTGGCCAACCACGAGCGCGAGCGCGGGGTCGGTCACATTCACGCGGCCATTCTCGCCGCCGGCAAGCCGGTCGAGTCCGTCGCCTGAGCGGCGCGGCGACCGAACATCGCATCGCATCGTTGTCATCCGGAGGTTCCCATGCGTAACAAATCCGTGATCTCGGAGGCGAGAGACATCGGTCTCGCCATCGAACTCATCAAGCTCGGCGCCCGTCTGCAACTGCTTGAAGCAGAGACGAATCTTTCCCGCGAGCGATTGCTCAAGCTGTACAAGGAGGTCCGCGGCGTTTCGCCGCCCAAGGGCATGCTGCCTTTTTCGACCGACTGGTTCATGACCTGGCAGCCCAATGTGCACGCCTCGCTGTTCATGGCCTACTACAATTTTCTCGAGCGCAACACCCAGTTGGGTGGGCTCGAGCGCATCATCAAGGCCTACCGACTGTACGGCGAGCAGATCGGCCGTGCCGGCATGGAAAGCGTGCTCTCGCTCACCCGGGCGTGGACCATGGTGCGCTTTTTCGATGCCGGCATGCTCCAGATGACGCGCTGCAAGACCTGCGGGGGCGATTTCGTCGCCCACGCGCACGACCCGAAGAAAGATTATGTCTGCGGCCTTTGCCACATGCCGGCGCGCGCCGGCAAAACGCGTCGTGCGGCTTCCGTGGAGGTCGCTGTGGCCGCCTGACCGGCGCGCGGCATCCCTCCCCTTTTTGCCTTTTCGAGCTGCCGTCCCGCCCCCTTCGGGGCCGGACGGCTTTTTTGCGTTGTCGCGTCGCCGAGTGTCGTGCCATGGCGTTATGTTTGCCGTTATGATTGCGACTTTCGGTGCGCCGGCTGGGCTGCCGATGTCAAAAACTGGACCGTTTCATGTTTCTGATCCTTGCCTACGTCATCGTCCTGCTGTCCTCGATCGGCACCTATGCCATGCACGGCAGCCTGGGGGCCCTGTGGGTGCCGCTCGAATACGTTGCCATCTTCGGGCTGACCATCGGCTACCTGGTCGGTTCGAGCGGCCCGCGCTCCCTGAAAGCCATTCTCGGTGCGATCCCGCTCGTGCTGAAGGGCGACAAGCTCAACAAGGCCGTCTACATGGACTTGCTGGCCATGCTGTTCGAGATCCTCTCGAAGGTGCGCAAGGAAGGCCTGATGTCGATCGAGAACGACGTCGAGAATCCGGAAGCCAGCCCGATCTTTTCCAAGTATCCCAGCATCCAGAGCGATCACCATGTGATGGAGTTCATCTGCGACTACCTGCGCATGATGGTCGGGGGCAACCTGAACGCCTTCGAGATCGAGAACCTGATGGACATCGAGATCGAGACCCATCACACCGAAGCGCATTTCCCCGCGCACATGGTGCAGACGACGGCGGGGGCGATTCCGGCGTTCGGCATCGTCGTGGCGGTGATGGGGGTGGTGAACGTCATGGGTTCCGTGGGCGAGCCGCCCGCCGTGCTCGGCAAGATGATTGGCGGCGCGCTGGTCGGCACCTTCCTGGGCATCCTGCTGGCCTACGGCTTCGTCGAGCCGATCGCCAACCGCCTCAACCAGAAGGTCGAGGAAGGCAGCAAGATCTATCACTGCATCAAGGCCGTGTTGCTCGCCAGCATGAACGGCTACGCGCCGCAGGTGGCCGTCGAGTTCGGCCGCAAGGTGCTCTTCGCCGCTGATCGGCCGACCTTCAGCGAGCTTGAGGAGGACCTCAAGGCGCGCAAGGGCAAGTGAGCGCCGGGGAACGCTAGGTGAGCGACGACAGCCAGCAGCCGATCGTAGTCAAGAAGGTCAAGAAGGGGGGCGCCGGCGGCCACGGCGGCGCCTGGAAGATCGCCTACGCCGACTTCGTGACGGCGATGATGGCCTTCTTTCTGCTCATGTGGCTGCTCGGCTCCACCACCAAGGGTGACCTCAAGGGCATCGCCGACCACTTCCAGACCCCGCTCGTCGTTGCCTTGTTCGGCGGTTCGGGCGCGGGCGACGCTTCCTCGATCATCCAGGGCGGCGGCGAGGATCTGACGCGCGCGCACGGCCAGGTCAAGCGCGGTGCGGATCGCAAGACGCTCAGTCCCAAGGAAATGAAGGAAGAGTTCAAGCGGCGCGAGCGCGAGCGCCTCGAGGCCCTGAAGGCCGAAATCGAGGCGCTCATCGAGGCGACCCCCGCCCTGTTGCAGTTCAAGAACCAGTTGTTGATCGACATTACCAGCGAGGGGCTGCGCATCCAGATCGTCGACGAGCAGAACCGCCCGATGTTCAATCTTGCCAGCTCGGAATTGCGGCCCTACGCCCGCGTCATCCTGCGCGAGATCGGTCCCCTGCTCAACCGCGTGGAAAACCGCGTCTCGCTTGCCGGCCATACCGACGCGACGCCCTATGCCGGCGGTGATCGCGGCTTCGGCAACTGGGAGTTGTCCACCAACCGCGCCAATGCGTCGCGCCGCGAACTCATCGCCGGCGGCATGAACGAGGGCAAGGTGATGCGCGTGGTCGGTTTCGCCGATACCGTTCTCTTCGACAAGGCGCAACCTTTCAACCCGATCAACCGCCGCATCAGCGTCGTGGTGATGAACAAGGAAACCGAAGAGGCGATCCTGAGCGACGGCAAGGAAGTTCCCATCGAGGAGGCCGTGTCCTCGCCCGAGGGTGCCGGGGCGGCGGGTGCGACGGGGGGATGACGAATGCGCGCGGCTATCACTATCGGACTAGAATGCCCCCGCCTGTCCGGCAAAACAATAACTGACAGCGATCCCACCGGCTTGTGATGCGCTACTTCGATAAAACACTCTGGCTCGGCCTGTTCGTCTCGTGTATCGCGTGGGGTATCCACGCATTTTTTTCCGCTGACGCCGATTGGGTTCTGCTCCTGATCTTTGTCGCCCTGGGTTTTGTCTGGCGCGGCCTGGCGTGTGCGCCTGGCCGTGCGGCCGAACCCGGCGTCCAGATGGTCGAGCGCCACGATGCGCAGAAGGCGCTGATCGGCGAGTTCCGCAACCTCCTGCACGAATCGTCCGACCAGTTCGGCCGGCAGTTTGCGGCGGCGCGCGAGGAAATGACGCGCGTGCAGGTTTTGTTGCGCGAAGCCGTCGAAGGGCTCACCGAAAGTTTTCACGGCATGCACGCGCAGACGGAAAAGCAGCGCCACCTCACCCTGGCCGTCACCTCCGGCAGCCTTTCGGGCGGCGAGACCATCGAGTTCGACACCTTCGTGCGCGACACCTCGCAGGTGATGGGGCGCGTCGTCGAGAGCATCGTCGGCAACAGCAAGCTGGGCATGGAACTGGTCGAGATGACGGAGCGCATCGCCCACCATGCCCGTGACGTGCAGGGCATCCTGTCCGAGATCGGCGCGATCGCCAAGCAGACCAACCTGCTGGCGCTCAACGCGGCCATCGAGGCGGCACGGGCCGGCGAGGCCGGTCGCGGCTTCGCGGTGGTGGCGGACGAGGTGCGCGACCTGTCGGCCCGCACCACCCAGTTTTCGCAGCAGATCAACACGCTGATGCAGAGCATGCAGGAGTCGGTCAAGGAGACCGAATCGGCGATCCAGGGCATGGCCAGTCAGGACATGACCTTTGCTCTGGAATCGAAGCAGAAGGTCGAAGACATCATCCACACCATCGAACACCAGAACAACGAGCGCATCCAGGCAATCGGCGCGCTCGGCGGCAGCGCCGCAGCCGTCAACGCGCTGGTCGGCCGGGCGGTCACCGCGTTGCAGTTCCAGGACATGGTCTCGCAACTGCTCGGCCACGTGCATCGCCGCATCGATGCGCTCGATGGCGTGATGCACGAGTTCGACAGCCTTGGCGCCGCGCTCTGCCGCGATGCCGGCAAAGAGGACACGGCCGCCGCCATCGCCGCGCTGCGCGAGGAGCAGGCACGCGTCATCGCCGCCCTCAAGGGCATCGAGGCGCAAACCATCAACAATCCCGTCGGTCAGAAGGCGATGACCAACGGGGACATCGAACTCTTCTGACAACTACAGGAGCACAACATCATGGCCAAATCCATTCTCGCGGTCGACGACTCCGCTTCCATCCGTCAGATGGTCGCATTCACGCTGAAAAGTTCCGGCTATGAGGTCGTCGAGGCCGTGGATGGCAAGGACGGGCTGGAAAAAGCCAAGGGCAAGACCTTCAATCTGATCCTGACCGACCAGAACATGCCGCACATGGATGGTCTCACGCTGATCAAGAACCTGCGCGGCATGCCGCAGTACAAGACCACGCCGATCCTGATGCTGACGACCGAATCCTCGGACGCGATGAAGCAGCAGGGTCGCGCGGTCGGTGCGACCGGCTGGCTGGTGAAGCCGTTCGACCCGCAGAAACTCATCGAAGTCGTCAAGAAAGTGATCGGCTGAACCGCGGCGGCGGTTCCGTCCGCAACCGTTTCCCCTGCCTACAAGCGGAGACGTCATGACCATCGACATGAGCCAGTTCTACCAGGTTTTCTTCGAGGAAACCGGTGAACACCTGGCCAGCATGGAAAACCTGCTGCTCAATCTGGATGTCGGCGCCCCCGATCCCGAGCAGCTCAACGCGATTTTTCGCGCCGCCCACTCGATCAAGGGCTCGTCAGGCACCTTCGGCTTCACCGACCTGCAGGACGTCACCCACATTCTCGAGAATCTGCTCGACCTGATCCGCAAGAGCGTGCTGCCCCTGCGCGAGGAGATGATCGACGCATTTCTCGATGCCGGCGACGTGCTGAAAAACCTGCTGGCCGCGCACAAGGGCGAAGGCACTGCCGACCTCGAGGCCGCCGAGGCGATCTGCTCGCGTCTGCGCGCGCTGACGGGGCCCGCTGCCGGAGGGGCCGCGGCCGCGCCGGTCGCCGTGGTACCGGCACCGACTTTGGTCAGTCCCGCCGGCCATGAAGCCGAAGCGGCGTACGCGGAAGTCGTTGCGGAAGAAGGTGTGGACGTCTTCTTTTCCCTCGAGGGCGAGGCCGCACAAATCGAGGCGGCGATGGAAAACCTGCTCGTCGAGATGGCTGCGCTGGGCGCGCCGCGCATCGTCGCGCGTCCGGGCACGCCGGACGGTGCCTGGCACCTGCAATTGCGGGGGAGCATCGATGCCGACGGTCTGCGCGGCATGCTCGAGTTTGTCGCGCGCAACGACAGCATCCGCATTTCGCCGCTCGGCACGGCCCACGGTGGCGAGGGCGACGCCGACGCCGACGGCGCCTATGGTTTCTTCTCCGCCGCGGAGGCATCGCCCGCCACGACCGAAGAAGCCGCCTACGGTTTCTTCGATGCGCCCGATGTCCCGGCGACGCCCGCCGCACCGGCGGAGGACGCCTACGGATTCTTCGAGCCCCTGCCGGCCGCTGCGGGAACCCCGGCATCCCTGCCGGCCGCGCCCGCGCCCGAGTCTGCATCCGACGGCGCTTATGGGTTCTTCGAACCTCCGTCGGCCACGGTATCCGCTGCGGCCGCCGAATCCGCGCCCGCGCCCGCGCCGGTCGCTCCGCCCGTGCAGGAGGCCGCCACTGCGCCAGTGGCGTCGCCCGCCAAGCGCACGCCGCCTGCGGCAAAGCCGGTTGTGGGTGGCGAGACGACCATCCGCGTCGGGGTGGACAAGGTCGACCAGTTGATCAACCTGGTGGGCGAGCTGGTCATTACCCAGGCGATGCTGGCGCAATCGGCCGCCCAGGTCGATCCGGTCGAGTTCGAGCGCCTCCACAACGGGTTGATCCAGCTCGAGCGCAACACGCGCGACTTGCAGGAATCGGTGATGTCGATCCGCATGATGCCGATGTCGGTGGTGTTTTCGCGTTTCCCGCGCGTGGTGCGCGACCTGTCGCAGAAACTCGGCAAGCAGGTCGAACTGAAGACCAGCGGGGAGAGCACCGAGCTCGACAAGGGGCTGATCGAGCGCATCGTCGACCCGCTCACCCACCTGATCCGCAACAGCCTCGACCACGGCATCGAAATGCCCGAAGACCGCAGGGCGAAGGGCAAGCAGCCGGTCGGCACCATCACGCTTTCCGCCTATCACCAGAGCGGCAACATCGTCATCGAGGTCGGCGACGACGGGGCGGGGCTGCCGCGCAACAAGATCCTTGCCAAGGCGAAGGAGCGCGGCCTCAACGTCCATGACCAGATGACCGACCAGGAAGTCTTCGCGCTGATCTTCGAGGCCGGCTTTTCCACCGCCGACCAGATCACCGAGGTTTCCGGCCGCGGCGTCGGCATGGACGTGGTGAAGAAGAACATCGCCGCCATGGGCGGTCGTGTCGAGATCGATTCGATGCAGGGCGTCGGCACGCGCATCACCGTGCGCCTGCCGCTGACGCTGGCGATCCTCGACGGCATGTCGGTGGCGGTCGGCAGGGAGACTTACATCATCCCGCTGGGCTACGTGATCGAATCGCTACAGGCCGAGCCGGGCATGATCAAGAGCGTGTCCGGCGTCGAACGCCTCATCCAGATGCGCGACGAGTACCTGCCGATCGTCGTGCTGCACGAGATTTTCGGCGTGCCCGACGCTCTGGCGGCGCTCGATCAGGGCATCATGGTCGTCCTCGAGACCGACGGCATCAAGGCCGCATTGTTCGTCGACGCCATGCTCGGCCAGCACCAGGTCGTCATCAAGAGCCTGGAATCCAACTACCGCAAGGTGCCGGGCATATCCGGCGCCACCATCATGGGCGATGGCCGCGTCGCCCTGATTCTCGATGTCTCGATGCTGGTCGGCATGGCGCGCCATGCCCAGCCGGCCGCCGCCTGAACCAGACGAACAAGGAGAAACCTGCATGGTTCCCGATACCCAGACCCGCTCCACTGCCGGCGAGGAGGGCGGTTACGCCCAGGAGTTCCTCACCTTCACGCTCGGTCCCGAGGAGTACGCCATCGACATCCTCAAGGTGCAGGAAATTCGCGGTTACGAGCAGCCGACGACCATTGCCAACGCGCCGCCGTTCATCAAGGGCGTCATCAACCTGCGCGGCATCATCGTGCCGATCATCGACCTCAGGATCAAGTTCGGCGTCGGCCAGGCCGATTACACGCCCTTCACCGTCGTCATCATCCTGTCGATCGGCACGCGCGTGGTGGGCATCGTCGTCGATGGCGTGTCCGACGTGACCAGCCTGCGATCCGAGCAGATTCGTCCGGCACCCGATTTCGCCGCCACCGTCGACACCCGCTACATCAACGGCCTGGGCACGATCGGCGAACGCATGCTGATCGTCGTCGATATCGAACGGCTCATGCTGTCCTCCGAGATGGCGCTGGTGGACGAGTCGGCCGGCCAGACGGCCCGCTGACCCCGTAACGCTCGCATGAAATTCAATCTGCGTACGCGCCTGCTGCTCATGGTGGCCATTCCGCTGGCCGGCATGCTTCTGGTCTCGCTGTGGAACACGGTCGAGAAGGCCAGCCTGTCGGCCGACATGAAGCGTCTGCAGGGGCTCGTCGCCGTCTCCACCAAGATCGGCGCGCTGGTGCATGAACTGCAAAAGGAGCGCGGCATGAGCGCCGGCTTCATCGGCAGCCAGGGGGCGAATTTCGCCGCCGAACTGCCGCGCCAGCGCGAGGCGAGCGACCGTCTCGCCAAGGATCTGTCCGGCATCCTCGCCGGGTTCGACGCCGCGCATTTCGGCGCCGATCTGGTCGGGGCCATCGGCAAGGCCAACCAGCAGCTCGCCGGCATCGTCGACAAGCGGCAGGCGGTCAGCGCTCTCGCGATTCCCGCACCCGAGGTGATCGGTTACTACACGCAGACCATCGCGGCGCTCCTGACGGTTCCCGGCCAGCTCGCGGCGCTGAGCCCGGACGAGGGCATTGGCCGGCAGGCGTCCGCCTATGGCGCCCTGTTGCAAGCCAAGGAGCGGGCGGGAATCGAGCGCGCCACGTTGTCGAACGTGTTCGGCACCGACCGCTTCCTGCCTGAAATGCTGATCCGCTTCGTGCGCAATGCCGCCGAGCAGGACCAGTGGTTTGGCATCTTCCGCCAGTACGCCACCGACGAGCACAACCGTTTCGCCACCGCCAGGCTGCAGGGCGCGGCGGTGGACGAAGTGGCGGCCACCAAGAAGGCCGCGCTGGAGAAGATGAGCGAAGCTTCGCTCGGCATGGATGCGCGCAAATGGTTCGCTGCCTCCACCGGGCGCATCGACCTGATGCTGGAAGTCGAGGCGCGCCTGGCCGCCGACCTGAATGCCTCGATGCACGAGCTGCGGGAAAACGCCGTGCTCGTCGCCTGGTTCTACGGCATCACCACCGTGTTGGCCGGCCTGCTGGTGTTGTTCGTCAGCCTGGCGGTGACGCGGCGCATTCTGGCGCAGATCGGCGGCGAACCCGAAACCGCCGTCGAGGTCGCGCAGGCTGTCGCCGGCGGCAGGCTGGACAACACCATCGATCTGGCGTCCGGCGATACCACCAGCCTGCTGGCCTCGATGCAGCGCATGCAAACCCTGCTGCGCGAGCGGCTCAACGAGGAGCGGCGCGTGGCGGCGGAAAACCTGCGTATCCGCATCGCGCTCGATAACGTCAGCACCGGGGTGATGATTGCCGACAACGAACGCAAGATCATCTATGTCAATCAGGCGGTCGAGGCCGTGCTGCGTGCGGCACAGCAGGACATCCGCAAACAGTTGCCGAACTTCGATGCCAGCCGCTTGCTCGGCAGCAACATCGATGGCTTCCACAAGAACCCGGCGCACCAGGCGCGCATGCTGGCCGAATTCACGCAGACCTACACGGCGAATCTCGAGGTCGGCGGGCGTCACATGACCGTTTCGGCCAACCCGGTCATCGATCCGCAAGGCGAACGCATGGGGGCCGTGGCGGAATGGCGCGACCGTACCCAGGAAGTCCTTGCCGAGGCGGAACTGAAGAATCTGCTCGCCGCTGCCCTGCGGGGCGATTTCACCCAGCGCATCGCCACCGCGGGCAAGCAAGGCTTCTTCCTCGACATGGCCGGCGGCATGAACCAGTTGATGGATACCGTCGTGCGGGTCATCGAGGACATCGCGCGGGTACTCAATGCCGTGGCGCACGGCGACCTGTCGCAGACCATCGATGCGGAATATCTCGGCACGCTCGGCCAGTTGAAGGACGACGCCAATGCCACCGTCGCGCGCTTGCGCGACGTGGTCGGCCAAATCAAGGCGGCGAGCGAGGCGATCGACATTGCCGCCAAGGAGATCGCCGCCGGCAATGCCGATCTGTCGGCGCGCACCGAGGAGCAGGCCTCCAGCCTCGAGGAAACCGCCTCGTCGATGGAGCAGATCAACGGTACCGTGAAGAACAACGCCGACAATGCCGCGCGCGCGGCGTCGCTCGCCCGCGACTCGAACGCGGTGGCGGAACAGGGCGGTGCGATGGTCGGCCAGGTCGTCGAGACGATGAGCGGCATCCAGGCCAGTTCCACGAAGATCGCCGACATCATCGGCGTCATCAACAGCATTGCGTTCCAGACCAACATTCTGGCGCTCAACGCGGCCGTCGAGGCGGCGCGCGCGGGCGAGCAGGGGCGCGGTTTCGCGGTCGTGGCCACCGAAGTCCGCAACCTGGCGCAGCGTTCCGCCGACGCGGCCAAGGAGATCAAGTCGCTCATCGACGAGTCGGTGGGCAAGGTGGAGGGGGGCGTGAAGCTGGTGCATGAGACGGGCGAGACGATCGGTGAAGTCGTCGATGCCTTCAAGCAGCTCGCCAACCTCGTCGGCGGCATCGCCGATGCCAGCCGCGAACAGGCTTCGGGCATCGAACAGGTATCGAATGCCGTTTCCCAGATGGACGAAGTGACGCAGCAGAACGCGGCGCTGGTCGAAGAGGCGGCGGCGGCGGCGGAAAGCCTGGAAGAGCAGGCGCGCGGCCTGACGCGTGCGGTGGCGATGTTCCGGCTCGACGCGCGGACCGTCGCGTCGCTCCCGGCCATCGCCGTGGCGCCGACGCCGACTTTCGAGAGCGTCCCGGCGACTTCCGGCGCGCGCGCGAGGGCGCGCAGCGATGCCCGACGCCTGCCGCCCCCGCATCTGGAAGGCGACGAAGACGAATGGGCAGAATTCTGAGTTCTCCGGCGTCCGGCCGATTTCCAAGCACACATTGAACAAGAGAAGCTCCGCATGCGCACGAATCTCCCGATCACCGACAACGAAGTCAGGTTGAACGACAGCCACCTGATCGTTTCGAAGACAGACCTGAAGGGCCGCATCACCTACGTGAACCGCGACTTCATCGAGATCAGCGGGTTCGCGGAGAAGGAACTGCTCGGCGAGCCGCACAATCTGGTGCGGCATCCGGACATGCCGGCGGAGGCGTTCGAGGACT
>CAZGOH010000051.1:0-15320 GCA_964527195.1 uncultured Methyloversatilis sp.
CCGCGAGGGCGGTCGTACCGTCGGCGCCGGCGTCGTCGCGAAAATCGTCGAGTAAGGAGCGGTTCATTCGGTACGCGGGGCGACGTCTTTCGGGGCGTCGCCCTTTGCAGTCTTTAAGCCGCAGGGGTATAGCTCAATTGGCAGAGCGGCGGTCTCCAAAACCGCAGGTTGGGGGTTCGATTCCCTCTGCCCCTGCCACCTAACATGTTGGAAACGGGCAATCATGGCTGACAATCTGAAGTTCGCGTTCGCGCTGCTGCTAGTGGTGGCGGGTATCGCGGGCTTTTACTGGCTGGGCGAGCAGGCGCTGGTTCTGCGCGTGCTCTCGGTGCTGGCCGGTCTCTCGGCGGGTGTGGCGGTGGCATGGTTTACCGAGCCGGGCCAGCGCTTCGTCACGCTGGGGCGTGAATCGGTCGTCGAGGTCAAGAAGGTCGTCTGGCCGACCCGCAAGGAAGCCATGCAGTCGACCGGCATCGTGTTTGCCTTCGTCCTGGCGGTGGCCATCATGTTGTGGATCACCGACAAGAGCCTGGAGTGGGTGCTTTACGATCTCGTGCTGGGCTGGAAGAAATCATGACAAAACGCTGGTACGTGGTGCATGCCTATTCGGGTTTCGAAAAGTCCGTTCAGCGGGCGCTGACGGAGCGCATTGCGCGGGCGGGGATGCAGGACAGGTTCGGCCAAATACTGGTCCCGGTAGAAGAGGTCGTGGAGATGAAGTCCGGCCAGAAGCACACCTCCGAGCGGAAGTTCTTCCCGGGTTACGTTCTGGTCGAGATGGAGATGGACGACGAGTCTTGGCATCTCGTCAAGAGCACGCCCAAGGTGACCGGCTTTGTCGGCGGTACTGCGACGAAGCCGACGCCGATTTCCGAGAAGGAAGTAGACAAGATCATGCAGCAGATGCAGGAGGGCGTGGAAAAGCCGCGACCCAAGGTCTTGTTCGAGGCGGGTGAGATGGTGCGTGTCAAGGACGGTCCATTTACCGATTTCAACGGCAGTGTCGAGGAAGTCAATTATGAGAAGAACCGCCTGCGCGTGTCGGTGACCATTTTCGGTCGCGCCACGCCGGTGGAACTTGAATTCGCTCAGGTCGAGAAGGCTTGAGCTTGTGCCGCGTCGGGCGGTTCCCGGCAAGAGGAGCGTCGTCAGGAAGACTTGTCGTCACTGAAGGCGCGCTATCACTCAAACAGGAGCAGTTGTAATGGCAAAGAAGATCGTCGGCTACGTCAAGCTGCAAGTGCCGGCCGGCAAGGCGAATCCCTCGCCCCCGATCGGTCCCGCGCTCGGTCAGCGCGGTTTGAACATTATGGAGTTCTGCAAGGCTTTCAACGCCCAGACGCAGGGTCTGGAGCCCGGCTTGCCGATCCCCGTGGTGATTACCGCCTACGCGGACAAGTCGTTCACCTTCATCATGAAGACGCCGCCGGCCACCATTCTGATCAAGAAGGCCGCCGGCATCCAGAAGGGATCGCCCAAGCCACATACGGACAAGGTGGGCAAGATCACCCGCGCGCAAGCCGAGGAAATCGCCAAGACCAAGATGAAGGATCTGACGGCCGCCGACATGGACGCGGCCGTGCGCACCATCGCGGGCAGCGCTCGCAGCATGGGCATCACGGTGGAGGGTCTCTGACATGGCGAAGCATTCGAAACGTGTGTTGGCGGCGCGAGCCAGGGTTGATCGCAACAAGAACTACCCCTTGGTGGAGGCGCTCGGCCTCGTCAAGGAAAATGCTACGGCGAAATTCAACGAATCGATCGACGTGGCGGTGAATCTCGGCATCGATGCGCGCAAGTCGGACCAGGTAGTGCGTGGTTCGGTGGTGCTGCCGGCCGGTACGGGCAAGACGGTTCGCGTCGCGGTGTTCGCTCAGGGCGCCAAGGCCGAGGAAGCCAGGGCGGCAGGTGCCGATGTCATCGGCTTCGACGACCTCGCTGCGACGGTCAAGGGCGGCACGATCGATTTCGATGTCTGCATTGCGACCCCCGATGCGATGAAGGTCGTCGGCCAGCTCGGCCAGATTCTCGGCCCGCGTGGACTGATGCCGAACCCGAAGGTCGGCACGGTGACCATGGACGTGACGACTGCGGTGAAGAACGCCAAGGCCGGCCAGGTGCAGTACCGTACCGACAAGGCGGGTATCGTCATGTGCACGATTGGCCGCGCGTCGTTTTCCGTCGATCAGCTCCAGCAAAACATGGCTGCGCTGATCGACGCGTTGAACAAGGCCAAGCCGGCCGCTGCGAAGGGACAGTACCTCAAGAAGGTATCAGTGTCATCGACCATGGGCGCCGGCGTGCGGGTTGATCAGGCCAGCCTGGTTGCCGCGCAAGCTTAAGGAACTTTGGGCCGTCGCTGGCCGGTTTGGCGGCGACGGGTTATCAAAGACCGCAGGTGTCCCGGGACCTAAATGCCGGCGACAGAACAGCGTCGCGGTGGCCTGCGCAGATGGCGCAACCCGAAGACGGGAATCGACGATTCCTGAATGAAGGTCGCCGTATCGCCGGCGCCGACTTTCGGCGTCGGAGTTTGACATAGGAGTTGACCGTGGGTCTCAATCTTGACGACAAGAAGGCGGTCGTCGCCGAGGTGTCCGCAGAAGTCGCGAACGCCCAGTCGATCATCGTCGCCGAGTACCGTGGTCTCGAAGTGGGTGATATCACCGTCCTGCGTGCCAACGCGCGCAAGTCGGGCGTGTATCTGCGTGTGTTGAAGAACACCCTGGTGCGCCGTGCCGTCACTGGTACGCCGTTCGAGGGTCTTGCCGACAAGATGGTCGGTCCCCTGATCTACGGTATTTCCAAGGATCCGGTGGCGGCGGCCAAGCTGCTGCACGATTTCGGCAAGAGCAATTCCAAGCTCGTCCCCAAGGCGGGCGCCATGGCGAACTACGTCATGGATGCGGAAGGTGTCAAGGCGCTCGCCTCGATGCCCAGCCGCGAAGAGTTGCTGTCCAAGTTGCTCGGCACCATGCAGGCACCGATCACCCAGTTCGTCCGCACGCTCAACGAAATCCCGACGAAGTTTGTCCGGGGTCTCGCTGCCGTGCGCGACGCCAAAGAGGCTGCGTAATCGTATTTCATTGAACCAATTTTCATTCAGGAGTTGTAATCATGGCTGTTAGCAAAGCTGAAATCCTTGATGCCATCGCCGGCATGACCGTTCTCGAGTTGTCCGAGCTGATCAAGGAAATGGAAGAGAAGTTCGGCGTTTCCGCCGCTGCTGCTGCGGTTGCCGTGGCTGCCCCCGCCGCCGGTGCCGCCGCGCCTGCCGCCGAAGAAAAGACCGAATTCACCGTCATGCTGATGGCTGCCGGCGAAAAGAAGGTCGAGGTCATCAAGGTGGTGCGTGCCGCGACCGGCCTGGGTCTCAAGGAAGCCAAGGACCTCGTCGACGGCGCTCCCAAGCCCGTCAAGGAAGCCATTCCCAAGGCCGATGCCGAGGCGCTCAAGAAGCAGCTGGAGGACGCCGGCGCGAAGGTCGAGGTCAAGTAAGGCAATCGCGTTGCACAGGCTGGCAGCCCGTTTCGGGATGCCAGCCTTTCTGCGTTTCTGCATTCGGATATTTACCCGCAACCACTTTATGAACGGCTCAGGTTTTAGCGATCAGCCTTTTCCGGCGCCGCCCGGCTCCGGATGGCTGATCCCTGAATCCTGACTGTCGGAGCGAACATGGCTTATTCGTACACCGAGAAAAAGCGTATCCGCAAGAGTTTCGCCAAACGTGGCAATGTGCTCGACGTGCCCTTCCTGCTGGCTAGCCAGCTGGAGTCCTACACCCAGTTTCTGCAAGTGGATGTGCCGGCCGTGCAGCGGAAGACGCAGGGCTTGCAAGCGGCTTTCGGTTCCATTTTTCCGATCATCGCGCACTCCGGGGTGGCGCGGCTCGAGTTCGTCGAGTATCGGCTGGGCGAACCGGCCTTCGACGTCAAGGAGTGCCAGCAGCGCGGCCTGACATTCGCTTCGCCGTTGCGTGCCAAGGTGCGACTGGTGATCCTGGATCGCGAGAGCTCTCAGGAAAAAATCAAGGAAGTCAAAGAGCAGGAAGTCTACATGGGGGAGATTCCTCTCATGACGACGACCGGTTCATTCGTCATCAACGGTACCGAGCGGGTCATCGTTTCACAGCTGCATCGTTCCCCGGGGGTGTTTTTCGAACACGACAAGGGCAAGACCCACAGCTCCGGAAAATTGTTGTTTTCGGCGCGCATCATTCCCTACCGTGGCTCATGGCTTGATTTCGAGTTTGATCCAAAGGATCTCCTGTATTTCCGCGTCGACCGCCGCCGCAAGATGCCGGTCACGATCCTGCTCAAGGCGATCGGACTTAACGCCGAGGAAATCCTCAACACCTTCTTCGAGACGGACGCCTTTCATCTTGGCAAGAAGGGCATACAGTTCGACGTGTTGCCGGAGCGCTTGCGCGGCGAAGTGGCGAAGTTCGACATCCATGACAAGGCCGGCAAGGTGCTGGTGGCGAAAGACCGCAGAATTACCGCTAGGCATATCCGGGAACTGACCGACGCGGGCATCAAGAGGCTTGCCGTGCCGGATGACTTCCTGCTCGGTCGTGTGATCGCTCAAGGCGTCGTTGCGGCGGAGACCGGAGAGATTCTCGCGAACGCGAACGATGAAATCACCGATTCGCTGTTGGCGAAATTGATCGAATCCGGCGTGGGCGAGATCAAAACGCTCTACATCAACGATCTGGATCGTGGCGCCTATATTTCGCAAACGCTCCGTTCGGACGAAACCGCAGACCAGTGGGCCGCGCGCGTGGCGATCTACCGCATGATGCGCCCGGGCGAGCCGCCAACGGAGGATGCCGTGGAGTCGCTGTTCCACGGGTTGTTCTACTCCGAGGAGCGTTACGACCTTTCCGCTGTTGGACGCATGAAGTTTAACCGCCGTGTTGGCAGGGAAGACCTGACCGGTTCGAGCGTGCTGTCGAACGGGGACATCATCGACGTGATTCGCATCCTCGTCGAATTGCGCAATGGCCGTGGCGAGGTGGATGACATCGACCATTTGGGCAACCGGCGGGTGCGTTCCGTGGGTGAGCTGGCGGAAAACCAGTTTCGCGCAGGCTTGGTGCGTGTCGAACGTGCGGTCAAGGAAAGACTGAACCAGGCGGAGTCGGACAACCTGATGCCGCACGACCTCATCAACGCGAAACCGATCAGTGCGGCGATCAAGGAGTTTTTTGGTTCCAGCCAGCTGTCGCAGTTCATGGACCAGACCAATCCACTGTCCGAAATCACTCACAAGCGCCGCGTGTCCGCGTTGGGGCCGGGCGGTCTGACGCGCGAGCGTGCTGGCTTCGAAGTGCGCGACGTGCATCCGACCCACTATGGTCGCGTGTGCCCGATCGAAACGCCGGAAGGCCCGAACATCGGACTGATCAACTCGCTCGCCCTGTACGCGCGCACGAACAATTACGGCTTTCTGGAAACACCCTACCGTCGAGTCGAGAACGGTTGCGTTACGGACGAGATCGCCTATTTGTCAGCGATCGAGGAGGGCAAATACGTCATCGCCCAGGCCAACGCGCAGTTGGACAAAAAGGGCAAACTGACCGATGAGCTGGTTTCCTGTCGTATCAAGGGCGAATTCGAACTCAAGGAGCCAGCGGAAGTCCAGTACATGGACGTTGCGCCGGGGCAAATCGTATCCGTGGCCGCTTCGCTGATTCCCTTCCTTGAGCACGACGACGCGAACCGCGCGCTGATGGGAGCGAACATGCAGCGGCAGGCGGTGCCGTGTCTGCGTCCGGAAAAAGCGCTGGTCGGCACGGGAATCGAAAGGACGGTTGCGGTGGATTCGGGTACCGCCGTCCAAGCCCTGCGCGGTGGGGTTGTCGATTACATCGACGCAAACCGGATCGTGGTGCGTGTCAATGACGAGGAGACCGTTCCGGGCGAGGTCGGGGTAGACATCTACAACCTGACCAAGTACACACGCTCGAACCAGAATACGAACATCAACCAACGCCCCGTTGTCAAGGTGGGCGATGTGATCGCCAAGGGGGATGTGGTTGCCGATGGTGCTTCGACGGATCTGGGCGAACTGGCCTTGGGCCAGAACATGCGTGTTGCCTTCATGCCGTGGAACGGCTACAACTTCGAGGACTCCATTCTCATCTCCGAGCGTGTGGTCGCCGAGGATCGCTTTACCTCGATTCATATCGAGGAGCTGACCGTCGTCGCACGCGATACCAAGCTTGGGCCGGAGGAGATCACGCGCGACATCGCGACCCTCGGCGAAGCACAGTTGTCCCGGCTCGACGAGTCCGGCATTGTCTATATCGGCGCCGAGGTGGAGGCTGGCGACGTGCTTGTCGGCAAGGTGACTCCCAAGGGCGAGACCCAACTGACGCCGGAAGAAAAGTTGTTGCGCGCCATTTTTGGTGAAAAGGCTTCGGATGTAAAAGACACCAGTTTGCGGGTGCCGGCCGGCATGACAAGCACCGTGATTGACGTGCAGGTGTTTACCCGCGAGGGTATTGAGCGCGACAAGCGGGCTCAGTCGATCATTGATGATCAACTGAAAAGCTACAAGCTCGACCTGGCTGACCAGATGCGCATCGTCGAACGTGACACGTTCGCACGTATTGAGCGTTTGCTTGTGGGCAAGACTGCCAACAAGGGGCCGAAAAAACTTGCCAAGGGCGCAAAGATCACCAAGGAGTATCTCGCCAGCATCGAGCATTACCATTGGTTCGACATCAGCCTCGCCGACGAGGATGTCCAGCAACAACTCGAAAGCCTGCGCGACAGCCTGGATCAGACGCGCAAGGATTTCGACGTCGCCTTCGAGGCGAAAAAGAAAAAACTCACGCAGGGCGATGAGTTGCCACCCGGCGTCCAGAAGATGGTCAAGGTTTATCTCGCCGTCAAGCGCCGCCTTCAGCCGGGCGACAAGATGGCGGGTCGGCACGGGAACAAGGGCGTGGTCTCGCGCATCGTGCCGGTGGAGGACATGCCGCACATGGAAGATGGCACGCCAGTCGATATCGTTCTCAATCCCTTGGGCGTACCCTCGCGAATGAATATCGGTCAGATCCTCGAAGCCCACCTCGGTTGGGCCGCGAAAGGTTTGGGCTTGCGCATCGAGGAAATGCTGCGACGTGAGGCATCGATGGCCGAGTTGCGCAAATTTGTCGCAAAAGTTTACAACACGTCCGGACGTGGTGCGGACATCGAAGCACTGGGCGACGGGGAATTGCTGGAACTTGCTGGCAACCTCAAGCTGGGAGTACCGTTTGCCACGCCTGTGTTCGATGGTGCCAAGGAAGAGGAAATCCGCGCCATGCTCGACTTGGCCTTCCCGGACGATGCCGCGAAGCGGCTGAATCTGACAAGCACGAAAACGCAAGCCATTTTGTACGATGGCCGTACCGGCGAGGCGTTCGAGCGGCCGGTCACCGTCGGCTACATGCATGTGCTCAAACTGCATCACCTGGTGGATGACAAGATGCACGCCCGCTCCACGGGACCGTACAGCCTGGTCACGCAGCAACCCCTCGGGGGCAAGGCGCAGTTCGGCGGCCAGCGATTTGGCGAGATGGAGGTATGGGCGCTGGAGGCCTACGGCGCGTCCTACACGTTGCAGGAAATGCTGACCGTGAAGTCCGATGATGTGACCGGACGCACCAAGGTATACGAAAACATCGTGAAGGGTGAACACAAGATCGACGCCGGGATGCCTGAGTCTTTCAATGTGCTGGTGAAGGAAATCCGCTCCCTTGCCCTCGACATCGATCTGGAACGTTATTAATTTGCCCTCGACCCGCGACAGGAGTTAACCAAACATGAAAGCATTGCTCGATCTGTTCAAGCAAGTCACGCAGGAAGAGGAATTTGACGCGATCACGATCAGTCTGGCGTCGCCGGAGAAGGTGCGCTCCTGGTCGTATGGCGAGGTCAAGAAGCCGGAAACGATCAATTATCGGACGTTCAAGCCCGAACGGGATGGCCTCTTCTGTGCCAAGATCTTCGGACCGGTCAAGGATTACGAGTGTCTTTGCGGCAAGTACAAGCGCCTGAAGCACCGTGGCGTCATTTGCGAAAAGTGCGGCGTAGAAGTGACGCAGGCCAAGGTGCGACGCGAGCGCATGGGGCATATCGAACTGGCCTCGCCGGTTGCACACATCTGGTTCCTGAAGAGTTTGCCAAGCCGGCTAGGCATGGTTCTCGACATGACCCTGCGCGATATCGAGCGCGTTCTCTACTTCGAGGCCTTCGTTGTCGTTGACCCAGGCATGACTCCTTTGACCCGGGCACAGCTGCTGACAGAAGATGATTATTTGGCCAGGGTCGAGGAGTACGGCGATGACTTTACCGCCGTGATGGGTGCCGAGGGGGTGCGCGAACTTCTGCGGACGTTGGATCTGGCTCACGAGATCGAAAGCTTGCGTAATGAGTTGCAAGCTACCGGATCCGAGACCAAGATCAAGAAATTCGCCAAGCGGCTGAAGATCCTTGAGGCTTTCCAGCAGTCCGGTATCAAGCCAGAGTGGATGATTCTCGAGGTTTTGCCCGTGCTTCCGCCGGACCTGCGCCCGTTGGTGCCCCTCGATGGTGGCCGTTTCGCCACCTCGGACCTTAACGATCTCTACCGTCGTGTCATCAACCGCAACAACCGCCTGAAGCGTCTTCTGGAACTCAAGGCGCCAGACATCATCGTGCGTAATGAGAAACGCATGCTGCAAGAGGCGGTCGATTCGCTACTTGACAATGGTCGTCGCGGCAAGGCGATGACCGGTGCGAACAAGCGTCCGCTGAAATCGCTGGCCGACATGATCAAGGGCAAGGGTGGCCGCTTCCGGCAAAACCTGCTCGGCAAGCGCGTGGATTATTCCGGTCGTTCGGTCATTGTCGTCGGGCCGCAATTGAAGTTGCACCAGTGCGGCCTGCCGAAAAAAATGGCGCTTGAACTGTTCAAGCCTTTCATTTTCGAACGCTTGGAAAAGATGGGCATCGCCAGCACCATCAAGGCTGCCAAGAAAGAGGTTGAAGCCGAAACCCCGGTGGTTTGGGACATTCTCGAAGAGGTCATTCGCGAACACCCGGTGCTGCTGAACCGTGCCCCGACCCTGCACCGCTTGGGCATTCAGGCATTCGAGCCTGTGTTGATCGAGGGGAAGGCCATCCAGTTGCATCCCTTGGTCTGTACCGCCTTCAACGCCGACTTTGACGGCGACCAGATGGCGGTTCACGTCCCGCTCTCGCTGGAAGCGCAGATGGAGGCGCGCACCCTGATGCTGGCCTCGAACAATGTGCTGTCGCCCGCCAATGGTGCTCCGATCATCGTGCCTTCTCAGGACGTGGTTCTCGGTCTCTACTACGCCACTCGCGAAAACGCTGCCGCCAAGGGGGCCGGTGCGGCTTTTGTCGATGTGTCCGAAGTTCTGCGGGGCGTGGAGTCGCGCCAAGTCGACCTGCACGCGCGGATTTCAGTGCGCATCCGCGAATTTGAGCCCGCCGCGGAGGGATGGCAGGAAAAGGTGACACGCTATTCGACGACGGCGGGTCGTGCGATCCTCTCGGAAATTCTGCCGAAGGGACTTCCGTTCAAGGTAATCGACAAGCCGCTGAAAAAAAAGGAGATTTCCAAGTTGATCGACGAGGGCTTCCGGCGCTGCGGTCTGAAAGACACGGTTGTGTTCGCCGACAAGCTGATGCAGGCGGGTTTCCGTCTTGCCACGCGTGGCGGGATATCCATCTGCATCGACGACATGCTGGTTCCGGGTCAGAAGCATGGGATCATCGAAGCGGCGGAAGCCGAGGTGAAGGAAATAGAAAAGCAGTACACCTCTGGATTAGTGACGGTCGGCGAACGCTATAACAAGGTAGTCGATATCTGGGGCCGCGCAGGGGATCAGGTCGCCAAGGCGATGATGGACCAGCTGCAGCATCAGAAAGTGCAGGACGCGACCGGCAAGGAAGTCGTGCAGGATTCGTTTAATTCCATCTACATGATGGCGGACTCCGGTGCGCGCGGCTCGGCGGCACAGATACGTCAGCTGGCGGGAATGCGCGGTCTGATGGCGAAGCCGGATGGATCGATCATCGAGACACCGATCACCACGAACTTCCGTGAAGGCTTGAACGTGCTCCAGTACTTCATTTCGACTCACGGTGCGCGCAAGGGCCTCGCCGATACGGCCCTGAAGACGGCAAACTCCGGTTACCTGACGCGTCGCCTTGTTGATGTGACGCAGGATCTCGTCGTGATCGAGGATGATTGCGGTACCGATCGAGGTTTTGCCATGAAAGCCTTGGTTGAGGGGGGGGAGATTGTCGAGCCCTTGCGTGAGCGAATCCTTGGACGTGTCCTGGCTGCCGATGTGATTGATCCGGATACTCAGAATGAAGTGTTCGTCGCGGGTACGTTGCTGGACGAAGATACGGTCGATGTGATCGAAAGTCTCGGAGTGGACGAGGTGACGGTGCGTACCCCGCTAACCTGCGAAACCCGATACGGTTTGTGTGCCAAGTGTTATGGCCGCGATCTGGGCCGCGGTTCACTGGTCAATGCCGGCGAGGCGGTCGGAGTGATCGCCGCCCAATCGATCGGTGAACCTGGTACCCAGCTGACCATGCGGACATTCCACGTTGGCGGTGCCGCGTCTAGGGCGGCCGCGCAGAGTCATATCGAGGCAAAAAGCTCGGGTACGGTGCGTTTCTCTGCGACGATGCGCTATGTCACCAATCCGAAGAATGAAAAAATCGTCATCGCGCGTTCGGCGGAGGTGTTGATTGCCGATGATCACGGTCGCGAGCGCGAGCGCCACAAAGTTCCGTACGGCGCGACCCTCCAGGCCGAGGATGGCGTGCAGATCAAGGCCGGCGCTCCTCTGGCGAACTGGGATCCGCATACGCGTCCCATTGTTACCGAGTACGCCGGTACGGTGCGCTTTGAGAATGTCGAAAAGGGTGTCACCGTTGCCGAGCAGACGGATGAGGTTACCGGACTGTCAACCCTGGTGGTGATCGATCCGAAGCGTGGAGGGAAATCACAGGCAAAGGGTTTGCGGCCCCAGGTCAAGCTGCTTGACGAGGCAGGCCAGGAAGTGAGAATCCATGGTACGGAGCATGCGGTGGCAATCACGTTCCATGTCGGCTCGATCATTACGGTCAAGGATGGGCAGACGGTAAGCGTAGGTGAGATTCTTGCCCGTATCCCCCAGGAGTCTGCAAAGACGCGTGACATCACTGGAGGTCTGCCCCGTGTTGCGGAGTTGTTTGAAGCCCGCTCTCCGAAGGATGCTGGCATGCTGGCAGAGATTACCGGCACAGTGTCCTTCGGGAAGGATACCAAGGGAAAACAGCGTCTCATCATCACCGAACCGGATGGGGCCGCGCACGAATATCTGATACCGAAAGACAAGCACGTCATGGCGCACGACGGTCAGGTTGTCAATAAGGGAGAAGTGATCGTCGATGGCCCGGTCGATCCGCATGACATCCTTCGGCTGAAGGGCGTAGAGGAGCTTGCCCGCTACATCATCGATGAGGTCCAGGACGTTTACCGACTGCAGGGCGTCAAGATCAACGACAAACACATAGAGGTGATCGTGCGCCAGATGCTGCGGCGTGTCGTGATCACCGAGCCTGGAGATTCGCGCTTCATCCGCGAGGAGCATGTCGAGCGATCAGAAGTCCTGGACGAGAATGACAGACTGGTCTCGGAAGGCAAACGGCCCGCCGAGTACCAGTTCCTGCTCTTGGGCATTACCAAGGCCAGCCTGTCGACAGATTCTTTCATTTCCGCCGCTTCGTTCCAGGAAACCACACGCGTACTTACCGAAGCCGCGATCATGGGCAAGCGCGACGAGCTTCGTGGTCTCAAGGAAAACGTGATCGTCGGACGCTTGATACCGGCTGGAACCGGCCTTGCATATCACAGAGCAAGACGCATGAGTGGCGGGACTGGCGAAGCTCTCGAGGGCATCGAAGTTGACGAGACATCACATGCCGAGTCAAGCACCGCGGAAGCATGAGCGTGTTGACGTTACTGTTTCCACCCACTATAATTCCGCCTCTTTTTTGTCCCCTACGGGGATGAGTCAAGTGGTGAAATTTCAACGAACCACGCATCAGGAACGATAAACATGCCGACCATCAACCAGCTTGTGCGGAAGCCTCGCCAAGCCGAAAAAACCAAGAGCAAGGTTCCCGCCTTGGAAAGCTGTCCCGCGAAGCGGGGCGTTTGTACCCGTGTATACACGACAACCCCGAAAAAACCAAACTCTGCGTTGCGCAAAGTCGCCAAGGTTCGGCTGACCAACGGGTTCGAGGTGATTTCGTACATTGGCGGCGAGGGCCACAATCTGCAGGAGCACTCCGTCGTCCTGATCCGCGGAGGGCGTGTCAAGGATCTTCCCGGTGTGCGCTACCACATCGTCCGTGGCAGTCTCGATACGCAGGGTGTCAAGGACCGCAAGCAGGCTCGTTCCAAGTACGGCTCGAAGCGCCCGAAGCAAGCCTAATCGACCAATATTCATCAGCATCGATCGACGAGAGAGTTCAACATGCCACGTCGCAGAGAAGTTCCGAAGAGAGATATTCTGCCGGATCCCAAGTTCGGCAATGTAGAGGTATCCAAGTTCGTCAATGTGATCATGACGAGTGGAAAGAAATCCGTTGCAGAGCGCATCGTCTATGGCGCTTTTGACGTGATCGCGAAGAAGAGCGGCAAGGATCCGGTCGAGGTGTTTTCTCTGGCGATTGGTAACGTGAAGCCAATTGTCGAAGTCAAAAGCCGTCGTGTCGGTGGAGCCAACTACCAGGTGCCGGTTGAGGTTCGTCCTTCGCGGCGCCTTGCCTTGTCAATGCGCTGGATTCGGGAGGCGGCCCGCAAGCGGAGCGAGAAGTCGATGGATCAGCGTTTGGCGACCGAGTTGCTGGAGGCTTCCGAGGGGCGTGGTGCTGCCATGAAGAAGCGAGAGGAAGTTCATCGCATGGCCGAGGCCAACAAAGCGTTCTCGCACTTCAGGTTCTAGCGGTTGTGATGAAAGATCGTAACGCGTAACAACCGGCGTGCTGCGGGTCTTTTGTCCGCAGCGTTTCTTTGGATGGTCTGCCGCATGCACCCCGACGGATCGGTCGTGCCGCGTTGCGGACGAGAATAGGCAGGAAAAGCAAGTGGCCCGCAAGACACCTATTGAGCGCTATCGCAATATCGGCATCTCGGCGCATATTGATGCCGGAAAGACCACAACGACTGAACGGATTCTCTTCTATACCGGAGTGAATCACAAGATCGGCGAAGTTCATGATGGTGCGGCCACGATGGACTGGATGGAACAGGAGCAGGAGCGTGGTATCACGATTACTTCTGCGGCTACGACCTGTTTCTGGAAGGGCATGGACATGTCGTTTCCTGAGCACCGGTTCAATATCATCGATACCCCGGGGCACGTCGATTTCACCATTGAGGTGGAGCGTTCGATGCGTGTTCTTGATGGGGCGTGCATGGTTTATTGCGCGGTAGGTGGTGTGCAGCCACAATCCGAAACCGTCTGGCGTCAGGCGAACAAGTACAAGGTGCCACGCCTTGCGTTCGTCAACAAAATGGATCGCACCGGGGCGAATTTCTTCAAGGTCTACGACCAGATGAAAACTCGTCTAAGCGCCAATCCAGTACCGATCGTCATTCCTATCGGTGCAGAAGACGGTTTTACCGGCGTGGTTGATCTTGTCAAGATGAAGGCGATCATTTGGGATGAGGCCTCGCAGGGCATGAAGTTCGACTATCGTGAGGTTCCTGCCGAATTGCTTGAAACTGCACGGAAATGGCGAGAGCAGATGGTCGAGGCCGCTGCCGAGGCATCTGAAGAACTCATGAACGAGTATCTTGAAAACGGCGAGCTTTCCGAGGACAAGATCAAGTTGGGTTTGCGTCTGAGAACCATCGGCTGCGAGATTCAACCGATGCTTTGTGGTACCGCCTTCAAGAACAAGGGGGTGCAGCGCATGTTGGATGCGGTCATCGAATTGTTGCCATCACCTGTCGACATCCCTCCGGTCGAAGGAGTTGATGCCAGGGAGCAAGTGGTGAGTCGGCGTGCAGACGACGGCGAAAAGTTTTCTGCGCTTGCGTTCAAACTGATGACCGACCCCTATGTTGGGCAACTGACGTTCATTCGCGTGTATTCCGGCGCGTTGCAGTCAGGTGCGACTGTCTACAACCCGGTGAAGGGGAAGAAGGAGCGGATTGGGCGAATTCTGCAGATGCATGCCAATAACCGTGAGGAAATCAAGGAAGTCTTGGCGGGGGATATCGCGGCATGTGTCGGATTGAAGGAGGTGACGACTGGCGAGACCCTGTGCGATCCAGATGCCGAGGTGATTCTTGAGCGCATGGTTTTTCCCGATCCCGTCATTCACGTCGCTGTGGAACCAAAGACCAAGGGTGACCAGGAGAAAATGGGCATTGCGCTGAGTCGCTTGGCGCAGGAGGATCCGTCGTTCCGTGTTCGCACCGATGAAGAGTCTGGCCAGACGATCATCTCTGGTATGGGGGAACTCCATCTCGAAATCATTGTTGATCGCATGAAGCGCGAGTTCGGTGTTGAGGCCAATGTGGGCGCTCCCCAGGTTGCCTATCGCGAGGCGATCCGCAAGGCTGTTGAGCAGGAAGGAAAATTTGTTAAGCAGTCAGGTGGCCGAGGTCAGTATGGGCATGTCTGGATCAAGCTTGAGCCGAACGAGCAGGGCAAGGGTTATGAGTTCGTTGATGCCATCAAGGGTGGTACGGTGCCTCGGGAGTACATTCCAGCAGTCGACAAAGGCTTACAGGAAACCCTGCCTAACGGCGTTCTTGCTGGATTTCCGGTCGTCGATGTCAAGGTTACGCTATTTGACGGTTCCTACCATGACGTTGATTCGAATGAAAACGCTTTCAAGATGGCCGCTTCGATGGCGTTCAAGGATGCAATGCGCAAGGCAAACCCTGTTCTTCTCGAGCCCATGATGGCGGTGGAGGTCGAAACTCCGGAAGACTACATGGGTAACGTCATGGGCGATCTGTCTGGGCGTCGCGGTATGGTTCAGGGAATGGATGATCTGCCTGGTGGCATTAAGGCGATCAAGGCAGAGGTGCCTCTCGCTGAGATGTTTGGTTATGCAACGCAACTGCGATCACTCACGCAGGGCCGTGCAACCTATTCGATGGAGTTCAAGCATTACAGCGAGGCGCCGAAAAATGTCGCCGAGGCCGTTATCAACAAGAAGTGAATGTTCTTTAAAGGAAGAAGCGAATCATGGCAAAAGGCAAATTTGAGCGTACGAAGCCGCACGTGAATGTGGGGA
>CAZGOH010000052.1:0-15255 GCA_964527195.1 uncultured Methyloversatilis sp.
CGCCTCGGTCTGGTCGATGATCAGGTAACCGCCGGACTTGAGGTCGACGCGGCGCGCCAGCGCCTTCTGGATCTCGTCCTCGACGCCGTAGAGATCGAACAGCGGGCGCTCGCCGGTGTAGTGCGACAGCAGCGGTGTCAGCTGCGGCATGTATTCGCGCGCGAAGACGGAGAGGTTCTGGAAGTTTTCGCGCGAATCGACGAAGATGCGTTGCGTTTCCGAGCTCGCGAGGTCGCGCAACACGCGCTGGGCGAGCGTCAGGTCGTGGTGCAGCAGGGCGGGTGCGGTGCCGGATTGCGCGCGGTGGCGGATTTCCTGCCAGAGCCGGGAGAGGTAGGCGATGTCGGCGGCGAGCTCGGCGTCGGAGGCGTTTTCCGCCATGGTGCGCACGATGAAGCCGCCCGTCTCCTCGGCGGGCAGCAGGGCCTGGATGCGCTCGCGCAGGGCTTCGCGGCCGGCCTCGTCGTCGATTTTCTGCGAGATGCCGATGTGGCGTTCCTGCGGCAGATAGACCAGCAATCGTCCGGCGAGCGAGATCTGCGTGGTGAGACGCGCGCCCTTGGTGCCGATCGGATCCTTGAGCACCTGCACCATGAGCGTCTCGCCTTCGGCGATCAGACGCTCGATGGCGCGTGCGGCGGTGCCTCCCTTCTCGCCCCAGAGGTCGGCGACGTGCAGGAAGGCGGTGCGATCCAGCCCCGCCTCGATGAAGGCCGACTGCATGCCGGGCAGCACGCGGGCGACGCGGCCCAGGTAGATGTTGCCGACGATGCCGCGCCCGCCGATGCGCTCGACGTGCAGTTCCTGCACGGCACCTTGCTGCATGAGGGCGACGCGCGTTTCGCGCGGCGTGCAGTTGATCAGGAACTCTTCATTCATGGCGAACGACCGAAAGTCGGCTGTGGCGGAACGGCGAGTTTATGCTGGATAGCCGAATTCGCGCAGCAGCAGCACGGTTTCGCACAGCGGCAGGCCGACGATGCCCGACGGGCTGCCGGCGATGGCTTCGATGAACATCGCGGCGCGGCCCTGCAGGCCGTAGGCGCCAGCCTTGTCGCGCGGCTCGCCGCTCGCCACGTAACGGCGAATTTCCGCGTCCGACAAGGCGCGGAAACGCACTTCGCTGACCGACAGGCGCGTCTCTAGCCGGTCGCCGCCCTTGTCTGCCGATGCGACGGCGATGGCGGTGAGCACGCGGTGGCTGCGCCCGGCAAGGCGGGCGAGGATGGCGGCTGCGTCGGCGTCGTCTGCCGGCTTGCCGACGATTTCGCCATCGACGTCGAGCGTGGTGTCGGCCGCCAGCACCGGGCGCGCGGGCAGATGGCGCAGGCCGAGCAGGCGCGCACCGTGACGTGCCTTGGCGGCGGCCACGCGCAGCGCGTAGACATCGGGCGCCTCGCCGGGCAGCGGCGTTTCGTCGGTTTGCGGGTCGGCACGAACGCCGGTGCGGAACAGCAGCAGGTCGAAGCGCACGCCGACCTGCGTCAGCAGTTCGCGCCGCCGCGGGCTTTGCGAGGCCAGATGGATGCGGGGTTCAATCACGATGATACGGATGCCCGGCGCGCAGGCTGTGGGCGCGGTAGAGCGCCTCGGCCAGCACCACGCGCGCCAGTCCGTGCGGCAGGGTGAGCGAGGATAGACGCAGGGTTTCGTGCGCGCTGCGCTTGAGCGCGGGGTCGAGCCCGTCCGGCCCGCCGATCAGGAAGGCGACGGCATCCCCGCCGTCCTGCCACTGCCCCAGGCGTTTCGCCAGGTCATGGGTGTCGGGTGCGTCGCCGCGCTCGTCGAGCGCGATGCGGCGGCAACGCGGCGGCAGCGCCGCCTCGATGCGTTTCGCCTCGGTGGCCATCATCGCTTCGACGGTCTTGCCGGTGCTGCGCGGCTCGGGCCTGATCTCGACGAGTTCGAGCGGCAGTTCGCGCGGCATGCGCTTCATGTATTCGGCGCAGCCGGCGTTCATCCAGTCGGGCAGGCGGGTGCCGACGGCGACGATCAGCAGCTTCACGCGCTGGCGCGCTTCGGTTTCGCCTGCCAGAGCGCCTCGAGATCGTAGTAGCTGCGGATTTTCGGCTGCATGACATGGCAGACGAGGTCACCGCAATCGACCAGCACCCATTCGCCGGCGTCTTCGCCTTCGACGCCGAGCACCTCGCCGCCGGCTTCCTTCACCTTGACGGCAACATTGTTGGCGAGCGCGCGCACCTGGCGATTGGAATCGCCCGTGGCGACGACGACGCGGCCGAACAGGTCGGAAAGTTTGCGCGTGTTGATGACTTCGATGTTCTTGCCCTTCACGTCTTCGAGGGCGCCTACGACGATGCGTTGCAGTTTGCGGATGTCCATGATGGGTCAGGTTTGGTAGAGCGAGTGTTGATGAATATAGTCGAGCACCGGTGCGGGCAGCAATTCGAGCAACTGCGCATCCGGCGCGCCGGCGGCGATCAGCGCGCGCGCTTCGGTGGCCGAGACGGTGCCGGCGACGAGTTCGAAGGTGACGATACTGCCGGCGGGTGATCGAAAGTCGGCGCTGGCGCTACGGCGACTGGCGAGGACGTCGGCGAGTGGCGGATCGACGGCGTCGAGCGGATAACCGGGGCGGGTGGCGATGGCGAGGTGGGCGAGGTCGAAAATTTCGCGCCAGCGATGCCAGCCCGGCAGGCCGAGGAAAGCGTCGGCCCCCATCAGCAGCACCAGGGGCGTGGCGGGGTCGAGTTCTGCGCGCAGACGCAGCAGGGTATGCACGGTGTAGCTGGGTTCCGTGCGGGCGACCTCGCCCGCATCGACGGCGAAACCGGGTTCGCCGTCGATGGCGGCCCGTACCATCGCCAGGCGGTGGTCCGCGACGGCACGCGGCGCGGCGCGGTGCGGCGGCTGGCCGGACGGTATCCAGCGCACCTCGGCGAGGGACAGGCGGTCGCGCGCGGTGCGCGCCAGGGCGAGGTGGGCGTTGTGTACCGGGTCGAAGGTGCCGCCCATGATGCCAATAGCATCATTTCTGGCGGTGCCCATGGCGCCGCCAGCGCCGGCCCGGCCCGGCGGCTCAGGCATTCTCGTCGATGCCGGAATGGAAAATGTCGCGGTAGCTGACGTAGATGCTGGCGGTGAGTACCGGTGCGACGAGGAACACCAGCAGCATGCGCAGGGCGATGAAGGTCGCGGAAAGCGCGAGCCCGGCGATCTGGCCGACGATGATGAGGATCACGCCGGGAAGGATGCCGGCGAGCACGATCGTGCCGAGGCCGAACATGCCGAAGGCGCGCCAGTTGCGCCCGGTGGCGACGAGGCTGAAGAACAGCGATTTGACCGGGGCGACGCGGTCCCAGCCGACGAGGAAGGGGGCGAACCAGAACGCCAGGATCAGCGGCAGGGCGAGAAGCATCAGCCGCGCCAGCGCACCGAGTGCGGCGGCTTCCGCGGCAGCCGGGCTGGCGCCGTCGGGTGCCGGGCTGCCTTCGCCCATGTTCGGTGCGAGGATGGAAGCCTCGATGCCGTTCAGGGGCGCCGCGCCGGCGTTGAAGAGGGCGTTGAGCAGCACCAGCAGCAGGGCGCCGGCCAGCTGCAGGACGCCGAGCCGCAAGAGCGCCTGGCCGTTGCCGGTGACGCCGCGCAGCAGCGTGTCCTTGCCGGGCGCACGGCCTTCATCGACCAGGCGGCAACCGTTGGCGACGATCAGGGTGAGCAATGGCAGCAAGAGCGGCAGCAGTATCGGACCGATGCCGGGCAGCAGCACGACGAGCGCCTGCACGACGAGCAGGTAGGTGAGGGTGAGGGCGGTGATCAGCGCCGGGTTGCGGCGGAACAGGCGGAAGCCTTCGATCAACCACCAGGTGCCGCGCTCGGCGGGCAGTCGGCGTGCCTGCATCAGGGCGGAATCAGAAGCTGCGGATGACCCACATCGGCACCGACAGGGTCTTGTCGCCGACGCCGAGGTTCTCGCGCACGAAGCCGCCGTCGCCCTTCGGGTCGACGAGGTAATAGGGCGTACCGTGCGGTGGGGTCACCTTGATCATGTAGAGCTTGCCGTTCATGCGGTATTCCTCGACCTGGTCCTCGCCGCGCTTCTTGATGGTCACCTGGGGCTCGAGGCTGGCGTCGTCGATCATGCCGGGCGGTGGCGGCGGCGGTGCCGGCAGGGGCTGCAAGTTGGCGGGGCGCGTCGTTTGCGCCGCGACGGGCAGGGCGAGGACGAGCAGCAGGGCGGAGAGGGTCGGGCGCATGACGTGGGCGAGGCGACGAGTGGGAATGCGTGATTCTAACTACAAATTCAGCAGCAGATCGTGTTCGGCCGGCAGGCGGTCGAAGCCGCGCGTCTCGTAGTGGCGGAAGATCGCTGCGACGATGGCTTCCGGCTCGTCGATGATCTGTAGCAGGTCCATGTCCTCGGGGTTGATCATGCCCTCGGCCACCAGGCGCTCGCGGAACCAGTCGAGGAGGCCGGTCCAGAAGCCGTCGCCGACCAGGATGAGCGGCATCCGCGGCGTCTTGCCGGTCTGGATCAGCGTCAGCGCCTCCAGCAGTTCGTCGAGGGTGCCGAAGCCGCCGGGCATCACCACGTAGGCGGCGGCGAAGCGCACGAACATGTACTTGCGCGCGAAAAAATGGCGGAAGCTTTGCGAGATGTCCTGGTAGGGATTGGCCGCCTGCTCCATCGGCAGCTGGATGTTGAGGCCGACCGACGGGCTGTTGCCGTGGAAGGCGCCCTTGTTGGCGGCTTCCATCACGCCGGGCCCGCCGCCGGAGATCACCGAAAAGCCGGCGTCCGAGAGCAGGCGGGCGATGCGTTCGGTCAGCAGATAGTAGGGCGAATCGGCGCGGATGCGCGCGCTGCCGAAGATCGACACCGCCGGGCGGATGCCCGCGAGCCGCTCGGTCGCCTCGACGAACTCTGACATAATCCCGAACACCCGCCAGGCCTCGCGGGCCGTCGAGGCCGGGGCCGCCAGCCGCGGATCGGCGATCTTCGGCAACTTGTCCTTCGCGCTCATCGTCCTGCTCTCCTCATGCTGCTTCTCGTCGACGGGTCTTCGTATTTATACCGCGCTTTTCACGCCCTGCCGGACCTGCGCAACGCGGCGAACCAGCCGACCGGTGCGATCAAGGGTGTGCTCGCCATGTTGCGCCGGCTGGTCGCCGACCATCCCGCCGCTGATCGGCGCGCCGTCGTCTTCGACGCCAGGGGCAAGACTTTCCGCGACGACTGGTATCCGCACTACAAGGCGCACCGGCCGCCGATGCCGGACGATCTCGCCGCACAGATCGAGCCCTTGCACGCGGCGATCCGCGCGCTCGGCTGGCCGTTGTTGTGCATCGCGGGGGTCGAAGCCGACGACGTCATCGGCACGCTGGCCGCGCAGGCCACGGCGCGCGGCGAGGACTGCATCATCTCCACCGGCGACAAGGATCTCGCCCAGCTGGTGAATCGCCATGTGCTGCTGGTCAACACCATGACCGAGGAACGGCTCGATGTCGCCGGCGTGCAGGAGAAGTTCGGCGTGCCGCCGGAACGCATCGTCGATTACCTCGCCCTGATCGGCGACACGGTCGACAACGTGCCGGGCGTCGCCAAGGTCGGCCCCAAGACCGCCGTGAAATGGCTGGCGCAATACGGCGCGCTCGATGCCATCGTCGCGCATGCCGACGAAATCGGCGGCGTGGCGGGCGAAAACCTCAGGAAGCATCTCGACTTCCTGCCGCTGGGCAGAAAGCTCGTCACCGTGGCGTGCGACCTCGAACTTCCCGCCGTCGAACTCGCGCCGGCGGCGCCGGATACGGAAAAGCTCAAGGCGCTCTACGCGGAACTGGACTTCAAGTCCTGGTTGCGCGAACTCAATGGTGACATGCGCGGCGAGGTCGCCAAAAAAACCGCGCCCGCGAAAACCCCCGCCGTCTCGCCGGCACCGACTTTCGAAGCCACCAATCCCGACCGCAGCCGTTACGAGTGCATCCGCACCGAGGTGCAACTCGACGACTGGCTGAGCCGCCTCGATGCGGCCGAACTCGTCGCGCTCGACACCGAAACCACGGCGCTCGATCCAATGCAGGCGAAGCTCGTCGGGCTCTCTTTCTGCACCGAACCGGGCGCGGCCGCCTATCTGCCGCTCGGCCACGTTTACGCTGGCGCGCCCGACCAGCTGCCGTTCGATGCGACGCTGGCGAAACTCAAGCCCTGGCTCGAATCGGCGCTCCACAAGAAAGTCGGCCAGCATCTCAAGTACGACCGCCACGTCTTCGCCAACCACGGCATCGAACTCAAAGGCATCGTCGAGGACACGCTGCTGGAGTCCTATGTGCTCGAATCGGATCAGTCGCACGAACTGGGCAACCTCGCCGAACGCCACTGCGGCCTCGCAACGATCAGCTATGACGAGGTGACCGGCAAGGGCGCGAGCCGCATCTCCTTCGCGCAGGTCGATCTTGAACGCGCCGCCGAATACGCCGCCGAGGACGCCGACGTCACGCTGCGCGTCCATCAGGCGCTCGCGCCGCGCCTCGCTGCCGAAGAAAAGCTCGACCGCCTCTATCGCGACATCGAGCTGCCGGTGGCCGAAATCCTGTTCCGCATGGAGCGCACCGGCGTGCTGATCGACACGCAGGCGCTCGCCCGGCAAAGCGATGCGCTCGGCCGCCGGCTCATGGAGATCGAGGCGACGGCGCACGCGCTCGCCGGCCAGCCTTTCAACCTCAATTCGCCCAAGCAGCTCGCCGAAATCCTGTTTGGCAAGCACGGACTGCCGGTGGTGAAAAAGACTGCCTCGGGCACGCCCTCGACCGACGAGGAAGTGCTGCAAAAACTCGCCGAGGACTACCCGCTGCCCAAGTGCCTGCTCGAGCACCGCACACTGGCCAAGCTCAAGGGCACTTACGCCGACAAGCTGCCGAAGATGGTCAACCCGGCCACCGGACGCGTGCATACGAGCTTCTCGCAGGCCGTCGCCGTCACCGGCCGGCTCGCCTCCTCCGACCCCAACTTGCAGAACATCCCGATCCGCACGCCGGAAGGCCGCCGCATCCGCGCCGCCTTCGTCGCGCCGCCCGGCTGCCGTCTCGTCAGCGCCGACTATTCTCAGATCGAGCTCCGGATCATGGCGCACCTCTCCGGCGACAAGGGGCTGCTCGACGCTTTCGCCGCTGGCTGCGACGTGCACCGCGCCACCGCCGCCGAGGTGTTCGGCATCACGCCGCTGGAGGTGACGAACGAGCAGCGCCGCGCCGCCAAGGCCATCAACTTCGGCCTGATCTACGGCATGAGCGCCTTCGGGCTGGCGAAGCAGATCGGCGTGGATCGCTCGTCCGCGCAGACCTACATGGACCGTTACTTCGCCCGCTATCCGGGCGTGGCGCGCTACATGGAAGACACGCGCGCCGCAGCGAGAGAACGCGGCTACGTCGAGACCGTCTTCGGCCGCCGCCTGTGGCTGCCGGATATCCACTCTTCCAATGTCGGCCGCCGCCAGGGCGCCGAACGCGCCGCGATCAACGCGCCGATGCAGGGCACGGCCGCCGACCTCGTCAAGCTGGCGATGATCGCCGTGCAAGGCTGGCTGGACAAGGAAAAGCGCCAGTCGAAGCTGATCCTCCAGGTACATGACGAACTGGTGCTCGAAGTGCCCGAGGCCGAACTCGAAAGCGTCAGGGAAGCCCTGCCGACCTTGATGGCCGGGGTGGCGCAGCTGTCGGTGCCGCTATTGGCGGAAGTTGGTGCCGGAACGAACTGGGACGAAGCGCACTGATGCCGCGCATCGCCGGCCGCCCTCAGCCATGGGCGCCCTGGGTACCGTCCTCGTGCTGCGCCCAGACGTCGTCCAGCCGTATCTCGAACTCGGGGAACTCCCGGTCATGCTGCATCATCAACCGGAATAGCGCGGTGGCGATGTCGGCAGGAAATCCGGCGCGCTGGCCGTCGCGCAGGCGGCGGCCGATGTGGGGGTAGCGGGCGTTGACGACGTTGAAGTCCTCGAGCTCGGTGATCATGACCCCTTCCTTTTGCAAAGCGGATATCCGGCAAGGATATTACGCGTTTTGTGGCGGCGGCGGAGCCGGGTATTTCAGGGCGTTCTTGGCGATCTTGTCGTGTGCGGCGGCGATCAGGTCGATGTCGAGGGCATCGGCCAGCTCGACCAGGTAGATCAGGGTGTCGGCGACTTCGTCGCGAATTTCCGCCAGCTTTTCGGGGGGTGGCCGCAGGCTCTCCTCCGGCGTCGCCCACTGGAAATGCTCGACCAGCTCGGCCGCCTCGACGATCATTGCCATCGCGAGGTTCTTCGGCGTGTGGTATTGCCGCCAGTTGCGCGCGGCGGCGAATTCGCGCAGGGCCAGTTTCAGGGTTTCGAGATCAGCGATGGCGTTCATGGGCGGTCCTCGGGAGCATCAGCCAGGGCAGCGCGAGAAAGGGCCACAGCGAGGAGACCAGCCGCGTCGCGCCGTTGAAGTTGAGAAAGTGGCCCTGGCGCCAGACGCTCAGGGTGTGCTCGAGATAGGGATTGTCCGGCATCAGGTTCGCGAGGGCCACGGCGAGCATCAGCGCGAGGGCGGCGAGCGCCTGGCGTGCGCCCGCGCCGAGCAGGCCGCAGGCCGCCCACAGGGCGATGCCGAGCCCCAGCCCGCCCAGCGTGCCGGGTGTCGCCCAGGCGAAGCCGTGCAGGCTTTCGATCAGCAGCATCAGGGCGAGGCTCTTCACGGCCAGTGCGACGAGCAGCACGGCCAGCGGCAGCAGCACCGGGTGGTTGGCGGCGAGCCGGCCGCCGATCAGCGCGACGGCCAGGGTCTGCGCCGCCACGACGGCCATCTCGTAGCCGACGAAATGCGCCGCGTCGAAGGGCAGCGGTGCCGGCAGGCCGAGAAGGCCGCGCAGGTTGCCGTTGCCGAACAGAAAGGTTTCCGGATTGAGCTGGGTGAAGAACCACAGGCCCAGGAGCACCAGGCCGACGTCGCCGGTCGGGCCGGCGAGGAAGCGGCGCTCGCGCCAGGCGTGCAGCCGGCCGCCGTCGAGCAGGTGCCGGCCGGCGAGCGCACCCAGGGCTGCGCCGAGCAGCGTGCCGAGGGTGTTGCAGGCGAGGTCGATGTTCGAGGGCACCCGGTGGGGCAGGAAGGTCTGCGCCGTCTCGATGCCGAAGGAAAACGCCGCGCCGGACAGCAAGGCGCAAAGAAAGGCGATGCCGCGCGGCAGGCGCGCGCAAAAAGCCGTCGCCCAGAGCAGGCCGAGCGGTACATAGGCGAGCGTGTTGGCGAGCAGGTCGAAGTGCGTGACGTAGCGCGGCCAGGGCGCCGTCAGGAAGGCGAGCGGATCGCCGCCGGTGTCGTGCCAGCGTGTGAACGGGTACAGGCTGGCGTAGAGCGCCAGCAGGGCGTAGACGGCGGCGAGGTAGAACGGCAGGCCGGAGGGTGTGCGCGCCGTCACGCCAACGCCGACTTTCAGGCGACGCGTGGGGTGGCCAGGCGCGCGCGCAGGCGGTGCAGCATTTCCGCCGGCGAGAGGCGCGCCGGATCGAAGTCCGGGAGTTCGATGCCGTCGAGGGTGTTCTTCACCAGGAGGCCGAGATCGGTGTCGCCTTCCATGAGCAGCCGGCGGTTGAAGAAGAGGGTGTCGGGATCTTCCTCGCGGGCCAGCAGGGCGATGAAGTCGCGCGCGCGCGCCGAGATGGTCAGGTCGGGCGGCGCGGCGTCGAAGGTGGGGCGGAAACCGCGTGGCCCGTAGGCGAAGCGCAGCGTCATGCCGGCATCCCTGACGCGGATGACGAAGCGCTTGCCGATCAGCATCTCCAGCGGCTCGCGCGGGATCAGGCGGTCGAGGGCGAGGTTGAGTCCGGTCACCAGCGCCAGCGTCGGCGGCAGTTGCGGCAGCTTGCCGCCCAGGCGCGCCAGCGGCGCGGGCAAGGTGAAATCGGGCAATCTGGGGAAATTCGTCATCACGTCACCATCTCCAGTCCGGGTTTGTCGTACCAGAATCCGTTGCACCAGTCTCCGGCGGGCAGGTGCGCGGATTGGCCGTCGAGCAGGGCGCGATAGGCGGCGATCAGTTCCGTCATTCCGGTCGATTGCGGAGAGAGACGGATCAGGTCGCACCCGGCGGCGGCCAGTTCCGGCAGTTCGCGTTCGAGATGATAAACCTTCGCGGACATCGTCTGGATGCCGTTGAGCGTCAGGAATGCCTCGCCCTCGCGGGTCTTGAGGTCGAGGCCGTCGGGGAACTCGATGCAGCGGAACTCGCAGGCATCCTTCTGCAGGCGGTAGCGCCGCGCGGTGAAACAGCGTGCCGAGTAGGCCAGAGGAATACGGCCATGGACGAAAACCTCGGTTTCGACGCCGGCGGGAATCGCCATGCCGGCGAGCGCGGCGCGCCCGCTCTCCGGCGGCATCACCCAGCGCGTCGCGCCACCGTCGGCGAGCAGTTGCAGCGTGTGGCCGTTGAAGACGTTGAGCGTCGGCCCGGCGACGAATTTCTGGCCGCGCTCCGCCAACTGGCGCACCGCGCCCATCTCGTTGGCCTCGACCGTCAGGCGCGCATCGGCGTGCGCCGCGTCCATCAGGCGACGTACCGCCTTGAGGTCCGACTCGGACTCGATCAGCGGCAGGGTCGAGAAGGCGACGTCCTTGCCGGCGTCGGCGAGCACGGCGGCGACTTCGAGCCAGTCGTCGAGGCGCATCTCGTGGCGTCGCGAGCAGACCGCCTCGCCGAGATAGATGACGTCGACGGGCTGCTCCGCCATCTCGGCATAGAAATCCATCGTCCGCTGGCGCGGCCAGTAGAACAGCAGAGGGCCGAGAGAGAGCTTCATCGTGCTCACTTCCATGGGCGATTGTAAGCCCCGAGAGTAGCCGACTGGCCTTCGGAAATCTTGTTGAGTTCCGCCATCCAGCCCGGCAGCACGGCGAAGTGTTCGGGGTCGCGCTTTGTCGCATCGATCGCCTGCCGCCACACCTGAGTCACCTGCTTGACGTAGGCCGGGCTGCGCTGGCGGCCCTCGATCTTGATCGCCGCAATACCCATCTTCATCAGCTCGGGCAACAGCTCCAGCGTGTTGAGACTGGTCGGCTCCTCGATGGCGTAGTAGGTCTCGTCGTCGACTTCAAAACGCCCCTTGCACAGTGTCGGATAGCCGGCACGCTCGCCAGCACCGAACTTGTCGATGAGGATGCCGTTGAGGCGCGTCTCCATGCCGGTCGGCGTTTCCTCATAGCGCACCGCCTTGCCCGGCGAACAGGCCCCGTTGCAGTTGGGCGAGGTGCCGGTGGCATAGGCGGACAGCGCGCAGCGGCCTTCGACCATCACGCACAGGCCGCCGAAGCCGAACACCTCGATCTCGACGGGCGTGTTCTTCACCACATGCTCGACTTGCGCCAGCGACAACACGCGCGGCAGCACGGCGCGCTGGATGTTGAAGCGCTCGCGGTAGAAGTTGATCGCCTCGTAGTTGGTCGCCGAGCCTTGCACGGACAAGTGGAGACGCAATTGCGGGTGGGTGCGGTGGGCGTAGTCCATCAGGCCGGGGTCGGCGAGGATGATCGCGTCCACGCCGAAGGCGGCGGCCTTGTCGACAGCGGCGGTCCAGCGCGGCCAGTTGCCGTCCTGCGGGTAGGTGTTGAGCGCGATGAGCACCTTCGCGCCACGTTGATGCGCGTAGGCGACGCCCTCCTTGAGGCTCTTGTCGTCGAAATTCAGGCCGGTGAAGTTGCGCGCGTTGGTCTCGTCGCGAAAGCCCGTGTAGACGCAATCCGCGCCGTGGTCGACGGCGGTCTTCAATGCCGGCAGGCCGCCGGCGGGGCAGACGAGTTCGAAATCCGAAGCCATGGCCGAATGGGGAAAAAAGTCAGCGGCGGACTATAAATCCGCACGCCGCCGCATGGCTTGACATGGGTCAACGCAGGTCGGCACGCGGGGTGGCGAGCGCCGCGCGCTGCGCCGTGACGATGGCGGCGATGCCCCGGTCCGCCAGCGCGAGCAGGGCGCCGAGTTCGGCGTGGCTGAAGGGGGCGCCTTCCGCCGTGCCCTGTAGTTCGACCATGCCGCCACTGCCGGTCATCACCACGTTCATGTCGGTGTCGCAGCCGGAATCCTCGCCGTAATCGAGATCGAGCACCGGCCGGCCGTCGACCAGGCCGACGGAAACCGCCGCGACCATGTCGCGCATCGGGTGGGCGGCGATCTTGCCGGCGGCCACCAGGCCGGAAAGCGCATCGTGCAGCGCCACGCAGGCGCCGCTGATCGAGGCGCAGCGCGTGCCGCCGTCGGCCTGGAGGACGTCGCAGTCGAGGGTGATCTGGCGCTCGCCGAGGGCGACGAGGTCGGTGACGGCGCGCAGGGAACGGCCGATCAGCCGCTGGATTTCCTGGGTGCGCCCGGATTGCTTCCCTTTTGCCGCCTCGCGGTCGGTGCGCGTATGGGTCGAGCGCGGCAGCATGCCGTATTCGGCGGTGACCCAGCCCTGTCCCTTGCCCTTGAGAAAGGGTGGCAGGCGTTCCTCGATGCTCGCGGTGCACAGCACCTTGGTATGGCCGAATTCGACGAGCACGCTGCCTTCGGCGTGACGGGTGTATTGGCGGGTGAAGCTGAGCGGGCGCAACGCATCGGCGAGTCGGCCGGCGGTTCTTGAGATCATCGCGGTTCCTTGGCGTGCAGGCGGTCGTGGGTGGTGTTGAGGGTGCGCTCGAAGTCGGCAGCGGTCCAAAGGGGCGTTGGCGCGGCGGCCGTGCCTGCATTTTCGGCGCCCTGCCAGACCGCGAGCAGCAGCGAAAGATTGTCGCGTCCCGGGCCTGCCGTGGATTCTACGCGGTCGAGCAACCGGCGTCCGCCCGCGAGCGCGTCGCCGCGCGACAATTCGGCCAGTGGCGCATCGTCAGGCAGCGGCCCCCAGAGTCCGTCGGTGCAAAGCAGCAGTACGTCGCCGGCGGCGAGGGGGAGCTTTTCCGAAAACTCGAAGCGCGGGGTGCTGGCACCGCCGAGGCAGCTGGTCAGCGTGTTGCGCGCGTCGTGGGTGCGCGCGGCGGCGGGGGGGATGCGGCCGGTGTCGACGAGGGATTGCACGCGCGAATGGTCGCGCGTGCGTGTCAGCACCCGCCCCGAGCGCAGCACGTACAGCCGCGAATCCCCGGCGTGTGCCCAGCAGGCCAGGCCATCTTGCACGACGCACGCGACGCAGGTGGTGCGCGGCAGATCGTCCAGGCCGCGCAGTCTGGCGTGGGCGCAAATGGCGGTGTGGGCCCCGGCGAGCGCGTCGGCCAGAAAGCCCTGTGGATTGTCGAGGCGGGGGCGGGCACGACGCTGGAAGGTGGCGCGGATGCTGTGCAGGGCAGCCTCGGCGGCGACCTCGCCGTGGCCATGGCCGCCGAGGCCGTCGGCGACGGCCAGCAGCAGCGCCTCGCCGCTGCACGCGTGGAGGATGCGATCCTCGTTCATCGGCCGTCCGCCGATGCGGCTTTCGGCGAAAAGGGTGTACTTCATGATGCGGGCGAGGGCGGGACAAGGGGGGCCGCCAGCATGCGCTGCAGGGCGAAGGCGCTTTGCGGCCGGGCGAGCGGGTCGAGTCGCAGGCACTGGTCGACGACGTCGAGCAATGGCGGTGAATACCTGCCGGCCCAGCGTGCGCTCGCAGGTTGCAGTTCGTCCCTGACGAGGCGGCGATCGGCCGGCGGCGGGGCGGCAGCGGCCAGGCAGGCGTAGATACTGGCGCCGACGGCATACACGTCCGTCCATGGCCCCTGCCCCGGCTGGTTGCCGTACTGCTCGGGCGCGGCGTAGCCGGGCGTGTAGGTCGGCCGCAACTCGGGGTCGCTCTTGCAGAGGGTTTGCCGTGCCGCGCCGAAATCGATCAGCACCGGCGTGCCGTCGGTGCGCAGGTAGATGTTGGAAGGCTTGATGTCCAGGTGCAGCATGCGGTTGGCATGGACTTCGCGCAACCCGGAGAGCAGACGTGCGAACACGCCGCGCACGAAGCTTTCGCGGAATTCGCCCTGATGCCTGCGGATGTGTTCGTGCAGCGTGCGCCCCTGTTCGTAGCGCATCACCAGATAAACGGTGTCGTTGGCGCGCAGGAAGTTGAGGACGCGCACCACGTTCGGGTGGCTCAGCCGTGCCAGCGCGATGCCTTCCTCGTAGAAGGCCAGCATGCCGCTCTGGTAGGCAGCCCGGTTCGCCGCCGACACCTGGGGCAGCAGGCCCACGGTGCGCCGCGCCAGCGTGATCGGCAGGTATTCCTTGATCGCCACCGGGCTTCCTTTCGGATCGGTGGCGAGATAGACGATGGAAAAGCCACCCATGGACAACTGGCGCTCGAAGCGGTAGCCGTCGATCACATGACCGGTCGGCAGGGGCGCGTTGGTTTGGGCGGAAGGCATCGCGGCACATTTTAGTTCCGCCGGTGTAAGCTGGCGCGCCGCGAAAGGCAAACAGGAACCCCGCCCCATGAGCATCCACAGCATGACCGGCTATGCCGCCCTCGACCGCGACCTCGGCGGTGCCAATCTCCATGTCGAGTTGAAGAGCGTCAACGGCCGTTTTCTCGACCTGAGCTTCCGCTGCGGCGAGGAGTTGCGCTTCCTCGAGATGCCGGTGCGCGAGCGCATCGCCGCCGCCATCGGACGCGGCAAGCTCGAATGTCGTTTGTACCTGCAACCGGACAACGCTGCCGCGCTGCACCTGGCGCCGAATTTCGCGCTGGTGCGCCAGCTCGGCGCGCTCGATGCCGAGGTGCGCGCCACGCTTGCCGACGCCGCGCCGCTGTCGGTGGCGGAGGTGTTGCGCTGGCCGGGCGTGCTGGCTTCCGAGGCGATCCCGTCCGAGCGGCTGCAGGCGGAATGTTTCGCGCTGCTCGAAGCGGCACTCGAGGATTTCCTGGCCAGCCGCGCGCGCGAAGGGGCCCGCCTTGCCGGCGTGCTGCGCGAAAGCACCGCGCGCATGCGTGCCGAAGTGGCGAAAGTCGGCCCCATGGTGCCGGCGGCGATTGCCGACTACACGGAGCGCCTTGCCGCCAAGCTGCGCGAAGCGGTTGCCAACCTCGATGAAGACCGCATCCGCCAGGAAGTTGGCGTGTTCGCCGCCAAGATCGATGTCGCCGAGGAACTGGCGCGCCTGGTCGCGCACCTGTCGGAAGTGGAGCGCGTGCTCGACAAGGGGGGCGCGGTCGGCAAGCGCCTCGATTTCCTCACGCAAGAACTCAACCGCGAAGCCAATACGCTGGCCTCGAAGTCGGTTTCGGCCGCCGTCACCGCCGTGGCGCTCGAGCTCAAGTTGCTGATCGAGCAGGTACGCGAACAGGTCCA
>CAZGOH010000053.1:0-15135 GCA_964527195.1 uncultured Methyloversatilis sp.
CTGGTGCTGACCTACGGCGCCGCAAGCAACCCGGTGATCAACCCGGTGATCAACACGGTGACGGACACCATCAACAACGCTTCCGAAGACGACCCGACCATCTACGACGAGCAGCCGGAAGTGGAGACCTACGCCAGCGTCGGGCTGACCGGCACCGACGAGACCATCGGCGGCAGCGAGGGCGAGTTCGGAGAAGACGAGGAGGAGGAATCCGAGGCGAAAGTCAGCGAAGGCGAGCAGACAAAGCCCGCAACCCAGAAGCGTTTCGCCCAGTGCAAGGCCTGATGCCATGAAAAAGACCTTTCCCCTTCTCTGCGCCTTCTTCTTCGCCTTTCTGCTCGGCCCCGCATGGGCCGGCCCGGCCGGCGAGATCACCCACCTCTCCGGCGTGCTCTCCGTCATCCAGCCCGACGGCAGCGCCAAGCTGCTGTCCGTCAAGTCGCAGGTCAATGAAGGCGACACCCTCGCCACCGAGGCCGACACCTACGCGCGCATCAAGTTCATCGACGGCGCCGAGGTCGTGCTACGCCCCAACTCGCGCTTTCGCGTCGACAACTACCGCTACGACGCCGCCAAGCCCGAAAACGACGGCGTTCTCGCCAGCCTGCTCAAGGGCGGCATGCGCGCCGTCACCGGCCTGGTCGCCAAGCGCAACAAGGAAAAGGTGAGCTACCAGACGCCCACCGTCACCATCGGCATCCGCGGCACCCATTTCGGCGCGCTGTACTGCCAGGGCGACTGCCAAAACCTCAGGAACGAACGCGGCCGCATCCCGCGCGACGGCCTGCACGTCGACATGGCGCGTGGACGAATCGTCCTGACCAACGCCGCCGGCAGCGTCGAGTTCGGCGCGGGCAAGTTCGCCTATGTACAGGACGCCAATACCCTGCCGCAGACAGTGCCGATGGAAGACGGTTTCCGCGTCACCATGCCCAGTGCCATCGCCGCCAACCAGGGTGCGGGCGACGGCATCGGCACGCCATGCGCAGTGGCTTGTGTGATCGACTGAAGGGAAGGGCGTAGCGGAACATCACAACAACGGCCCGGCGCGTCGCTGACAAAAACACAAGGCACGCCGGATGAATCGGAGGAGGCAACATGAAACGCGTCATCGCCGCGCTGGGGGGCGTGGCGGCGGCATTTGCCGCGATGGTGGAGGGCCTTGAACTCGGTCGGGCCCAGGGGTTGACCGACTGGGTCGCCGCCGGCGTTTTCGTCGGCGTGCTGGCGGTCGGCCTGCCCGTGCTCTACTTCCACTGCTGCAAGCGCCGGCGCTGGGAAATCTGGCGCCTCGTGCTGCTCGGCGCGGCGGCCGGCAGCCTGGTCGGCCTGCCTTTCGTCGAGGACTCCTACAGCCCGGCTCTCCTGCTCGGGCTCTTCGTCGTCGCCGGCAGCCTGCTCGGCCTGCTGTTCTGGCTCGCCGCCATCTGGCGCAACGACAACCTCACCTGCCCCAAGTCCTTCTGCCTGCCCTGCGGCACCGTTTATCGTTACGCCCGCGACGCCTTGCGCCGCCCGGGAACGCTTCAATCGAAGTAAGTGCGCGCTATCTGACGTACCCACGCATGCCGCTCGCACGCATTGCCACTTGCAATCACGCCGCGACAGGAATAGCATACGCCGTATGACATTCATTCCCGGGCTGTGATCATGCGCGTAAATGCCAGACTTGACGATTCCTACCAGTCCAAGATCGATTACCTCGCCGACGTCAGGCACCTGACGGTGTCCGACGTGGTGCGCGAGGCGATCGACCACTACTTCGAAGCGGTGAGGGCGGAGCAGGTGCGGCGTCTGCGCGGGCTCGATTCATTCGTCGGCATGGCCGCAAGCCACGACGCCCCGGCCGATCTGTCCAGCCATTACAAGAGATACGTCGGCGAAATCATCGAGGCCAAGCATTCCCAGCATGGTCATCGCTGACAGCGGATTCTTCTTCGGCCTGGCCGACCGCAACGATGCCTGGCATGGCCGTTGTGTCGCCGCCTACCACGCACTGACCGAAGGGCTGATCACGACCTGGCCCGTGGTCATCGAAACGGGACACCTGATCGGAAGGTACCTGGGTGAAACCTGTCGCCAACGCTTTCTCGAACAAATTTTCGCCGAATCGTTCGCGCTCTTCGACATCACCACCCGCCATGGCCCGCGCATTCTCGAACTGAGCCGTCAGTACGCCGATTTGCCGATGGATCTGGCCGATGCCTCGCTGGTCGTGCTCGCCGAACATCTGGGCCACGGCCGCATCTTGTCGACGGATAGGCGTGACTTCGGCACCTATCGCTGGAAAAACCACGCACCTTTTCAGAACCTCCTCCAGGCTGAATGAGCTTGCCCGTGGAGTCAGGCAGTCAATCGAAGTAAGTGCGCGCTTCCTCGAAACGCGTCGCGAACCAGCCGGCATTCAGGCTTTCGGTGCGCACGCGGCCGTTGCTGTTGGGGGCGTGAACGAAGCGGCCGCTACCGATGTAGATGCCGACGTGGGAGCGCGGCCGGTTGCGGGTGTTGAAGAACACCAGATCGCCGGGGCGCAGTTCGGCGCGCGATACCGGGCGGCCGTGGCGGGCGATGTCGGCGGCCGAACCGGCGAGCCGCAGACCGGCGGCCTGTTCGAACACGTAGCTGACCATGCCGCTGCAATCGAGCCCGGCTTCCGGATTCTTGCCGCCGAAGGTGTAGCCGGTATCCATCAGGCCGAGCGAAAACATCGCCACCTCGTGGGCGCGCGGATCGAGATGGCGCGTGACGGCCGGCGCGGGCGACGACACCACGGGCGGCGGGGCGAAATGGCCGCAGCCGGCCAGCAGCAGCGGCCACAGAAGGCTCAGAACAGGCAGGACGGGCAGGCGCATCGGGCCATGCTAATCCGGTAGACTCGCCGGCGAATTTACGAAAAAAGGAGCAAAGCCGATGAAATTGCGCGATCCCGCGCTATTGCGCACCCAGGCCTGCGTCGCCGGTGCCTGGACGGACGCCGACGGCGGGGCGACCGTCGCCATCCACGACCCGGCCACCGGAGTCCGCCTCGCCGCCGTGCCCGACATGGGCGCGGCAGAAACCCGTCGCGCCATCGTGGCGGCCGACGCGGCCTGGCCGGCCTGGCGGACGCTGACGGCCAAGTGCCGCAGCGCCATTTTGCGCGACTGGCGCGACCTGATCGTCGCCCATGTCGACGACCTTGCCCTGCTGATGACCTCGGAACAGGGCAAACCGCTCGCCGAGGCCCAGGGCGAAGTGCTGTACGCGGCAAGCTTCGTCGAATGGTTCGCCGAGGAGGCCAAGCGCGTCTATGGCGATACGATTCCCGAAACGGTCGCCGGCCAGCGTCTGCTGGCGCTCAGGCAACCGGTCGGCGTATGCGCGGCCATCACGCCGTGGAATTTCCCGGCGGCGATGATCACGCGCAAGGTGGCGCCGGCGCTGGCCGCCGGGTGCACGGTGATCATCAAGCCAGCCGAACAGACGCCGCTCACCGCGCTGGCGCTGGCCGCGCTCGCCGAACGCGCCGGCCTGCCGCCGGGCGTGCTGAACGTCGTCACCGGATCGGCGGCGAGCGCCCCGGTCATTGGCGCCGAACTGACCGCCAATCCGACGGTGCGCAAGCTTTCCTTCACCGGCTCGACCGAGGTCGGCCGCCTGCTGATGGCGCAGTGTGCGCCCACACTGAAGAAGGTTTCTCTGGAACTGGGCGGCAACGCCCCCTTCATCGTCTTCGACGACGCCGACGTGGATGCGGCCGTCGCCGGCGCGCTGGCCTCGAAGTACCGCAACGCCGGGCAGACCTGCGTGTGCGCCAACCGCCTGTTGATCCAGGACGGCATTTATGAAGAATTCGCCCAAAAACTCGCGGCGGCGGTCGGCCAGTTGAAAGTCGGCCCCGGCGCCACGGCGGGCACGCAGCAGGGACCGCTGATCGACGACGCCGCGCTGGAAAAGGTGGAAGCCCACGTTGCCGACGCGGTCGCGCAAGGCGCGCGCGTGCTTGCCGGCGGCAAGCGCCATGCGCTCGGCGGCACCTTCTTCGAGCCGACCGTGCTCGCCGACGCGACGCCGGCGATGCGCTGCGCGCGCGAGGAGACCTTCGGCCCGGTGGCCCCGCTGTTCCGCTTCCGCGACGAGGCCGAGGCCATCGCCCTGGCCAACGCCACCGAGTACGGCCTGGCCGCCTACTTCTACGCGCGCGACCTGGGCCGCGTCTGGCGCGTCGCCGAGGCGCTCGAATACGGGATGGTCGGCGTCAATGTCGGCACCCTCGGCAACGAGGCGGCGCCCTTCGGCGGCATCAAGCAATCGGGCATCGGCCGCGAGGGCTCGCGGCACGGCATCGAGGAATACCTCGAGATCAAATACGTCTGTCTAGGGCTCTGAGCGCTTCGCGACGGGTCGCAGCCAGAAAAGTCGGTGCTGGCGATACGGCGGCGCCCGGTCGCTGCACGGCGAGGGCCCGAGGTTATCGGGCAACTCGCGGGCGAGGATTTCCAGCGTGGCGCGGCCGACATACTCGCCCGCCGCGTCGTCGCGCTTGCTCGAATATTCCAGCGCGCGCAGGTAGGCGCGGCCGATCAGCGGCCCCAGCGGCGGCGGGTTGTAGAGCAGCTTCTTGATCACGAAGGGATTGAGCGTGAGCGGATCGTAGCCGGCGCCGAGGTAGCCGCAATCGATCAGGCGCCGCTCGACCGGCGTGCCCGGCTGCACGCCAACGAAGAAAATGAAAGGCAGCACCTTGTCGCGGCCGAACAGGCGGTAGAGCTCCTCGATGTGCGCCATGGTGGCGCGCAAGGTGGCGGCCGTCTCGCCCGGCGCGTTGAGCGGCAGGTAGAGCTTGACCTTGAAGTCGGCCGGCGTGGCGGCCAGCGCCGCGCGAAAAGCGCGGAAGGCACCCATCTGCTGGTCGAGCTCGTAACCGAGCGTCAGGCTGTCGATCATGTCCTGCGAGCCGGTGAAGGACAGGTCGAGGCTTTCCAGACCGCTGGCGAGCATCTTCCGGGCGATTTCGGGCGTCAGGTGGTTCAGGCGCAGGTAGCCCGTCCAGCGCACGTCGACGCGCCGCGCCAGCAGTTCGTCGAGGATCGCCTCGGCGTGCGCCATGCTGCGGCGCGTCGAGCAGAACTGCGCGTCGGTGAACCAGATGTGGCGCACGCCGTAGCGCGTGGCGAGCGTCTCGACTTCCTTCGCCACCTCGACCGGATCGCGGTAGCGCTGCTCGGCGCCCTCGATCTTGTTGTAGAGGCAGAAGTGGCACTGGAAGGGGCAACCGCGCTTGGTGTGCACGCCGATGGTGGCGTGCGGACCGATGTATTCGCCAAAGGCGGGGAAGATCGATTCGAGGTAGGGGAAATCGACGGCGGTGAGGCGCGCGAGATCGAAGTTCTCCTCGGCTGGGTGGTGATGTACCTTGCCGGCGCCATCCCTGTAGTAGTGGTGCCCCGCCGGTACGGCGGCACCATCGACGAGGGACAGCAGCGCATCCTCGCCTTCGCCGACCACCACCACCGTGTCGTTCGGGCAGCGTTCGGCGACATATCTGCCGAAGATGGAAACCGCCGTGCCGCCGACCACCAGCCGCGCGTCGGGCAGCAGGCGGCGCGCCAGACGCAGGTAGCCGAGGTTGCGCAGGCGCTGCCCGGCGTAGTCGGCGATGATGCCGAGCGCCTGCCCGGCGGCCTTCAGTCGCCGCCACGGGTTTGGCGAGTGATCGAAATTCATCACCACGTCGAGCGCGTCGTTTTCCGGGTGCGGCCCGAAGGTCTGCATGTTGCGCCAGGAGAAGGCGACGATGTCCGGGCGCACGGCGGCGAGGCGTGCCGCCAGCGCCGACTTTCGTTGCGCGGGCGGAATCGTCGCCAGGTCGAGGATTTCCTGGCGCACGCCCGGGCGCTGCTTGTGGATGAAATCGGCCAGGTACGCCACGCCGCCCGGCCAGATCTTCCAGACCGGCATGCGCACATAGAGTACCGAGCGGACCGCCTGGGTCATCGTGGGGAAACCTCGCGTTCGGATGGGAGTGACGCAGCATAGCCGAAGCCTTCGGTGCGCCGGATGCCCTTTGCTTATCGCGCCTTCAAGTCGTCTGATGGCCCGGCGGCAAGCCGCTGCGCCGGTAGCGACGCCGATCCAGCCACCAGGCCAGGACGGGGAGCGCCAGAAAGGAACCGGGCAACACGAGAACGACCAGATAAGGGGACAGATGCGCCATGGCGTGCATCTGCTCGATGAGTTGGTAGCGCTCGTCCCCCGTCCAGCGCCCGCCGTTGCGCCGCTTCATCAGGAGCGGCATGAAGCCTCTGATCTTCACCAGCTCGGCGGTGATGTGCTGGCGTTCGCGCTGCTGGGCTTCGAGCATGCGCCGCACGAACGGCGAGGGCAGGCGCAGGACGCGGATCGCGCTTTTCATCGCACCGGACTCGCCGCGTTGCCGACCGTCTTGCGCCACAGGCGCCAGACGAGGAAGGCGCGCCGCCCCCAGCGCCAGAGGAAACGGCGCACGCCCGGACGGAGGGCCGCCGCGACGGCGACGCCGCCGACAATCGCTTCCGGATGGCGCCTCGCCCAGCGCAGGCCCGCATCGACCCGGTCGGCGGTTTGCCACAGCGGCGCCAGTTCGGCGCAATGGCGCGCCAGTGCCTCGCGACGCGCGGCCGAATCGATCAGCAGGCGCTGCTTTTCGAGCGCGAACGCGACCGCCTTCATGGCGCGCGCGGGGAAGAATCCAGTGCCGCCGCGTCGCGCTGCAACTCGGCGAGGCTGGCGGCGAACAGTTGCGAACCCTGTCGCGCCCGTTGCCAGGCCAGCCAGCCGGCCAGGCCGGCGGTGACGAGAAACAGCGCGGCGAATACGCCGAGCGCCAGAAGACGGTGGCTGTCCCACAGGAGGACCGTCAGGAACACGGCGAGGAAGACCAGGCCGACGATGCCGAGCAGCACGGCCGCCACGCCCCACAGCAACAGGCCGGCCAGCCGGTCCGCCTCTTCCTGCGCCTCGACGCGCAGGAGCGCCAGGCGCGTCCTGAACAGGGCGAGCGCATTCGCGGCGAGGCCGCGCAGGGCGTCGACCATCCCGAGGTTCAGCGGCGGCCGATCAGCAGGCCGACGATCAGGCCCACGCCGGCGGCGATGCCGACGGAGCGCCAGGGATTGTCATGCACGTAATCGTCGGCGGCGCGGCCGGCGCGCTTGGCCTTGTCGATGATCACGGCCTCGGCGTCGGCGAGCTGCACCTTGGCGTCGGCCAGGCGCGCCTGGATGCGCGCACGCAGGTCGGCGGCCTTGCCGCCCGCCTCGCTGGCGGTGGCGCGCAGGAGTTCTTCGGCGTCGGCGACGACCACTTTGAAATCGGCGATCAGTTTGTCCTTGCTTACGGTGGCTTCAGTCATTTTCGTCTCCTTGGTCTGGTATCTGGTTTGGGTCCTGCAAACGATGCGTCATTCTCGCATAGCTGGCGCCGCCTGGTCATGGCCAAGCGTAATCGATGCTCAGGGGCGCGTGGTCGGAAAACCGCTGCGCCTTGTAGACGGTCACGGCCCGCGCCCGCGCGGCGAAGCCCGGCGTGGCGATCTGGTAGTCGATGCGCCAGCCGACGTTCTTCGCCCAGGCCTGGCCGCGGTTCGACCACCAAGTGTAGGCCTCGCCGGTGGCCTGCGGCGCGAGGCGGCGATGCACGTCCACCCAGCCCTGCTCGGCGAACAGGCGCGAAAGCCAGGCGCGCTCCTCGGGCAGGAAGCCGGAATTCTTCTGGTTGGACTTCCAGTTCTTCAGATCCATTTCGGTGTGGGCGATGTTCCAGTCGCCGCAAATGACGACCTCGCGACCGCTCGCAGCGAGCGCGGCGAGGCGTGGCCAGATCGATTCCATGCAGCGGAACTTGGCGGCCTGGCGCTCCGGCGAACTCGAGCCGGAAGGCAGGTAGAGCGAGACGACCGACAATGCGCCAAAATCCGCCTGCAGGTAGCGGCCTTCGGCATCGAACTCGGCGTCGCCAAAGCCTTCGACGATCCGGTCCGGCACCTGCCGCGCGTAGATGCCGACGCCGCTGTAGCCCTTCTTTTCGGCGCAATGGAACAGGCCGGGCAGGAAAGTCGGCGCCGGCGGCACGGCGGCGAGGTCGGCCGCCTGCGCCTTGAGTTCCTGCACGCAGACGATGCCGGCACCCTGCGTGGCCAGCCAGTCGAAGCAGCCTTTCTTCACCGCGGAGCGGATGCCGTTGAGGTTCAGCGAGACGATTCTGAGCATGTACAATCAACCGACGATGGACAAGGACAATTCTAGCCGCCAGGCCTTTGTTGCCTTCGCCTGCGAAAAGGGCGTGTTGCGCTTCGGCGAGTTCAAGACCAAGGCGGGACGCCTCTCCCCCTACTTCTTCAACGCCGGGCTGTTCGACGACGGCGCCTCGCTGGCGCGGCTGGCCGATTTCTACGCCGGGGCGATCCTCTCTGCCGGCATCGCCTTCGACGTCCTGTTCGGCCCCGCCTACAAAGGCATTCCGCTGGCGGCGGCGACGGCGATGAAACTCGCCGAACGCGGCCGTGCCACGCCCTTCGCCTTCAACCGCAAGGAAGCCAAGAACCATGGCGAGGGCGGCACGCTGATCGGCGCGCCGCTGACGACCGGCGGCGGCCGCGTGCTGATCATCGACGATGTCATCTCGGCCGGCACCTCGGTGCGCGAGTCGATCGACCTGATCCGCGCCGCCGGCGCGACGCCCGCCGGCGTGGTGATCGCGCTGGACCGCCAGGAACGCGGCACGGGGGCGCTTTCGGCGGTGCAGGAAGTGGAACGGAACATCGGCCTGCCGGTGGTGGCCGTGGCGCGACTGACCGACGTGATCGGCTATCTCGCCGGCCAGCCCGCCCTTGAAACCAATTTCGCGGCGGTACGCCGCTATCGGGAGACCTACGGTGTCGATTAGTTCGTTGCGTTATCTCGCCCTCGCCTGCACGCTCACGACCGCCCTGCCGGCCGCTGCCACCATCACCTGTTGCGAAGTCGACGGCAAGCGCGTCTGCGGCAACCCGCCGCCGGCCCAATGCGTCGGACGCGAGCGTACCGTCATGCAAGGCGGGGTGAAGCGCACCGTCGAGGCCCCCCTGACCGCCGAGCAACGCGCCGCGCGCGCCGCCGAGGAGGCGCGCAAGAAGGAAGAGGAACAAAAGGCCCGCGAGCAGAAGCGCCGTGATCGTGCCCTGCTCGACAGCTATCCGAACGAAACCGAGATCGACAAGGCGCGCGACCGCTCGCTGGCGGAAAAGCAAAAGGCGTTCGAACAGGCGCAGGCCCGCCTCGAGGCGGCGCAGGGCCGCACGAAAAAGCTGGAACAGGAGAAGGAGTTCTACGAGAAGAAACCCCTGCCGGCCAACTTGCAAAAGCAGGTGCGTGACCTCGAGGCCGAGATCGAGCGCCTGCAAAAGGCCGTGCAGCAGGCGCAGGCGGAGACAGACGCCGTCAAGGCGCGGTTCGAGGCCGACAAGCAGCGTTATCGCGAACTGGTCGGAAAACGCTGATCAACCCGCGAGCTTTTTCCTCAGCAGATCATTCACCTGCTGGGGATTGGCCTTGCCCTTGCTGACTTTCATCACCTGGCCGACCAGGGCGTTGAAAGCCTTGTCCTTGCCGGCGCGGAATTCCTCGACCGATTTCGGATTCGCGGCGAGCACCGCGTCGATGATCGGCTCGATGGCCGAGGCGTCCGAAACCTGTTTCAGGCCGCGCGCCTCGATGATCGCGTCGGCATCCTGCCCCGCGCCGTTCCACAGCGCGTCGAACACTTCCTTGGCGAGCTTCGACGACAACGTGCCGTCGGCGATGCGCTTGATCATGCCGGCGAGCAAAGTCGGCCCCGGCGAGACGGCGGCGATGTCCTTCTCCTCCCGATTCAGGCGCGCGGACAGCTCGCCCATGATCCAGTTGGCGCAAAGCTTCGCGTTCTCCCTGCCGGCGACGGCGACGGCATCCTCGAAGTAGCGCGCCATGTCGCGCGTCGCGACGAGCGTCGCGGCGTCGTAGGCCGACAGGCCGTAGTCGGCCTGGAAGCGCGCCTGCATCGCCTGCGGCAGTTCGGGCAACGCGGCCTTGATTTCGGCGATCCAGCCGGGCCCGATCTCCAGCGGCAGCAGGTCGGGGTCGGGAAAGTAACGGTAGTCGTGCGCGTCTTCCTTGCTGCGCATGGCGCGCGTTTCGCCGGTATCCGGGTTGAACAGCACGGTGGCCTGGTGAATCTTGCGGCCTTCCTCGATCTCGGCGATCTGCCAGTGGATTTCGTAATCGATCGCCTGCTGCAGGAAGCGGAAGGAGTTGAGGTTCTTGATCTCGCGGCGCGTGCCCAGCGGTTCGCCGGGGCGGCGCACCGAGACGTTGGCGTCGCAGCGGAAGCTGCCTTCCTGCATGTTGCCGTCGCAGATGCCGATCCAGGTGACGAGCGAATGCAGCGCCTTCGCGTAGGCGACGGCCTCGGCCGACGAGCGCATGTCGGGCTCGGTGACGATTTCCAAGAGCGGCGTGCCGGCGCGATTCAAGTCGATGCCGGTGCAGCCATGAAAATCCTCGTGCAGCGACTTGCCGGCGTCCTCTTCCAGATGGGCGCGGGTCAGGCGCACGAACTTCTCGGATTCGCCAACCCGAATCGTCAGGCCGCCGCCGGAAACGACGGGCAGCTCGAACTGACTGATCTGGTAGCCCTTCGGCAAATCCGGGTAGAAGTAGTTCTTGCGAGCGAAAATCGAGCGCGGGGCGATCTGCGCGCCGATGGCGAGGCCGAACTTGATCGCGCAGACCACCGCCTCGCGGTTCAGGACCGGCAGCACGCCGGGCAGGGCGATGTCCACCGCGCAGGCCTGGCGATTCGGCTCGGCGCCGAAAGCCGTGCTCGCGCCGGAAAAGATCTTGGATTGTGTTTGCAACTGGGCGTGGGTTTCCAGCCCGATCACGACTTCCCACTGGCTCATTTCATTCCCTCCGGCATGCGCGCGTGCCAGTCCGTCGCCTGCTGGTAACGGTGGGCGACGTTGAGCATCCTGGCTTCGCCGAACCACGGCCCGACGATCTGCAAGCCGATCGGTAGACCGCTGTCGAAGCCGCAGGGAATCGACATCCCGGGCAGGCCGGCGAGGTTGACGGCGATGGTGTAGATGTCCGACAGGTACATCTGCACCGGATCGTCGCCCTTCTCGCCGAAGCGGAAGGCGACGGAAGGCGCGGTCGGCCCCAGGATGACGTCGCAGGATTCGAAGGCGCGCTGAAAGTCGGCCGCGATGAGACGGCGAATCTTCTGCGCCTTGAGGTAGTAGGCGTCGTAGTAGCCGTGCGAGAGGACGTAGGTGCCAATCAGGATGCGGCGCTTCACCTCGGCGCCGAAACCCTCGGCACGGGTTCTTTCGTACATCTGGATCAGGTCGGCGTATTCGGCGGCACGGTGGCCGTAACGTACGCCGTCGAAGCGCGAGAGGTTCGAGCTCGCCTCGGCCGGCGCGATGACGTAGTAGGCGGGCACCGACAGGCCGGCGTTCGGCAGCGACACTTCGACGGTCGTCGCGCCGAGCTTGCGGTATTCGGCGATGGCCGCCTCGACCGCGGCGCGCACGCCCGCATCCATGCCCTCTCCGAAGAACTCCTTCGGCAGGCCGATGCGCAGGCCGTCGAGGGGCTTGTCAAGGTCGCGACAGTAATCCTCGGCCGGGCGCTCCAGCGAAGTGGAGTCGCGCGCATCGCAGCCGGCCATGGCGTTCAGGAGCAGGGCGCAGTCCTCTGCCGACTTGGCCATCGGCCCGGCCTGGTCGAGCGAGGAGGCGAAGGCGATCATGCCGTAGCGGCTGACCACGCCGTAGGTCGGCTTGAGGCCGGTCAGGCCGCACAGTGCGGCCGGCTGGCGGATCGAGCCGCCGGTATCGGTACCGGTGACGGCTGGCGCCAGACGCGCCGCAACCGCGGCGGCCGAGCCGCCCGAGGAGCCGCCGGGCACGCAGGCCGGATTCCACGGGTTTTTCACCGGGCCGAAGAACGAAGTTTCGTTCGACGAGCCCATGGCGAACTCGTCCATATTGCACTTGCCGAGCAGTACCATGCCGGCGGCGTTCAGCTTCTCGACGACGTGGGCGTCGTAGGGTGCGGTGAAATTCGCCAGCATCTTCGAGCCGCAGGTGGTGCGCCAGCCCTGCGTGCAGAAAATGTCCTTGTGGGCGAGCGGGATGCCGAGCAGAGGCGCCGTCTCGCCAGGACCGACTTTCGCTCGGCGCGCGTCGGCATCGCGCGCGGCGGCCAGCGCCTTCTCGCGATCAACGGTGATGAAGGCGTTGAGCGTCGGGTTGTGTTGCTCGATGCGATCGAGGAACAGCGTTGTCAGTTCGACGCTGGAAATTTTCCTGGCGGCAAGCTCGGCCGCGAGTTCCTTCAGCGATGCGTTAATCATTCCACGACCCTCGGCACCAGATACAGGCCGGCCTCGGTCTCGGGCGCGATGGCCTGGAAGGCATCGCGGCGATCCGTTTCGGTGACGGCGTCGGGGCGCAGGCGCTGCACCACGTCGACCGCATGGGCCATCGGCTCGATGCCGTCGGTGTTGACGGCCTGCAACTGCTCGACGAAGGCGAGGATGTGGTTCATCTGGTCGCGGGTCTGTGCGGTCTCCGCGGGGGAAATTTCGATGCGCGCCAGGCGCGCGATGCGGCTGACGTCATCCAGGCTCAGGGACATGGTGGCAATCCAGTAGCTGCAATAAGTTAAAGGCGTTTCTCGGCGAGCAGGCGCGTGCCGTGGTTGCCGGAATACAGCCGCTTGTTGTCGGAGTTGAATTCGTGTTTCACGTCGAGCGACAGCGATTCTATGGCGAGCAGCTTGAAGCACGAGGTTCTGTATCTGCCGCCGTCCTGAAACATTTCGTAGGAGAGCAGGAAGTGCAAGGCATCCCGGGTCACCTTGAATTCATCGGAAGGAGAAAAGTAAAAGCTTCTCTGCGTGGTATCGCTGGTGTCGGAGTTGAAGGTCTTGCATTCCAGATAACAGGGAACGCCATTCGCGATGATCTCGATATCGGGGTAGCCGGCCGCCTTGCGCTTGCCGCTCCGGGTGGCCGGAATCAACGCGGCTACGCCGGGGATGCGCTCCAGCGCAGACCGTACGAACGGTTCGATCTTGTTGCCGACTTCATTGACGCGCTTGCTGGTGATTCCGTGGCTGTTGATCTCGTTTCCGGCATCGGTCGCTGCCAGGGTCAATAAGTCGAGCAACTTTCTGTGTTCTCCATTGCCGATATCGAATGCCAAAACCTTGTGGTCGGTCATGGCCTCGATCGCGAGATTGAACGGCACGCCCTTGAGTGGTTGCAACATTTGCCGGATGACCGCTTCGAGTCGGGCAACATAACGCCGTTTCTCCTGTTCCGCGCCCATGTTCACTCTTTTACGAAAAGCACGATACGGTTGGTGTTGGTGCCCTTGCTGTTGTTATGCACTCCCCAGATATTCGAGGTCTTGGTGAATGTCTGCGTGTTGATGAGGGTGGCTTTGACCGCAAAGCCGACCGCTTCGCCCAGCGGGGCGACGACTTCATCCAGCTTGATCCGGCCGTTGCGAACTTCGCCGACCTCGAAGGCGACGTGTCCGCCGGGGCGGGTGATCCGGCAAAGCTCGCCGAGCGTTTCCTGCATCTCCCGGCTCCAGACGTCCAGAGAGCGACTGACCGACATGTTGGCGGCCACGCCGGTTACGTCGATATGGTTGAACCAGCAACGCAGCCAGTTATCGTCGGCATATTGCACGACATCAAGAAAGGGCGGTGAGGTGACCGTCAGCGCTATGCTTCCATCGGGAATCGGCCGCACATCCTGGGCGCGCCCGGTAAGGAAAATTGCCTCGCCCGCCAGTGCGCGCATCGTCAGACGGATATCTTCCGACAAGCCCGCCTGCAGTTGGGCGGACTTCTTCATGATGATCTGCCGAATGTCCCGTGGCGGGGGGACCTGACCCCTTTTTTCATTGATCTCGCGTTGCCGCTCCGGTGTGGTGGCCTGATTGGGTGGCAGGGTATAGCCCGAAAAGAAACCCGGGGAATGTCCTGTCAAGCGATTGGTGGCAACCATCCGGATCCAGCGATCCAGATCATCTTCCGTTCCTGTCCCGGCTCGCGTCCAAAGGTAGGCGCGCAACGAACGCAAAGCCCGCTCGGTTTCGGGGTGATAGAAGGGGCTCAGGTCGGGCCCGCCCTCCTCGTCGGGTGGCGCGCATTCCAGGTCGATGGCCCGCAGGCGCTCATCGATCTCCGGCAAAGCGGGGGGGGCGATGCGCGGCCTGGCCAGTATTTCGCTCAATGGGTTGATGTCGTTTGCCGCAATACGACGCCCTAGCAGGGCGGCCTCGACGACCGTCGTGCCGCGCCCGGAAAACGGATCGTAAACGCGGTCGCCGGGGCGGGTCAGGCGAGTGATGAAAAAATGGGGGAGCTGCGACTTGAAGCACGCCCGATAGGAAACCTCGTGCAAGCTGTTTCCCTGCCTTTGTTTCGCCGTCCACAGTTCCTTCTCGATGCGCAGGTTGCGCATCGCCGCATCGTTGAGCTCTTCCTGGAGAGAATCGATCGCAGCGGGGTGCTCGCCGAAAAGATCGGGCTGGCGCATGGCGAGATCGCAACACGTCACCAGGGGCGGCATGCGCCGCGTCACTTTCTCTTTCTTCAGGGAGGTATTCATTGGCCGGGGTCACGCAAGTGCCGTGTAGGGTATCATAGCCGGGATTCGGTTTTAGGGCCCTCGTCAGGGCGTCTTTGTCTATTCGGGATACCGATGTTCTCCTTCCTCCGCTCCTATTTCTCCAACGATCTGGCCATCGACCTTGGCACCGCGAATACGCTGATCTACGTGCGCGGCAAGGGCATCGTGCTGGACGAACCCTCGGTCGTCGCGATCCGCACCGAAGGCGGCCCCAACGCCAAGAAGACCATCCAGGCCGTCGGCGCCGCCGCCAAGCAGATGCTCGGCAAGACGCCCGGCAACATCACCGCGATCCGCCCGATGAAGGACGGCGTGATCGCCGACTTCACCGTCACCGAGCAGATGCTCAAGCAGTTCATCAAGATGGTGCACCCGCGCTCGATGATGAAGCCGAGCCCGCGCATCATCATCTGCGTGCCCTGCGGCTCGACGCAGGTCGAGCGC
>CAZGOH010000054.1:0-15097 GCA_964527195.1 uncultured Methyloversatilis sp.
CAGGGCATTTTGCTGACAGGAACCCGTCAGGGCTGCCTGATTTGCTTGGGTGTCTCAATCCCTTTGTTTTCAGGGCATTTTGCTGACTGTCAGTGCTGGAAAACCTTTTTCTTGCCAATGGGTTGCGTCGGGAGGTGCGGAAAGTTCGGCTTCATGGGCAGGATGTCTCGGCAGGCAGGGCTTTCAAGGTGAACTCTACCATGCCGTCGGAAGGCCGCTCCACTGGATACCTTCGGGCAGCGCCGGTTTGCCAAGCCGCGCCTTGAGGCCCCGCTTGGGCAACGGGTAGGCGCGCAGATCGTCCTCTTTCGGGTCGATGAACTTTTCGGCGGTGCGCAGGCAGCGGTCGAGCTGGCGGTCGTCGCCGCTGAACAGGAACACCGAATATTGCAGCGGCGCGGCGCATTTCCTCAGGTAGCGAAACAGCCGGGATAGCCTCTTCGGGTCGCTGATGTCGTAGCAGACGACGTAGTCGGTCATGCGTCGCCTTCTTCGTCCGCATCGAAGGGCGGCGCTTCGATGGCATGGCCGATGCGCTCGGCGATCAACTCCACCTCGGCCTGGATGCCGGCGCGCAGCACTTCGCTGTAGCCCTCGTAGGCTGCGTAGTAACGTGCTCGCCCGGCCTTGCCGAGCAGGCAGCCGGATTCGGTGGTCGAGAAATCGTCGCCGGTCACCGTCCGATCCTTGATCAGGCGCAGGCAGAAACGGTCGCACAAGGGCCGCACGGCTTCGAGCAGATCGGAAGCCAGCGACTCGCGACCGAAATCGAGCTGGTGATAGAACCCGACATAGGGGTCGAAGCCCGCCCCGAACAGGGCCGTGGCCAGTTCGGCATGCGCCAGCGTGTAGGTGAGCGAGAGCAGCGCGTTGAAGGGGTCTTTCGGCGGGCGGCGGTTGCGGCTCCTGAAGTGCAGACTGTCAGGCACGACGGCTTTCAGGCCATCGAAATAGCTGGCTGCCGCCGCGCCTTCCATGCCGCGCAGCCGGCCCGGCGAGTCGGCGCCGGAGAGACGGCCGCGCTGTTCCCGCAGCAGGTTCATGGCGTGCGTGAGCTCGTAGCGGGCCATGCGGTCGCGCTCGCGCAGGGCGTCGAACCACTCGATCTGGCGGGAAAGCTTGCGGTCGATGAGATCGCGGGCGAAGGCAAGGCAGAATTCCGCGTCCATGCTCTTCCTGATCTGCTCGACACGCCGGCGCGCGTCGTTGTGCGGCCGTGCCAGCATCAGCGACGGCTTGCCCTGGCGGCCGGACAGGACCACCACGCCGACGCCGCGCTCGCCCAGTTGGCCGAGCAGGGCGGCCGAAAGTCGCACGTCGCCGCGCAGGAAGACGCGCGTGAGCGGCGCCAGTGGCACGGTGCCGATGCGCTCGCCGTTTTCGCGAAAAACCAGCGCACCCGATTCGTGTTCGAGTGCGACATTGCGACGATCGACGAACAGGCTGGTCATGATTCAGACGATGGCGAAATGGTGCGCCGTGAAGGTGCTGGCGCGGCCGCAGCAGCGCGGCGTCATGCGCGGGTCGAGGGCGAGGATGTGCAGGCGGTCTTCCCCGGCATCCATGAGCGATTCGAGATCGCGGCGGATGCGGGCGAGCTCGGCCGGCGTCACCCAGACTTCGAAGACGGATTTCTGCCCGCCGACCTTGTAGCCGGTGAGGTAGCGGCACACCTTCTGCAGGCGTTGCGGCTCGCAGACATCGTAGGCGACGAGATAGAGCGTGCGGTGCGTATCCATGAGGCCATGCTACGAAAGTCGGCGCCGGCAGGACGGCGCGGCAAGCTTGCCGTCAGGCGACGTTGATGGCTTCCGCCGGCAGTGTCAGGCCGCGCAGGGTATGCGGCCGCTTGCCCTTGCGGAAGAGACGGTAAGGCAGCGACGCCGGCCCGAGGGCGAGGCGGAGGGCACGGTCGAGCTTGGCGTTGTTTTGTTCGAAGAATTCCCGTTCCATGCCATGTCCCAGTCGCCGCTGGGCGGCTTCGAAGGCTTCGGCATCGATGCCGACGAGGCGGGCGTAGTGGCGCAGGTATTCCTCCGGGGCAATGTCGCGCCACTCCCGCCAGGGCTGGCCGGCGCGTGCGGTTTCCGCCCAGAAGGCGTACCAGGCGAGCAGCGAAGGTTTCATGGGCACTTCGCGCGAGCCGCAAACGACACGCCTGGTGGCAAGGTCGATCAGCAACTGGGGGGAGCCGAGGTTTTCCTGCAGGGCACCAACGGTGTCGACATAGCCGGCACGGCCCTCGGCCAGCTCGGCCGGCAGGCCGTGACGCAGGCGCACCACAGGGATTTCCGCCAGCGTGACGACGGCATCGGCGGTATCGACATGGCGACCGTCGCGCGTGGCGAGCCGGCGCGGCGTGGCGGGCGGAAAGAAGAATTCCGGGTGGCTTTCGAAGGGGGGTGAGACCAGCACATGCGAGAGACGGTCCTGCAGCCGGGCGAACAGCGAGAAGGCGTAGCCGAGGTAGAAGCCCATCGTCTTCCTGCCGCCGGCGATGGAGACATGCAGGGCGGCTCGTGAGTCGCACGTCAGTTCGGCCATCAGGGCGGTGATGGCGTCGGCGGCGGCGGCGTTTTCCTCGGGGGTGCGAATGTCGGCGAGTGGCGCACCGTCCGGGCCGGTGATGAGGTGGATGCGCCGCTCGTCAAAGGCCGGTTGGCCGAGTTGCGGATAGTCGGCCAGCAGGGCATGAAACTGCCCGCCGTCCGGGTGCAGCAAGGCGGCCTTGGCCAGCCGCGCGCCTTCGGCGGTGGTGATGAGGTGCACCTCGGTGGGGACGAAAGGCGGCTCGGCATGGGCCAGCGCGTAGAGCGTCTCGGTGACGATCTGCGGCGAGAGGCCGGTGACGCATAAGAGGATGCGGCGGGGATGTTGGCTGGGTGGGTGCATGCGGGCGGATTATGCGGAAAGTCGGCCCCGGCGGGACGGCGGCAAGCTTGCCGGGGGCAGGGGCTACGCCATCCAGCGCTGCACGATCTCTCGTAGTCTGGGCAGTTCGTCCGGGCCGATGAGACGAAAACGGGCGTCGCGTGCGCGCACTTCGAGTTCGTGTGGCGGGGTGATGGCGGTCAGCAGCCAGGTCTCACCAAACAGGCCGCGCGCCTGACGCGACAGGCTGTCGATCTTGTAGGCCGTCTGATTGGCCTGGCCGATCCTGTTTTGGTAGTTGGCGGTCTTGCACTCGACGAATAGCAACTGATTGGAGTGAACCGCCAGCAGGTCGAATTCGTTGAGTTCGTCGTCGCCTTCTCCGGCACGATGTACGCCCATTCGCACATCGAATGGCTGGCAGTCTCTCACAGACAGCCATGCGTATTCTTCCAGCCAGATGCCGCTCAGGTAGCGCGCGGCGTCGAGATCAATGACTTTGCCATTCAGGCTGCCAGCCTGCCACTCGATCAGGCCCAATTCGACACAACGCTGGAACAGCGTCTTGCCTGCCCCGCTGGGGGCATGATGAAGGGTGAAGTCAGCCTGTCGCAGGACTTCGGTTTGGGTGGCTGGATTCTTGCCGATGGCATTGGCAAGACTGCCATTGAGCATCTTGACGGTGCCTTGCAGCTTCTCGATGTTTTCGCCGATGAACTGCGTGAGGTGACGCCGCTGATGGATGCGACGACAAGTGTCGTCGTCGTCGGAATCGATGCGATCGACCTGCATGCCCTGTGCGGCCAGATAGCCCGGTACGTCGAGGACGTCGGTCATCGGTTCGGGCTCACGGGTTTCGCGCCCCACGAACTCTATGCGTCGGTGCGCGGTATCGGTGTAGATGATGTCGGCACCAGACGCTTCGAACGCCGGCACGAAGCCAAGCGTCATCAGTTTGGTCCCGCCAGTGGCGTTAAGCGTAATTGCAGCGAACGGACAGACTTCGTTCAGGGCGTCGACCAGTTTGTTGGCGTAGCGGCGGATGTTGTCCAGCCCGGTATCCGGGGCATCATCGACCACATCCGCTGGTATTCCATCGGCTAACAACTGACTGGCGAGGCGGGCGTCCAGACCCTTTTCCTTCATGGCGCGCGAAGCGACGAGGACAACCTTGTCGGGCCGCTTCATCAATGCCGGTATCAGGTTGGCGAGAGTCTGGTCGGAAACCAGACAAACGTGAATCTTCACCCTTCCTCCACGTTCTCGTAGATCGTGTCCGCGTCGAGGGTGACGCCGACGCTGGCGAAGGTGACGGCTTGCGTACCGGAAAATTCGTATAGCACCCACAGCCCCTCGGCGTTCTTGCGGAAGACCTCGATGCGGCGTGCATCGATGTCGACCAGCGCGTATTCCTCCAGGGTGTCGATGCGGCGGCAGGCGATGAACTTGATGCCTCGGTCGTAGCTGGCGGTGGACTCCGAGAGTATCTCGATGACCAGCTTGGGATGGGAAAGATGCAGTGGCGTGGCGCGGTCGCGCGCATCGCAACTCACCATCACATCGGGATAGAACACCATGTCGGCCGCCGCGACAAGCAGTTTCATGTCGGCAACGAAGGCACGGCAGGGGGTGCCGCGCAGGGCGGACTTGAGGGCCGCGCCGAGATTGAGGCCGGCCTGGGCATGCGCCTGACGTACGCCGACCATGGCGAAAATCTCTCCCTGGTAATAGAAGTGGCGCTCCGCCTGTTCGTTTTCCCAGGCCAGGAAGTGCTCAAGCGTCGGTTTTGGCTGCGGGACTCCCATTTCTTTCTCCCATGGCGACAACGGCTGCGATTATGCGCCGATCCGTTCCACCCGGTATTCCTCGATTCGCGCCGCGCACGCATTCAGCGTCGCCGCATCGAGCTCCCGCCCGCGCAGGCTGGCCGGCAGGTCGAGCGAGAGGTTGAGGTAGCGCGCGCCGCGGGCGCAGATGGCCGCCGCCAGATGCACGGGCAGCGAGCCGATCACCGTGTCGCCGGCGCCGACTTTCGACGGGTCGAGGTGGATGACGTGTTCGTCCCAGGCGATGCCCTTTTGCCGGGCCCAGTCGAGTGCGCCGGGGTGGCGGGTGACGAAGAGTGTGGTCATGGCTGCACTTCCAGTCGATACCCGCCCAGCCCGAAGGTGGCTTCCTTGCCGACATGCAGCCACTGGCCCAGGTGAAGGAAGGGCAGGAAGGGTGCGAGGTCGCCGGTCAGTGTCCAGGTGCCGACCACGCCGCCGAGCGCCATTTTTTTGTCCTGGCGGCTGGAGTAGCGCGTCCAGTCGCGCCATGTCAGGGATTTTTCGCTGCCGATGCCTTCGGCGCGGGCGGCGAGGCCGGAAAAATCCAGTGCCAGCGGGCCGGGGCCGTGGAATTCGTGGATCAGCGCCGTGCGGCGGATCAGGGCGACGAGCAGGTCACGGGCAGTGAGGTTGCGACCATCGATGGGGCGGCCATTCCTTTGCAGGCGCAGTGGTGGTTCGAGGTGAAGGGTGAGACGGTCGCCGTCGAAAGTCGGGGCCGGCGGGACGGCGGTGTCGTGCTCATGAAGGCTGCCGTCGGGGCTGTCGAGCACGGTGGTCTCGCTTGTGCCGATGTGGATGACGCGCGTCAGCTGCGCGGTTCCATCACCACGACCAACGCCGCGCCGGAAGGCGCGCACGAAGGCCCAGACGATCAGCGCCAGCTGGTCAAGCGCACGACCGGCGAGGACGATGTGGAAGGCCAGCGGCTCGCCCGGCATGTAGTCGCGTTCGCCCCACTGCGGCGGCTCGATGACGTAGGGATGCGGCACCTGGCTGAATTTCTGCAAGGTGTGCCCTTCCGCCGGCGGGCGGGTCTCGAAAACGATGGCGTAGGGGCAGGTGGCCAGCAGCGGGCAGCCGTCACAGGTTTTCTGCTTCGTCATGCAACTGCTCGCGCGCAAGGCCCCGCCGAAGGCGCCGCGCAGGGTCGAGCCGGCGTAGGCCGGCAGGTGCAGCGGCGTCTCGACGGTGAACTCGAGGCGGTAGCGGGCGAGGGGGATCATGACCTATTGTTCCAGAATGTAGCCACAAATGAATCCAATGTGATAGATTTGTGGCCACACTCCGTTGGGGGATTGGTCATGCAGATCGCTGTTCGTGAGTTGAAGAATCGTTTGTCCGCCGTGCTGGCCCAGGCCCGTGCCGGTGAGGTAGTCGAGGTGCGTTCGCATAATGTGCCGATTGCGCGCATCGTCGGCATTCCGGCGCTCGCCGACAGGAATCTGCCCGAGGGCATCCTGCGCTTGGCAGCGGAGGGGGCGTTGACCCTGGGCGATGGCAGGAAGCTCGAGGACTTCGAGCCGCTGCGTTTGCCGCCGGGCGGGAAATCGATGAGCGACATCGTCATCGAGGATCGCGGGTGATCTTGTATTGCGATACCTCGGCACTGCTCAAACAGTACATCGAGGAAGACGGTAGCGAAGCGGTTCGAGATGCGTTTGCCAGCTCGTCCGTGGCCGTATGCCGTATCACGTGGGCCGAAGCGATGGCTGCATTGTCGCGGCGCGAACGCGAAACTGCGGGCTACCCCTTCGTGTTCGGTCAGGCGCGCGCCCGTTTGTGCTCCGACTGGGAGCACTTTCTCATCATCGAAATCACGCAGCCGCTTGTCGAACTTGCCGGCGATCTGGCCGATACCTTTGCCCTGCGCGCCTACGACAGCGTGCAGCTGGCAGCGGCGAAAACGCTGCAGGACGCCAGTGGCGAGCCGATCACCTTCGCCTGTTTCGACACGCGCTTGAATAAGGCGGCGAAAGTGCTGGGGATGACGCACCTGCCTTGAAGTGGTCACGACAAGCCACGCAGGACAGCGAGCTTGAGTTTCTTGCGCTCGTCCTTGATGTCGATTTTGACAAGCTTCGGCAGCCACTCCTCGATGGTGTCGGCGGCGGCTCGCTTTTCGTCGGCAGTCCAGTCGGCGCCTTCAAGGGCCGCTTTGGCAAGCGTGCGGGCGGCATTGTGAATCGTGGCGTTGGCGTTTTCCTTGTTGCCCATGAGTTGCGCGGCGCGTTTCGCGCACGTCTCCTTGAATTCCTCGACGCGGCGGAGGTTGTCGGTCATCGTGGCGAGCGCGGCGGCGCGGGCGGCCTGGGCGGCTGCTTCAGCTTTCTCGGCAGCCGCTTGCTCGACGATGCGGCGGGTGTGTGCCACCGCCGCTTCCTCCCGGGCCAGTTTGCGTTGTTCGGCTGCCTCAAGCCGGGCACGATGCGCCTCGCGCATGGGCGCTGAAAAGTCGCGCAACTGTTTGGCGACCGTGATGGAAACGTGTTGATGAGCATCGTCGCAGGCATCTACCCATAGCCATCCGAAGGGCAGGAGCCCATCGCCAGCGGAACGCGAATGGCTGGCAAAACGCTTCTCCGTCGTCTGCGCGCGATAGGTCGGTTTTTCGCCCTTGGCGCCAAGAATCTTGATCGAGCGCACGCCGTCCAGCGTGAGTGATTCAGCCCCGGAATGCCGACCAACCCGCAACAGAAAACCTTGTCGGGCACGACGCAATTCATTCAGTTCGTTGCCCAGCAACCTCGAGATGAACGCCCGCCAGTCCGGGTTGAGCAAGGGCTTGAACTGCGTATGATCGAGTTCTTCGACGAGCTTTGGCCAGTAAAAATCGTTGCAGGCATCGCACAACGCGTTCCAGCGAATGTTGCCCTGACCCAGCCGCAACTCGCCGCGAAACGCACCCGACTGGGCTTCGCGCACCGATTCCAGGAAGACCTTGAGTTCGGGCGAGCCGCGCTCGCTCGGACGCTTCTTCTTGCTGACAGCGTAGAGAATCCGCGTGGCGGGGGGGGTGTCATCCGGGTCGGGATAAGCGTCGGACAATTGCACCTGGCGGAACGGATCGTTCTCGAACTTGCCTGGCCGATAACCGAGCAGGCGCTGTTGGAGCTTGCCGGCATCCCGGTGTTCTTCGTCGCTCGGGGCGCCGCCGCGATTCAAATGCGATAGCCAAGCCGTGCGTATCGCTCCCTTGATCGAGCTGCCCGGAAGGTAGGGGGCATCGTCAAGAGGATTGAAAGCGGTTCGCGCGATGGGGAACAGGTTGTAGACCGGTTGGCCATTGCCGCCGCGTTGCTGAACCTGCCCCGCCTTCGATTCATATTCCCTGGCAATGTCGGGCGCGACATCGACTACGTGACCAGCCAGTGGCGCCAGACGGTCGCGTCGGGCCTTGAAGAACTGTTGCAAAGGGCCGATGGGGTCGGTTCTGTCGGTCAAGGCCAGCAATTGCTGCCGCTCCCTGTCGTCGAGCGCCAGCATGATTGCCGAGGGGGAGAGTACATAGAGCAGTCCTTCCGCAATGACGAACTGGCTGGGGTCGAATACCTCGTCACACCCGACATGGACGGGCGAAAGCGTCGTGATGGCGAGAGGGCGAACCTTGTCGGTCATGGCGTGACCTCCATCTGCAACGGCAACACCGGCGCGTAGCCCTGATGTACGGTTTTCTCATCCACCGCAGAAACGCCAGCCAGCCCCTGACCGACGAAGAGGCGCGTGGTGAGTGCGCCGGCGGGCACGAACACGGCGCCGGCGGCGGCGAGCAGCAGCGGGTGCTTGAAGGGGTTGGCGGACAGGGCCAGCGCATTGCCGTGACGGCCAAAGCGGGTGAGGACTTTCCAGAAGCTCTTTTCGCTGTCGAAGCCCTGTCCCTGTGGGGCACAGGGGCCGAGCGTCCAGTAGGAATCAGCAAAAGTCGGGGCTGGCAGGACGGGGGGCGTGGGTGTGCCGACGTCGAATTTGCCCAGGCCGATGCTGGCGTCCCGGCCAAAGCCCGTGGCGCCGACGGCGGCGAAGAGTTCGCGTAGGCGTTCGGCCGGGCAGCGGGTTTCGTCGAGCACGCACCAGACGTCGATTGGCTGGCCGGCGAAGTAATGCGTCTGGGCCATGGTGTAAGGGGCGAACGCGCCCGTGCCGGTCGTGCCGGTGAGGCGGTTGAGGGTGTTGTGGTGGGCGCGGGCAGCCACCGGGGCGCGGTCCTTGCCGAACACTTCCTCGTCGCTTTTCGCGGCGGCGAGCAGTTCGGGCAAGGGTTGCGCGGCGTCGGCATGGGCGATCCAGCGGCGGCCCTTGGCGGCCTTGCGCTCTTCCGGTTGGGTCTTGCCCGGCGGCGGCACGGTGGGGCGCGGAAGAAAGCCGGCGGGGAGCCCGTCGCTCACCACCAGCCAGGGCTGGCCCTGCGGGTAGCCCTCAAGCAGACGACCGAGTTCCGCTTCGCCATGGGTTTCTCGCACGGCCCAGCACAGCTGGCCGAACAGGGTGTCGCCGGCCAGCGGCGTGCCGAGCGGGGCGCGCAGGGTGAGGGGAATGATGAGCGGCGTCATGCGGCTGCGGCGAAGGGCGAGTCGGGAAGCGCCAGCGGCGTGCCGTCCAGTTTCAGGTCGCGGAAGGCTACCTTGCCATAGCCGCGCGAGCCGGAGCCGCCGAGGCTGTCGAGTTCGAGCAGCTTGAGGCCGGCGAGCAACATCGGCAACAGGTCGTCGCCATCGATGACCTTGAGCGTCAGCGCAAAGTCGAATTCGGCCCCGGCGATGACGCGTTCGGTGAAGCGCAGGGCGCCATCCTGGGCGGTGCCGGAAATGCGGTTGATGGCGACCTCGGACTTGGCTTCGGTGAGGAGCAGGTTGCGCGCATCGGCCACCTGCACCTTCCATTCCTTCTTGAGCGGGCAGTCCCAGAAGGCGAGGCGGGTCGGGCCGACCTCTTTCACGAGGTCCTCAACGTCCTTGTCTGGTGCGCCACCGAACAGGCGCAGGAGGTCGCCGCCACCGGCATGCTGGCCCTCCTTGAGTTGCTTGAAGGAATAGGGGCGGCCGTTGGCGACGCTGGCCAGGCCATGCCGCCATTCGAGCAGGCTCCTGATCTTGCCCTTGAGCGAGGAGCCGGGGATGTAGGGCTGGCCGGTGAGCGGGTCTTTGACCACCGGGTTGTCGGTGCCGCCGATGCGCATTTCGGTGTCGCCGGCGCCGATGTGCAGGCCGGACTTGAGGACGAGGGTGCCTTCGATTTTCTGGATGTTGACGAGTTGTTGCATGATGGTGTCCTTCACTTGGGGCGCAGTTCTTTGAGAAAGCCGACCGTGGCCTCGAAGTGCAGTCGGAAGTGCTTGAGGCTGATCGGGTCATCCACTTGCTTCACGCAGTCGCGCATCCAGTCGACGAACTCTCTGGTCACGAGATTGCGACCCTGCGCGTAGGCGGCCTTGGCGTTGAGCATCTTGATGAAGGCTTCGCATTCCTTGAACCTGTCCGGATCGTTGCCGATGCGCTCGTGCCAGCCGACCAGTTCGTCGTAGAAGCGGCGGATTTGAGTGGACTTGTTCTTGCCGGAATCGCGCCCGCGATCATCGACGGCCTTGGCATTCAGTTCGTCGGCCGCGCTCTTGGCATCGGTATCGAATAGCGATGGTTTGGGCGGGCTGGTTTTCAAATCGGGTTTGGGCATCGGCATCGTGTGTCCTCCAGTGCGGTGAATGCTATGTCTTCGTGATGCGGTGTGCGTTGCGGCAAGCTTGCCGTCTATTGCCGCTGCCGGTACAGCAGCAGCGAGACGGGAATGCGGTAGCCGTTCTTGTAACGGTTGATCGCATCGCCGACTTCGGCGATGAGGGCCTGGCGCCGATCCTTGTCCTTGACGAGGCGCGCGCAACGGTAGTGCAGTTTCGAGCGCCACAGGGAGTCTTCCGGTCGCGTGCTGGCGGATTGGTCGGCGAGCAGCAGCAGGCTGTAGAGGAAGCCGGTCGACTGGCCGTCGATCAGCCCCTCCAGATTTTCGCGCCGCCGCCCGCTGAGGTCGAGCCAATCGGTCCAGTCGACGGTAATGCCCCACAGGCTGCCGGCATTCTTGATGATCTTCCCGGTTTTGTCCTTATGCGACTTGGCCTGCTCCAGCCCACGTTCCGCCGCTTCGGCCAGGTGTCGCGCGGGCGTGTTCGGGTGCGTCATGGCGGCGCCCAGCGAGAAACTGATGTCGTCGCGTGCGACGTAGGCGCGGAATTTCTCGCGCATCTGCCCGGCCAGGGCGAGGGTCTGTTCCCACGGGCCGATCAGGAAGAAGTCGTCGCCGCCGGCAAATACCGTGTAGGTGTCCGGCGCGTGCTGCGCGCAGTGCCAGGGCAGCCAGAGCGCAAAGAAGGCATTGACCTGGCGCGACAGCGCCGCCCAGCGGGCGAAGGTGGGTGTCTCCAGCCCGCTTTGGAACAGTGCGCCGAGGTTGTCGATGTCGCCCTTGAGGGTGACCAGCGCCCTTTCGCCCGTGCCGGTGGCGGCGATGTCTTCCAGGGTCTTGAGCGTCGTGCCATCGTCGCAGCGCGGCACGTAGCTGTTGACGTAGCGGCGTGAGTAACCGCTAAACACCGTGCCGTCGGCATCGGGCAGGTCGAAGTCCCAGGCGCGCAGCAGCGTGCTGTCGCGGGCGAGATCGCCATACTTGCCCGACGTCTCTTCGTCGGCGACGAAGACAATGCGGTAGCCGAAGTAGTCAAGATCGAGCGGTTTGCCGAAGCTCGTCGCATCGCACAACACCAGCAGCCGAGCGCGCTTGGTGAGACTTTCGCCGATGGCGATCTGGTCGCGCGACAGGGCGCAGGAGGCTGGTTTGCCATCTTCGCCCCCTGCACCTTCTTCAGCGGCCCGGTCGGCGGGGTAGCGGCCGTGGTAGCCGCAGGGGCCGTGGGGAAAGTCGCCGGTCATCACGGTCGGCGCGGCGTTGCAAAGATCGAAGCGCCGATGCTTGGCGATGTCGAGTTCGGCGAACAGACGGTCGACCAGGGCCTTGAAACGATTGTCCTTCGTCGTCAGGTCGTTGCAACTGGCCGGGGTGGTGGCGATGCCGACGCCGATCTCGCCAAAGGTGTGTTCGAGGCACCAGGCATCGAAGTCGCGCCGGCATTGCGCCACGGCCTTCCGCGCGGATTCGGTGTTGGGCGCGACGATGAGGAACTTGCCGGCGGCGTTGATGATCTGGCTGGTCGAGGGGAGTTGGAGCGCTTCGAGCAGTTTGAGTGCGGCCAGTTCGGCCAGCAGCGAGACCTGAAAGCTGCGCCCGCGCAGGAGCTTGTGGGCGTGCTTTTGCGTCTGGCCGCCATTGGCGAAGATAAAGTCCTGGATGCCGAAAAAATCGCCCTGGATGAGCAGCAGCTTTTGTTCGTCCCAGTCGGGCCGCTCGGGATCGGCCAGTCGCGCCGTCTCGCCCGCGCCGACTTTCCCGTTTTCGTGATGCCAGCGCCAGAGCGCCACCGCCAGTGCGGCGACGGCCTTGCTATGGTCGTAGAGAGAAACGTCGGGCACGACGCCGTGATTGGTGGCCGAGGGAATGGCATGGGTGAAGGCAAGCCAGGCGGAATCGAAATGGTCGAGCCACAATGGCCAGTTATGGCGATGCGATTTCGGGATGGTTTCCAGCGCAGCGAGGAATTGCTGCCACAGTGCGGCGTATTCGGCCTGGGCCTTCGCGTCGTCCGGTGGTTCGACGGCGCCACGCGACTGGGGGAACAGCGATGTGGGCGACAATGCCTCCAGCGGGTAGGCATGAGCGAGATCGCGCTGGGGCGCCAGTTGCTCGAACAAGGTGACGAGGCGTGCCTGGAAGCGGTTCTTGCGCGTGAAGGTCTCACCGTCGCAGTCGGCGTTGTAGGCATCGAACTTTTGCCGCTCGAAGCCGGAGGCCGCACGGTCGGCGGTGGCGACGATCCATTGCAGGAAGGTGTCCGGGTGGTGATGTGCGGCGGCAGCATTGACCAGGCTGTCGGTGATGTTCTCGCCCGCGCTGCGACTGGCAAAGGGGGCAATGTCGCCTTTCAGCAGATCGGGCGCAAAGGCTGCCACCTCATCCCAGGCGCCGGCCGTATGGGCTGCGTGCCCATAGCGGTAAAGGGTTTCCAATGCGGCACGGTCGCCAGATGGCGGTTGTCCTGTTCGTTCATGGAACTTGCCCAGATCGTGCAGCATGCCGGCGAGTGCAACGCGGCTCGATTGTGCAAGCAATTCCTGTTGTGCCATTTTCCTCTCCCGTACCGGAATGCCCCAAATTATGGAGATGCCTTTCGTATTTCTGGCGTCCGGCAACCTTGCCGGGTGCCATTCTCATACGCCATCTGGAAATATGCAACAACGGAAATGATGGGTTCATCGTGTTGGTGCCGGTGAACTTGTCCAGCCCCGCCAGCATCACCGTCGCGCCAGCGCCGACTTTCGCCGGGTCGAGGCGGACGACATGGTCGTCAGGGGCGATGCCCTGCGCGTGCGAGCAATGGAGCGTGCCGGGGGGGGCGGATGACGAAGAAGGGTGTCACTGGCCGGCCGGTATAGGCTTCCTTGCCGATCACGCCGCCGGAAAAACCGGGGTGACGCGGGCCCGTCCTGTTGCGCTGCGATAGAATCGCCGCCTTTTCCGCATCCGGCCAGCCGCACCATGAAACATATCGTCGACGACGTACGCATCCGCGAGATCAAGGAACTGACTCCGCCCGGCCATGTGCTGCGCGAGTTTCCCGCCACCGAACCGGCCGCGACGACGACTTACGAAGCGCGTGCCGCGATCCATCGCATTCTGCATGGCGCCGACGACCGGCTGCTCGTCGTCGTCGGCCCCTGTTCCATCCACGATTTCGACATGGCGATGGAATACGCGCGGCGGCTCAAGGCCGAGCGCGAGCGCCATGGCGCCGACCTCTTGATCCTGATGCGCGTGTATTTCGAGAAGCCGCGCACCACGGTGGGCTGGAAGGGTCTGATCAACGATCCGCGCCTGGACGGCAGTTTCCGCATCAACGAAGGCCTGCGCCTGGCGCGTCGCCTGCTGTGGGAACTCAACGAAATGGACCTGCCCTGCGCGACGGAATTCCTCGACACCATCACGCCGCAATACACCGCGGACCTGATCAGTTGGGGCGCCATCGGCGCGCGCACCACCGAGTCGCAGGTGCATCGCGAACTGGCTTCCGGGCTGTCCTGCCCGGTCGGCTTCAAGAACGGCACCGACGGCAACATCCGCATCGCCGTCGATGCGATTCGCGCGGCGCAGTCGCCGCACCATTTCCTGTCGGTGACCAAGGCTGGTCATTCGGCCATCGTGTCGACCAACGGCAACGAGGATTGCCACGTCATCCTGCGCGGCGGCAAGCAGCCGAACTACGACGCGGCGAGCATCGACGCCGCCTGCATCGAGCTCGGAAAGTCGGGCCTGGCGGCACGGGTGATGGTCGATTTCTCGCACGGCAACAGCCGCAAGGACTACAAGCGCCAGATGGAGGTGGCAGGCGATGTCGCCGGGCAACTCGCGGCCGGCGAGGATCGCATTTTCGGCGTGATGATCGAGTCGCATCTCAAGGAAGGCCGCCAGGATCTGCGCCCGGGCATCGCGCTCGATCATGGCGTGTCGATCACCGATGCCTGCATCGGCTGGGAGGATACGGTCGCCGTGCTCGATCAGCTGGCCGATGCCGTGCGCCGTCGCCGCATCGCGCTGACCGAACGCTGAGTCCCGCCCGCGCGTGCCGCTCTCCGCGCAACGCATCTTCTTCGCCGCGCTCGGGCTGACGCTCGCTTTCCGCCTCTGGCTGGCGGCGGTTTTCCCCATGACCGGGGACGAGGCCTATTTCTACTGGTGGGGCAAGTTTCCCGACTGGGGGTTCTACGACCATCCGCCGATGATCGGCTGGTGGCTGGCGGCGCTGATCGCCGTCTCGGAGGCCGAATGGTGGCTGCGCCTGCCGCAGGTCGTGCAGCCGGCCCTGCTGGCGCTGGCGGTGCGCTGGGCGTGGCCCCGGCTGTGGCCGGAACAGGCCGCGCGGCGCGACTGGATCGCGCTGCTGGTGCTGCTCGCGCCCGTCAATGTCTGGAACGTCTTCGTCACCACCGATACCGCGCTGGTGTTCTTCGCGGTGCTGTCCGGGCTGGCCTGGCTGCGCGCCGCGCGCGACGACGACTGGAAGTGGTACCTCGTCGCCGGCCTGCTGCTCGCCGGTGCGGTGCTGTCGAAGTATTTCGTCGCGCTGCTCGGCTTCGCCTATCTCATCGACGTGTTGCTGCGCAACGTTCAAGAAAAGCGGCGCGGCGCCTGGCTCGGGTTGTTCATCGCCTACGCTGCTTGCGTGCCGGCATTGGCGCTGATGGCCTGGTGGAACGCCGAGTGGTGCTGGTCGAACTACCTGTTCAACTTCGTGAACCGCC
>CAZGOH010000055.1:0-14351 GCA_964527195.1 uncultured Methyloversatilis sp.
GGCGAGCAGCACCCCGGCCAGGCCGACCGAGATGATGACGATGGCGACGATCATTTCGACCAGGGTGAATCCGGACGCGCGCCTGCCTGCCTTACCGCACATGACCCGTCTTCCCCCAGACCGCGATGTCCGGTTGGTCGGCGATGGCGATGCGCCGATCCTCGCCCGTGCCATCGGCGCGAAACGCGAAATCGACATGCCCGGAAACGAAGCCCACGCCCTGCCCGGTCACGACGTTGGTCTGCGCACCCGGCAGATTCAGTGCCTGAGCGCAGGAACCGGAATTGTCGTGGTCGATCGTCAGCGCCACGCTGTCGTTCGTGAAGCGCACGCACACCCCGCGATTGCGGCTGACCGCCGTCTTCTGGGCGTGGCGCAATGCCGAAACGACACGATCATGGAATTCGGTGGCGCGATAGCCTGCGGTATCCATGCGCGGCAGCGCCACCACGGCGAGAATGCCGAGGATGACGATCACCGCCACGAGCTCCGTCAGCGTGAAGCCGCGCCGCCGCCTCATCGGACGTGGATGGTCCGGTGGGTTTCCGGCGCGTGGATGCCGAAGGTGGCGCGCGCCGACGGATCGCGATCATGGGTGGTCGCACAGCTGCCGTTGCGCGAACGCAGCCAGGGGCGTTGCGCCGGCGTGCCGCCGTGCGTGGCGAGGCAGGACTGGTCCGGGCCGGACGTACCGAGGTTGATGGCGACATCGACGCTGCCGGTAACCGCACTGCTTTTCGTCAGCGTCAGCGTGCCCCGGCCAGCGGCGAGGGTGATGGCGGAGGCGGTCGTCGTCGCGGCCACGTCGCCGACGAGGAACACGCTGTTCGCCGCGATGGACGTGCAATTGTCGTCGCTGTTGAGAATCCACGAACCATTGCCCCAGTAATGCGCCTGGACGGGCATGGCGAGCGAACCGGTCGCCGGCCCGAATACGTTGGTCAGGCGCAGGCGGCCAAAGCGTTGCAGCATCGTTCCCAGCATGGCCGGCGCGGCCAGGGTCACGCCGTCGGCATCGACAGGCAGCACCGTCACGGTCGCACGCGTCGGCGCGCCGGGGCCGGACGGCGCCGTCACCCGGTGGCGCGCCGTCACCGTGGTCGTGCCGGCCACCCAGGTGTTGCCGTCGCTCGCCGTCGGCGCGACGGCTCCGGCGGCCAGGGCCGCCCCCGCCGGTTGTGCCGGCGACCAGGCGGATACCGCGAAACCGAAGCCGGGGGCGGCCGCCGAAGCCGGCGCGGTCCCCCAGGTGGTGAGCGGCAGCCGGGCGATGCTGGCCGGCGCGCTGCCGTTGCCGACATAGTTCAGGGTCGGTGCGTTGAAGGCATTGCGTGCCGTCAGCGTGAAGCGGGTGACGAAAGCGTCCTGGCCGAAATAAGTGAAGGGCGTCGCGCCGCTGGCACAGGCCTCTTCCAGGGTCGGCGCGGTAACGACGAAATGGTCGGGGATGAAGCGACCCAGGCTCGCACTTCCGGAAAAATGCCGCTCCGCCGCGCTGCTGTCGATGGCATCGATATTCGCGTACGCCCTGTCTTCCAGGGTCAGGGCGAAGGTGCCCGCCTCGGAATAGGTCGCGGTCGTGCTCGTGACGGTTCCGCCGCTGGCGGTCCACGCCCCGATGACCAATTCGCCAGTCACGCCGCCAAGCGCCGGCGCCGGCACGCTCGTCGCGATTTGGGCGACCACCGGCCCCGGGGCCGTTCCCGGATAGCTGCTGAAACCGCTGGCCGCACTCAGGGTGAAGGCTTGCCCTGCCTTGTGGGTGTTGGCCGAGGTGAGGAGCGATCCATTCGGGCCGCTGGCCGCAAGCGTCAGCGCCGCCGGACGAATGGCGAAATGGCTCGTCGTCGCCGTCGGCACCCATGGGCCGCCGGGAACGGTGGCGGAGGAAATCCTGACGCGCACCATCTCGAAGGCATGGGCGACCGCACCGAAGACGACGCTGCCTTTTCCGGAAGTCAGGTTGACTTCCCGCGTGGCGCCGCCAATCGCGCTCCACGAGCCGCCGCAACCAACCGTTTCGCCAACTCTCACGACGTTGGCGCAATGCTCGAGCGCGGCGGTGACGGTTCCGCTGTAAGAAGTGTCGATACCGGCAGCGCCGAAACTGGCCACCGTCAGGGCGCAGGCACCGCCGCTGGTGCACAGGTTGCCGCTCGCAGACGCCACGCGCGTGCGGATCGTCCGGTTCGCCTCCACCGCCGCAGCGCCATCCCCGACCCAGGCCTCATAGGCGGCGAAGGCAGAAGGAGGAGATGCGCCGCTGTTCGAAGCGCACGAGGTGTTGCGGTCGTTGGCCGTCTCGGTGCCATTCCAGGTGCCCGTGCCATCGGGATTGCGAAACCAGTTCTTCTGGCTGGTGCCGGACGTGGATTTGATCGCATCGTAATGCGAAGGCGCGCCCGTACTCGCCGGCAGGCCGGTCTCGATGGTCGCGCAAGCCGCATGGCCGCTGTAGATCGTGCGCGGACTCGTCGCCGCCGGTGCCAGCCGGAGGACATCGACGATGCGTCTCGACCCGGCGCTTTCTTCGTAAAGAACGAGGTTCAGATTGACGACCGTGGCCTGATTGTCGTTCAGCCCGCGTATGACGCCAGCAAGAAGATTGTCGGGAACGACCAGCCAGACGGAAGCCACACCGCAGACGTTCGCGGCCGAAGCGTAGATGGCGCCCAGGTCGGTCACCGAACTCGTCGTCGTATAGACACTGCTGCCCCTCACTTTCGTCTCGACAGTCCGCCACACGCCGATTTTCCAGCCGGCGAGATTGCCGGTCGCCGCCAGCACGGTGTGGTCGATCACTTTCAGTTCCAGGAAGGATGACGCGCCGGAGGTAGGCGAATTCACCTCGTTGAACACGACCTTGCCGCGATGGACAGAACACTGCCCAGAAGCCGTTGCCGGCCAGATCGACGCACCGGCCGCCACCGCCACGGCCAGGCGACACAGGAAGCGCATCACGCCACCGTTCACGCTCGCTTCCGACTCGCCGGCAAAGTCGGCCCCGGCGGGACGGCGGCTAGGCCGCCGCCTGCGCTGCGCCGATGAAGGCGGAACGCGGCACGCCGCGCTGTTCGCCCATTTCGGCGAGCAGTTCCTTCATATCGAGGATCAGCACGATCTGGCCATTGGAAAGCGTGGTGACGCCGGCGATGCCCTTGGGACGAAAGTCTTCCAGCGACTTGATCACCGCGTCCTCGCGCCCCATGAAGCCGTCGATGGCGAGGATGAAGGCGTGTTCGGCGGTCTGCATCAGCACGCCGTATTCGGGAATTCGCTCGGGCGCCCAGCCGAGCAGATGGGCGATCGGGTAGATCGGCATCACTTCGCCGCGCACCACCATGGTGGCGCGCCCGCCCACTTCCTGGACGAGACCGACATCGATGGGCAGGATCTCGCGCACCATCGACAGCGGCACGGCAAACGGCTGTTCGCCGAGTTGAACGAGCAGCACCGGCAGGATCGCCAGCGTCAGGGGCAACGAAATGACGAAGGAGGTACCCTTGCCGACCGTGGACTTGATCTCGATGCTGCCATTCAGCTTCTGGATGTTGGTCTTGACGACATCCATGCCGACGCCGCGGCCGGAAACGTCGGAGGCGACGTCCTTGGTGGAGAAGCCGGGCAGGAACACCAGGTTGAGGCTCTGGCGCTCATCCATGGTGTTGGCTTCCTCGTCGCTGATGAGGCCTTTCGCCAGCGCCTTGGCGCGCAGCTTCTCGGCGTTCATGCCGTGGCCGTCGTCGGCGACGATCAGCACGATGTGATCGCCCTCCTGGCGCGCTTCGAGACGCACCTGGGATTTTTCCGGCTTGCCGTTGGCGCGACGCACCTCGGGGCTTTCGACGCCATGGTCCACCGCATTGCGAATGAGGTGGATGATCGGGTCGGAGAGATCCTCGATCATCGTCTTGTCGATCTCGGTTTCCTCGCCGACCAGCAACAGCTCGACATCCTTGCCGAGGTTCCTGGCCAGGTCGCGCGCGATGCGCGGGTATTTCTGGAACAGCCGACCGATCGGCTGCATGCGCGTCTTCATCACCGCGTTCTGCAGGTCGGAGACGAGCAGGTCGAGCTGGCTCACGGCCTGATCGAGGGCATGCAGGGTGTCGGTGTCGCTGCGGCCGTTGAGAATGTCGCTGCGCAGCGCGTTCAGGCGGTTCTTGGTCAGCCCGATCTCGCCGGAAAGGTTGAGCACCTGATCGAGGCGGGAAGTATCGACACGGATCGAGTTGTCCCGGGTTTTTTCGTCAGGTCGACGTCCGCCGGGTGGCCCCTGATAGCCGGGCTTGTCGGTAGTACGCCGCCCCACTGCGTGCTGGATGATCTGCTCGGGAGACGGCGGCAGTGCGACCGGCGCGAGAGCCGCAGGGGCGGGCGCGGCGGGCGTGCCGGCCACCGCCCCGTACAGGGCATCCCAATCCGGAGCGCTGGCGGGTACGCCGGCGGGCCCGGCGGCGGATGCCGCCGCAGGCACGGGCTTCGGAACGGCCGGCGCCGTGGCAGCGACCGACTGACCGGCAATCGCGGCCTTGAGGCTGGCGATCAGGGCGGGATCGGCGGCGGAAGGCTGCATGCCGCTTTCGAGGCTGCCAAACATGTCGCGGACGGTGCCCGTGGCTGCCATGATGCTGTCCATGATTTCCTTGGTCAGCACCAGTTCGCCGGTTCGCAGCTTGTCGAACAGGTTTTCGGTAAGGTGACACAGGGTCACCAGTTCCGTGGCGTTGAGAAAGCCGGCACCGCCCTTGATGGTGTGAAAACCGCGAAAGACGTCATTGAGGAGGCCGTGATCTTGCGGGTTCTTCTCCAGATCGACCAGCTTGTTGTCGACCCCGGACAGAAGATCGGTGGCTTCGATCAGAAAATCCTGCAGGAGGTCTTCCATGCCAGCAAAATCGCTCATCGTGCTCTCCTAGAAGCCAAGGCTTTCGAGCAGGTCGTCCACCTGCGCCTGGCTCGTCAATACGTCGCCGCGCCCCTCGGCGTTGATCACCGGCCCGTTCATCAGGCCTTCCGGCGCGGCAGCCTTTTTCTCCTCGGGCATCACCTCGATCAGCACCTGCAGGAGCTGGCCCTCGATAGTCTGCACCGTCTCGACGAGCTTCTTGATCACCTGGCCGGTGAGATCCTGAAAATCCTGGGCCAGCATGATCTCGTTGATCTGGGCATTGACCGCGTCGATCTGCACCGGCGCGGCGACGAAAAAGCCACGCGTGTCGGCCGCCAGCTGCTTGAACTCATCGACCGAAAGCTGGTTGGCGAACATCCTGTCCCAGCGCCCGCCGAGCGCATTGACGCGCGCTGCGAGATCGTCCTGCGCGGGCCGGGCGATGTCGCAGGCATTGAGCACCTTGGAGGCCGCCTGCTCGGTCATGCGCGCGACGTACTGCAAGCGGTCCCGGGCATCGGGGATCTGCCGCGCGGTTTCCTCCAGCGCCTTGTCGTAACCCAGTTCGCGCAACGAATCGTGCAGCTTGCGGGCAAGGTGGCCGAGCCGGTTGTAAACCGCCTCCTGCACGTTCGCACCGGCTGTTTCGTCGCTTGCGGCGGCGCATCCGACGGGCTCGCCCGCCGTGGCGGACTCGGCCACCTGTTCGGAAACGCTGTCGAACAGGGCCTGCAGATCATCGGAATCGCCGGACGGATCCGGTTCGGAAACGGGGGGCGTCGGCGCGCTGCCGGCCGCGATGCTGTCGAAGAGGGCTTGCAGATCCTGGGAATCGCCCGATTCGTCGAACTTGATGGGTTTGACCATGTGCCTACCAGCCGAGTTTTTCGAAAATCTTGGTGAGCTTTTCGTTGAGGGTCGCCGCCGTGAACGGCTTGACGATGTAGCCGGAAGCGCCGGCCTGCGCGGCGGCGATGATGTTTTCCTTCTTCGCCTCGGCGGTGATCATGAGCACGGGCAGGGCCTTGAAGTTGGCGTCGCCGCGGATGGTCTGCAGCAGGGTGAGGCCGTCCATGTTCGGCATGTTCCAGTCGGTGACGACGAAATCGAAGCTGCCGCCCTGCAACTTCTGCCAGGCCACGGCGCCATCCTCGGCCTCATCGACGTTCGTGAACCCGAGTTCCTTGAGCAGGTTGCGGACGATGCGGCGCATCGTCGAAAAATCGTCGACGACGAGGAATCTGATTTTGGCGGGATCGGCTGGCATGAAACGTTCTCCGGGTGAATCCTGATGATACGGTTACGGGTCAATCGCGCTGCGACTTGAGCAGCAGGGGGCGCAACGTGTCGGCAAGGGCCTCGGCGTCAAACTTGGCGACGTAGGCGTCGACGCCGACGCTCTTGCCCATCGAGCGGTTCGCCTCCGAGGACAGCGAGGAGTGCATGACCACCGGGATGCCGTCGAAGCGCTTGTCGGACTTGACGTTCTTGGTGAGCACGTAGCCGTCCATTTCCGGCATTTCGGCATCGACGAGGATGACATTCACCTCGTCGCGCAATGGCCGGCCGGTCTGCTGCGAGTGCGCGGCCATGCCCTGCAGGCGCGTCCATGCCTCCATGCCGTTCTGGGCGTGCTTGTGCCTGACACCCATTTTCTCGAGCACCTCGATGATCTTCTTGCGCGCGACGGCGGAGTCGTCGACGAAAAACAGGTTGAACTCGTCCTCCTGGCCGATGCGGTCGATCTGGCCGACAACCGATTCGCCGAAGGTGTTGGCCATGATCTGCTCGACATCGACGATCGAGACCAGACGGCCACTGTCGAGCTCGGTGATGGCGGTGATGTAGGAGTGGCCGCTGCTGCCGGTCACCGACTCGGGCGCGCGCACGCGGTCCCACTCGACGCGGATGATCCGGTCGACATCATGCACGAGGAAGCCCAGGGTGCGCTTGCTGTACTCGGTGACCATCATCGAGCCGCCGCGCGCCTGCGGCGCGTCGGCCAGATGCATGACGCGCGCCAGCGAGACCACGGGAATCACGTTGCCGCGCAGGCTGATGAGGCCTTCGACGCCATCGGGCATGTTCGGCGATTTGGTGATGGAGGGCGTCCTGCTCACCTCGCGCACCTTGAAAACGTTGATGCCGAACGTTTCATGAGTACCCAGCGAGAACAGCAGGATTTCCATGCGGTTGGAGCCGGCCAGCTTGGTGCGGGCGTCGACGTTGTCCATCAGGGACACGGGCCCTTGCTGTCCGGTCATCAGGGAAGCGAAGTTGCTCATCGAAGGGATCTCCTCAGGCCGCCGCCTGTTCGCCCTGAAGCAGCAGGCGGCTCAAGGTCTCGGCAAGCCGCTGCGGCTCGAACTTGGGCACATACTCGTCGACCCCGACGGAACGGCCGAGCTGCTGGTTCGACATCGACGACAGCGACGAATGCATGATCACCGGCACGCCGGCGAAACGCGGGTCGGACTTGATGTTCTTGGTGAGGATGTAGCCATCCATTTCGGGCATCTCGACGTCGGTCAGCACGAGCTGAACGAAATCCCGGACCGTCTTGCCGCTCGTCTCGGCATAACCGGCGATCTTCTGCAATTCATCCCAGGCCTGGCGCCCGTTCATCGCCGCCAGGCCGCGAATGCCGAGCACGTTGAGTGTCTTCTCGATCTGTCCGCGCGCCACCGAGGAGTCGTCCGCATAGACGATCGTCAGCCCTTCCTTGCCGATCGGCTGGATGGCGTTGAAGAGGATGTCATCGTCGACCCGGGCGGTTTCGGCGAGAATGCGCTCGACGTCGAGCATCATCACCAGCCGGCCGTCCTGCAGTTCGGTGACCGCCGTCACCAGGCCGCCGAGGTTCGCCGTCAGCATCTCGGGCGGGACGCGCATCTTCGACCAGTCGAGGCGCAGGATGGTATCGACCGACTCGACCAGGAAGCCCTGCGTGTGGCCGTTGTACTCGGTGACGATCATGATGTCGCGCGGCGTTTCGGTCTGCATGCCGATGAAGTCCGCCAGATCGACCACCGGCACGAGAATGCCGCGCAGGGACACCATGCCCTTGACGGCATTCGGCATGTCCGGCGCGGCCGTGATCGTCGGCGTGCGCATGACCTCGCGCACCTTGAACACGTTGATGCCGAAGGTTTCCTGCCGCCCGGTACGCATGTCGGTGCCAAGCGAAAACAGCAGGATTTCCAGCTTGTTGGTTCCCGCCAGGCGGGTTCTGGCATCGATGTTTTTCAGCAGTTCGGACATGTGGCCACCTATCGGGCGCTACGGGTTGGTTCCAGCGTGCCGCTGCGCGGCGCGCGAGTCGGATGTTACGCCATTCCTCGTCATTTCAGAGCCTGAAACGCCGCACGGCGCCATCGAGTTCCTCGGCGATCGACTCCAGATTGCGCGCACTATCGACGACATCCCTGGCCGTGGCGTTGCAAGCGGTCGCCATGGCGACGATGCGATCGATGTTGGCGCCGATCTCGGCGCTGGCCTGCGTCTGGGCACTCACCGCCGCGTTGATGTTGCCCATGCCTTCGGTCGTCTGGGTCACCGTCTGGTTGGTTTCGCCGAGGGTGACGGCCACCGTCTCCAGATACTCCTGGGAAGTGCTCAGGGCGCTCAGCCCGCGGTCGAGCACCTCCTCCACCCGTCCGGCCTGCAACTCGAGGTTGCGGGTCACGCCATCGATCTCGCTAGCCGTCTTCGCCGACTTTTCGGCCAGCTTGCGCACTTCGTCGGCAACCACCGCGAAACCCCGCCCCTGCTCCCCGGCGCGCGCCGCCTCGATGGCGGCATTCAGCGCCAGCAGGTTGGTTTGGTCGGCGATGTCGCGCACTTCGCGCGTCATGTTGGTGATCGCCGTCGCACTGTTGATGAATTCACGCGCGGTGTCGGTCATTTCGCGAACCGAACTCTCGGCCAGGCTCAGTTCGCCGATCATCGCCGACAGGCTTTCGTTGCCTTCCTGCGTACGGACCAGGCTGGCGGTGGCCAGCCGTTCGACCCCGGCCGTTTGCGCGGCGATGTCGTCGACGCACGCTGTCAGCCGCCCGACCACCCCGACGGTGTCCTGCGCGGCAGCGCTCTGTTCCGCCACGCTCCCTTGCATGCCGCCGGTGAGACGCTCGAAATCGCCGGCGGCGGCCCGCAACCTGCCCGAGGCGGCAGAAAGCGCGCCGGCCATGTCGCGCAGGTTGTTGCGCATGGCGGCAATGGCCGCCAGCAGGCTGGTCTGGTCGCCCGGCTTGAGATCGATCGACACGCCCAGATCGCCCGCGGAAATCCGCTTGACGACGTCCGCCGCGTATTGCGGTTCGCCACCGAGCAGCGCGAGCAGCAGGCGCGCCAGTTGCACGAAGGCCGCCAGGCCGACGACCGAGGCGATGCCGATGACGACGACCATCCAGTTGCGCACCCCGGCGGCCTGCGCGATCAACTTGGGATCGGCCCGTCCTGCCTCCTCGGCGAGGCGCAGGTACATCAGGAAGGAAAAACCGTTGGCGACCACCGTGACGGCGACAAGGATGGCGAGGACGAAAATCAGGCGCTGGCGCAGTGACATGAGTGCGATTTCCCTCTAAAAGCTCCGGCCGGCCGGCTAAGTGCGATAGCCGATGCGGAAGCCGCCCCAGTGACGGCCCTTGACGAACACCGGGGCCGAGATGTCGTGCATGATCTCGCCGGTATCGCGTCGGTAGGTTTGCAGCAGGAAGGGGGCTTCGTGCTCCCCGCACCGCCTGCCGACCGGATCGGAGAAGATGCGTTTGGTACGGTTGCCCACCATGTCCTTTTGCGGGTCGCCAGTGAGCGGCTGCGTGTAGCGACGATTGTGGGTCGGCACGTAGCCCTTGGCGTCGCAGGCGATGGCGTAGGCGATGGCCGGGTTGCCGTCGAGCACGGGTTCCTGGATGGCCGGCAGTATGCGGTCGCACAGCGCATCGTAGCGCGTGCGGTACTTTTGCGGCGCGGTACCGGCGATGGGGGCATGCTTGAGATCGAACAGGTCGTCGAGCGTCAGCTCGCCGCGATCAAGCACGCCTTCGAGCACCTTGCCGACTTGCGCCGCCGCTTCACGCACGACACCCGGCATGCGATCATGGAGTGCCAGCGCGGTATCGCCGCGCGCACCGAGCTTGAAGATGGTGCCCACCTCCTCGAGATTCACCGCCAGGTTATCGAGCTGGCGCGCCTCCTCGAGCGTCAGGGCCGCGCCTTCGCTGTTGCGGTCGGCCAGCGCCATGATGTTGGTGACCAGCTCGGCGACCTCGCCGGTACGGCTCGCCTGGGCCTGGGCGGCCCGGGCAATCAGGTCGACACGCTCGGTGGTTTCGCGCGCCCCCGCATTGATCAGGCTGAGGGCATCGGCCGCCTGGCGTGCCAGTTGGGCGCCGCTGCGCGCCTGCTGCGAACCTTCGCGGATGGTGCCGATGGCATGCTGCGTCTCGGTCTGGATCGCGGTGATCATCGCGGTGATTTCGCCGGTCGCCGAACTGGTGCGTTCGGCCAGCTTGCGCACCTCGTCGGCAACCACCGCGAAACCGCGGCCCTGCTCGCCGGCGCGCGCCGCCTCGATGGCGGCGTTGAGCGCCAGCAGGTTGGTCTGGTCGGCGATTTCCCGAATGGTGCTCGCGATGCCGGAAATCGCCGCGGAACGCTCGCCCAGCGTCGCCACCACCTGCGCGGACTGCTCGACGGTATTGGCGATGCGTTCGATCTCCGCCGATGCCTTCTCGGCGATCTGCGCCCCCCGGGCGGAATGGTCGCGCGCCTGCTGGGCAATGCGCGCGGATTCCCCCGCGTTGGCGGCCACCTCGGCGATGCCGCCGGCCATTTCCGCCGTGGCCTCCGCGGCCGACTCGGCGGCGGCGCTCTGCTCGCGCGAACCCTGCGCGGTATTTTCCGCCTCGCGGATCAGCTTGGCGGCCATCGCCGACACTTGCGTCGAATCGAAGACGACGCGTGTCGTGATGTCATGGAAGGAAGAAAGCAGGTCGTTGTACGCGGCGGCCGTGGTCGCGATGGGACTGCCGGACGAAACATCGACGGAACGCGTCAGGTCGCCGTCGTTGCGGGTGGCGGCGATGCTCTGGCGCAGGCTCTCGAGCGGCCTGCCGAGATGCGCGGCAGCGAACAGGCCGGGGATGACGGCAACCCCGATGCCGATCCCGGCGTACAGCGCCACGACCGGCCAGCCCGGCTCCCCACCCGCCAGATACACGCCGCCCAGCCCCGCGGCACCAACGAGCAGGCCGGCGAAACCATGAATCAGCCGTGCCTCGGTCGAAACACTCTTCATACGGGCCCCCTCCTTTCGTCTGCCAGCCCGGACGCGGTTTCGCGCCCGGACGTCTCCGGTCTCCGCGCCGGATCAGATCAACGGAAACAGCTTGCCGAAGTTGGCGATGTCGATCACCTGTTTGACGGCGCCACGCGCGCCGGCGAGGGCGACATCCTTGCCCGCCGACTTCGCCTTGTCGCGCAGCATCAGCAACATGCCCAACGCCGAGCTGTCGAGGTAGTCGACCGCGTTGAGGTCGACATGAATGTTGCCGGCCTTTTCCTGCACCGCGCGCTCGACGACCTCGCGAAATTCGCGGTGCGCGTTGAAATCGAAACGTCCCTGCAGGACGATCACGGTGTTGCCATCCCGGTTGGTCAGCTGTGCTTGCATCGATGCTCCCTTCATCTTCCCGGCCCGGCGGGGCGCCGGCACCGGCCATTCGCTCCGAATCGCGACCCGAGTATAACGCGGCCGCCGTGACGCCGGAGCCGACTTTCGCGATTCACCTCAGACGCGCCAGGATGCGCGGCGCCACCTTGTTGAGCGTCACCACCTCATCGACCGCGCCGACCTGCGCCGCCTCGCGCGGCATGCCATAGACCACACAACTTTCCTGGTCCTGGCCGATGTTCCACGCCCCGGCCTGACGCATGGCCAGCATGCCCTGGGCGCCGTCCTTGCCCATACCGGTCAGGATCACCCCGACCGCGTGCTTGCCGACCTCGCGGGCGACCGAGTGGAACAGCACATCGACAGCCGGCCGATGGCGGTTCACGGGAGCATCCTGGTTGAGTTCGGTCACCCAGCCGCTGCCGGAACGCCTGACCGTCATGTGCGAATGGCCGGGCGCCAGATAGGCGTGGCCGGGCTGGATGCGCTCGCCCCCCTGGGCCTCGATGACGCGCAGGGCGCAGAGGCCGTCGAGACGGCGCGCGAACGAGGGCGTGAAGGTTTCCGGCATGTGCTGCACCATGACGATGCCGGGCAGTTCGGCCGGCAGGCGCGTCAACACTTCCTTGATCGCCTCGGTGCCGCCGGTCGAGGCGCCGATGGCGATCAGCCGGCCGCTCAGCGCCTGGCTGGATACGCCGGGCAACGGCGCCTCGCGCGGCGGCACGGGAGCGCCCGCCGCCGGAGGGCGGCGCAAGTGAGCGTCTTTCGCCGCGCGGATCTTGTCGCGGATCTCCTCCGCGTAGCCTTGCAGAGCCGAGATGTTCTCGGCGCGCGGCTTGGCGACGAAATCGACGGCGCCGAGCTCGAGCGCCTGTAGCGTCACCTCGGAGCCCTTGGCGGTCAGCGAGGAAATCATCACCACCGGCATCGGCCGCAGCTTCATCAGCCGGCCGAGAAACTCGAGGCCGTCCATCTTCGGCATCTCGACGTCGAGCGTCAGCACGTCGGGGTTGAGCGTCTTGATCATCTCGCGCGCGGCGATGGGGTCGGGCGCGCTGCCGACGACCTCCAGATCCGGCGCGTCGCCGATGATTTCGGTCAGCAGGGCGCGCATCAGCGCGGAATCGTCGACGATGAGAACCTTGATAGTCAATTGCCGTCCCTTCAAAACAGTTCGACGTCGCCGGCGACCGGTGCCTCGCTGAGGCGGGCCGCATATTCTTTCTCGCGACGGATGAGCGTGTCGTTGTGCAGGCGCACCAGCCGCTTGACCAGCACGCGCCCGTTCTCCGGAAAAAAATACACCTTGCGGGGATGAACGTCGAGCAGATCCTCGGCGACGATGCCGATACCTTCGGTCTTGAGAAACTGGTGCACGAACTTCGCGTTGCGGTCGCCGACCTGGGAGCTGGTGAGCGACGCCATGACGCGCCCGCCGCCGAACACCTTGGCCTCGAGACGATCCCGTCGCGCGCCAAGCTTGAGCAGGTGGTTGATGAGAATTTCCATCGCGTAGGTGCCATAGCGCGCCGACGAGGAAACTGTCCCGGCGTCGCCGGCGTCGGCGAGCATGAAATGGTTCATGCCGCCGATGCCCTTGTCGCGGTCGCGGATGCAGGCCGAGACGCAGGAGCCGAGCACGGTCACCATCAGCACGTTGGAAGCGGTGACAAAATACTCCCCGGGCAGCACCTTCACCGCCTCGAGCTCGAACTTGCGGTCGAAATAACGGTTGCCGGCCAGATGCTCGACATAACCGAGCTCCGGACTCATGCGCCGAACCTTTCGCGCTTGATCTTGCAGTCGGCACGCTCGTACACGGTGCGCCCGAGCGTGCGGAACAGGTCCGCGGCGTGCAGGAAGCTCTCGGAATGCCCGGCGTACAGCAGGCCGTCGATCTGTAGCAGGGGCACGAACTTGCGCAGGATCTGGTACTGCGTGGGCTTGTCGAAATAGATCATCACGTTGCGGCAGAACATGGCGTCGAACGGCCCCTTGGCGTTCACGTTCGGCCAGCTGGCGTCGAGCAGATTGACGCGCGTGTAGGAGATCAGCCGCTGCAACTCGGGACGCACGCGCACGTAGCCTTCCTGCTTGCCCGTGCCCTTCATGAAAAACCTGCGCAGACGTTCGACCGGCAGGCGCTCGACGCGCTCGATCGGATAGACGCCGCGCTCCGCGGTTTTCAGCACGCTGGTGTCGATGTCGCTGGCGAGGATTTCCACCGGCGGGGTGAGGCTGTCGAAGGCCTCGCAGCAGGTGATCGCCAGCGTGTAGGGCTCCTCGCCGGTGGAGGCGGCCGAGCACCAGATCCTGATCGGCCGGTGCGCAAGCGCGCGCAACTGTTTCTTGAGGAGGTCGAAGTGGTGGGCCTCGCGGAAGAAAGAAGTGAGATTCGTCGTCAGCGAATTGACGAAGGTTTCCCATTCGTTTTCGTGCGTGCCCTCTTCGAGGTAGGCCAGGTAGTGATCGAAACTCTCCATGCCGAGCGCGCGCAGGCGGCGCGCCAGCCGTGAGTAGACCATGTCCTTCTTGATCGGCGCGAGCGAGATGCCGGCGTGCTTGTAGATCAGCTCGCGCACGCGCTCGAAGTTCGTCTCGGTGAAATGGAACTCGCGGTTGGGCAGCAGGGAATCCCCGCCGCCCGCGGGTCTGTCCGTGGACTGGCGGGGCGCCGTCCTGCCGGCACCGACGCTGGATGGAACGCTCAAAATTCCGCCCACTCGTCCGCGTTATCGTCGAGGTGTGGCGGGGCGGGGCGGCCCTTGGCGCGGGCCGGGG
>CAZGOH010000056.1:0-14116 GCA_964527195.1 uncultured Methyloversatilis sp.
CGAAACTAAGCATATCGTATATTAGCGATTGATAATAGTGCACCAACGCCGTTCCTCGTCGTCCAGCACGTTCTTGCCGAGTGCGACGGCCTCGCGGGCCTTGTGCTCGACCAGTTGCGGGACATAGTGGCGTGTGATGTTGCTGATGCGGGCCTCGACCAGAATGGCACCCTGGGCGAGGGGTGCCCCGCCGTCCGTCTGGGAAACCACCTGCCAGAGCGTGCGGATGACACCGCCGCTGTCGCGATAGCCGCTCACGTTGTACAGAAACGAACAGATGGAATCCGCGTCCGCCAGCCGCAGCCGATAGTTTTCGAAGCGTCCTTCGGAGGCAAAGGCCGGATTCCAGATCGTGTCTTCGAAAAATGCGGCGGGTAGGGCGGCTGCAAATGCAGCCGCATCCGGCAGGCTCAGGCGGGTGAACAGGTTGCGGGAGTAGGCGAGGAGCTCCCCTGCCGCCGAAAAGTCCGCCCGGCCATAGCCAAGTGCGCTGGCGATGGCCGCCGTGCTGCTCTGGATTTCTTCCGTGGCGAGTTGGCGCAAGGGGGTTGCCAGCTGCGCGGACGCCTTGCGGCTGGTGCAGATGAGCACCCGCGTGCGGTCGCCGGCAGTCTGGATCGAGAGCGTGCAGCCGAGCGCGGCGAGCGCATGGTCATCGTAGGGTGGCGGGAGTCGCAGGAGGCGGCAGGGAAGCGACAAGGCGACCCACACGGGCCCGCCGGCCGGAAAATCCGTGCTGGCGTGCAGGCTCCGGGCCTGGCAGGCGGCAACGATGTTGGCGAGACCATGCTGGGCAAGCTCGGCACGGTAGAGGGAATCGATGGCGGCATCGTCGCCGTCCAGCGGCAGGCCCATCTCGCTGACCAGGACGTCGCGAAAGACAGCGAGATGAAGCTGGTTGAGGGCCGCATCGAGCAGGTCATGGATGAGTCGCTGCAGGGGCGCGCTGCGGACCGCGTCGCCATGGGCGGCACAGGTGGCAGAGAGGCGGTCCTTCAGCGCTGTCCAGGCACAGTGATCGAGCGCGTGCAGGGTGATCGATGCGTCTTCAGGAAGCGGCGCACAGCTTGAAGACGTCATTTTCCTTGAACTGCTCGAGATAGTCGGGAACCAGCCAGCCGGAGCACAGGCCTGTCGCATCGCCAGCACAGGCCGTCACGACGGAGGCGCGTGCCGCCTCGTCCCGGGCGGGTGCCGCGCCGATGCCAGCGGTTTCGGCCAGACAATTGGCGATCGACAGGCTGCGCCGAACCGGATCGTCGGCCGTTTCGCCCCGGTCGGCCGGGTCGACACCCATGAAATCGATGAAGCGCCCGGGCAGTTTCCAGCGGGTCACCGCTTCACGGCCGACGGCAAAGCGGTCGAAGCCGAAACACTGCCTTTCGGCGGCGGCGCAAGCCACTCCCTGCGCGAGAATCAGATCGAGGGCCGCGCGGTAGCGGGCCGGATCGAGGGCGAACATCAACACCGCGCCGATGTCGTGCAACAGTCCGGCGACGAAGGCTTCATCGCGCTGACGTTCGGCACCGAGGGTGGTGCAGATGTCGCGGCCGGCGAGACTCGCAAGCAGCGAGTGATCCCACAGGTGCAGGCGGAAAATCGGATCGCGTGCCCGGGTAAACAGGGCGCGGCTGAAGGCCAGCAGCGCCAGCGAGCGCACCACGTTGAAGCCGAGCACATTGATGGCGACGGGAACGCTGGCAATCGGGCGGCCACGGTTGTAGAACGCGGAGTTCGCGACGCGCAAAACCAGCATCGCCACGCCCTGGTCCGAGCGGACGAAACGGTCAAGCTCGCGGAAACAGGTGGTCGAATCGGGGTCGAGTTCGACGATGCCGGAGACGATGTCGGCCTGGACGGGGAGGTTTCCGTAATCGATGGCGCTGGGTGTCATGGCGTGACCGCCGCGGCGGCTTTAGAATCCGGCTCTTCGGTGCATTGAGGTGCCGTCCCGATTTTACATGGCTACGCGAATATCCATTTACGATTCCACCCTGCGCGACGGCGCGCAGGCGCAGGGCATTTCCTATTCGGTCGAGGACAAGCTCAAGATCGTCGAGCGTCTCGACGCGCTCGGCGTCGACTGGATCGAAGCCGGCAATCCCGGTTCGAATCCGAAGGATCTCGCGTTCTTCGCGCGCGCCGGCGGACTGAATCTGAAAAATGCGCGCATCATCGCCTTCGGCGCCACGCGCAAGGTCGGCATCCGCGTCTCGGAAGACGCCAATCTCGCTTCCCTGCTCAAGGCGGGCACGCCGGCGGTGGCGATTTTCGGCAAGAGCTGGGACTACCAGGCGCTGGAAATCCTGCGTACCACGCTCGACGAAAACCTGCGCATGATCGGCGACACGGTGCGTTACCTCCGGCAGCACGGCAAGGAAGTGGTGTTCGACGCCGAGCATTTCTTCGACGGCTGGAAGGACAACGCCGAATACGCGCAAAAGACCCTCGAAGCGGCGGCCGAGGCGGGCGCGATGGCCCTGGTGCTGTGCGACACCAACGGCGGCAGTTTTCCCGACGAGATCTTCGAGATCACGCGGGCGGTCTGCGCGCGCTTTCCCGGCGTCGCCGTCGGCATTCATTGCCACAACGACAGCGAAATGGCGGTGGCCAATTCCATCCGCGCCGTGCAGGCGGGCGCGACCCAGGTGCAGGGCACCATCAACGGGCTGGGCGAACGCTGCGGCAACGCCAACCTCTGCGCGATCATCCCCAACCTGCAACTCAAGCTCGGCTTTGACTGCATCCCGGCGGAATCCATGCGCCACCTGACCGACGTGGCGCGCTCGGTGAGCGAGATCGCCAACCTGCCGCTGAACGAGAAGGCGGCCTACGTCGGTGGCCACGCCTTCGCCCACAAGGGCGGCATGCACATCGACGCGGTGGTGAAAAACCCGGTTTCCTACGAGCACATCAACCCCGAGCTGGTCGGCAACAGCCGACGCGTGCTGATGTCGGAAGTCGCCGGCCGCAGCACGCTGCTGGCGCGCATCCACGCCATCGACCCGACGCTGACCAAGGATTCTCCCGAGACCAAGAAGATCATCGACAGGCTCAAGGAACTCGAGCACGCGGGCTACCAGTTCGAGGCGGCGGAGAGCTCCTTCGATCTCGTCGTGCGCAAGCTGCTCGGCCGTTACACGCCCTTCTTCGAGCTGGTGGAGTTCAAGGTGATCACCAACGAGCCGGCGGCCAACGACGTCAATTCGTCCGTCATCATCAAGGTGCGCGTCGGCGACCAGGAAGTGTTGACGGTGGCCGAGGGCGACGGCCCGGTGAACGCCCTCGACAAGGCGGCCAGAAAGGCGCTCGAACGCCTGTATCCGGCCATCGGCGCAATCCGCCTCACCGACTACAAGGTGCGCGTGCTCGATTCCGACCAGGCCTCGGCGGCGCGCGTGCGCGTGCTGATCGAATCCAGCGACGGCCGCGCCAGCTGGACGACGATCGGCGTGTCCACCGACATCATCAACGCCTCGTGGCAGGCGCTGGTCGACGCCATGGAATTCAAGCTGCTGCGCGATCGGGAGCAGCCGCGGCCATAGTCGGCGCCGGCGGGACGGCGCCCGCCGCGAACTCAAGATTGCAGCGGGTGAGATCCCATGGCTTCTGCGGCCTGCTGGTCGGCATGGTACGAACTGCGCACCAGCGGTGCGCTGGCGCAATGGGTGAAGCCCATTTTTTCCGCCTCGGCGGCGAACATCTTGAAGATGTCGGGATGCACGTAGCGCGTCACCGGCAGGTGGTGGCCGGAAGGCGCGAGGTATTGCCCGATGGTCAGCATCTCGACGTCGTGGGCGCGCAGGTCGCGCATCACGTCGAGGATTTCCTCGTCGGTTTCCCCCAGGCCGACCATCAGGCCCGACTTGGTGGGGATGGCGGGCAGGCGCCGCCTGAATTCCTGCAGCAGCCTGAGCGAATGCGCGTAGTCGGCGCCGGGGCGCGCCTGCCTGTAGAGGCGCGGCACGGTTTCAAGGTTGTGGTTCATCACGTCGGGCGGAGCGGCGGCGAGGATGTCCAGCGCGATCTCCAGACGGCCGCGGAAGTCGGGCACGAGGATTTCGATGGTGGTGTACGGCGAGGCGGCGCGGATCGCGCGGATGCAGGCGGCAAAGTGGCCGGCGCCGCCGTCGCGCAGGTCGTCGCGGTCGACGCTGGTGACCACCACGTACTTGAGCCGCAGCGCCGCGATGGTGGCGGCGAGCTTGACGGGCTCTTCGGGATCGGGCGGCAGCGGCACGCCATGGCCGACGTCACAGAAAGGGCAGCGGCGCGTGCACAGGTCGCCGAGGATCATGAAGGTCGCCGTGCCCTTGCCGAAGCATTCGCCGATGTTGGGGCAGGTGGCTTCCTCGCAGACGGTATGCAGGCCGTGATTGCGCAGGATCTGCTTCACCTCGCCGAAGCGCGCCGCGGAATTGCCGGCCTTGACGCGAATCCAGTCGGGTTTTTTCAATGGGGTGATCGGGACCACCTTGATCGGGATTCTGGCTGTCTTGGCTTCGCCTTTTTGTTTTTCGCTCATGTTTCGATCCAGTTTTCCAGCAACAGACCCGGTATCCGGGAAAATTCGCGCAGGTTGTTGCTCACCAGCGTCAGCCCGAGGCTGCGCGCGTGGCCGGCGATATGCAGGTCGTTAACGCCAATCGGCTGTCCCTCTTTTTCCAGCACTGCGCGCATGTTGCCGTAATGGTAAGCGGCTTCCGCCGTGTAGGGCAGGATCGTCAAGCGGCTGAAAAAATCTTCCACCACGGCAAGATTGCGCGCCGGGAACTGGCTTTTTTCGGCGCCATGAATCAGTTCCGCCACCGTGATTGCCGATACCGCCATGCGGCCCTGCTGGCGGTTGAAAACCTCAAGCACCGCCAGAGGGCGCCGCTTGATGACGTAGATGACGATATTGGTATCGAGAAGATACTTGAGCATGCGGCTACAGGGCGTCGCGCTCGGACTGCGTCTGTGTTGGCCGCTCGGTCATGAAGTCGTCGCTCGTGCCGCTTTCCGCCAGGAAAAAACTGTCCCAGGCGCGCTCGGCCGGCGCGATGATGCGCTCCTGCCCGACGGCGCGCACCTCGACTTTTTTTACGGAATCCGGGTAGCGCAGTTCGGCCGGCAGGCGTACCGCCTGGGTGCGATTGTTGGTGAAGATAGTGCTGGTAGTCATGGAAAGTCTGTCTGTCCGTTGCTATATACGCACACTATATACATCTTGGCGGACAGGATCAAATGCGCCTCGCAAAAGTCGGCGCTGGCGGGACGGCAGTGCTGGGGCATGGAAATTGCGTATCTCTCCGCATCGCAAGCAGGGAGATGGAAATGTTCGTTCAGGGCCTGGGAAACCTCGCGGCGGCGTATGTCACGAAGGAAAACGCGGCAGCGCAGCGGCAGCCGCTCGCCGCCACGACGGCAGCAATTGCCGAAAAAATCACGATTTCCGCCCACGCGCGGGACATGCTGGCACAGGAGCAGGGGCCGGCGGAAGCCGCATCGATCCAGCGGCAACTGGATGCGATCAAGGCCAAACCGGCGCTGGAACGCACCGATGAGGACGTGGCGTTCCTGCACAAGAACGACAAGCGCCTCGCCGCCATCGCCGCCAAGGACGACAAAACACGCACGGCCGACGAGCTCGATTACCTGCAGAAGGTCGGCGGCTTCGTGAATACCATGGCCGAACTGACGCCGCAGGAAAAGGCGCTTTACGACGAACTGGTGGCCGCGGGCGAGTGGGAAGCGGCATCGGCTTTCAACCTCGTCGGCATGTCGCGCATCGGCATGGGCGGGCAGCAGGTAACGCTGCCGAATGGCAAGACTTTCGATCCCACCACGACGGAAGTGACCGCCGGCAACCTGCGGAATTTGTTCAAGCTGATGTTCGTCGATCCGAGTGGCCAGACCGACCGCCAGTTCGAAGCGCTGGCCCGTGCGCTGGAACGGCGAGAGGCTACGGCGCCAGCCTGAATGCCAAGCGCTCGGCGAGCCGTGCGGCAACCGGGCCGATAGCGACAGCGGGAACGAAGGCGCTTAGCTGCGTCACCGCCATGCCGGCGTAGCCACAAGGATTGATCGCGGCGAAAGGCGACAGATCCATCGCCACATTGAGCGCGAGCCCGTGGTAGCAGCAGCCGTTCCTGACCTTGAGGCCGAGCGCGGCGATCTTGGCGCCGCTGACATAGACGCCGGGGGCGCCTTCAAGGCGTTCAGCCGCGACGCCGTGGCCAGCGAGCAGGTCGATGATGGCCTGCTCCATGCGATTGACGAGTCCCCTGACCGTAAGGTTGCGGCGGCGCAAGTCGAGCAGCAGGTAGCAGACGATCTGGCCAGGGCCGTGTTAGGTGATCTGGCCGCCGCGGTCGATCTTCACCACGGGGACGCCGATGTCCCTGAGCAGGTGTTCCGGCTTGCCGGCCAGCCCGAGGGTGAAGACCGGTGGATGTTCGCAGAGCCAGAGTTCGTCGGGCGTGGCTTCGTCGCGCGCCGCGGTGAATGCCTGCATCGCGCGCCAGGTCGGCTCGTACTCGACGCGGCCGAGAACTTTGACAATCAGAGGACGATCTTGACCCACGGATGGCTGGTCAGTTCGCGGTAGAGCGCGTCGAGCTGCGGCTTCGAGGTCGCGCGGAGGGTGCAGGTGAGCGAGAGGTAGTTGCCGGCCTTCGAGGGGCGCATCTCGACGGTCGCGGCGTCGAAGTCGGGTGCATGCTTCGTCACGATTCCGACGACGGCCTGGGCGAAGCCGTCGCGGGTCGTACCCATCACCTTGAGCGGAAAATTGCAGGGGAATTCGAGGAGCGTGTCGGATGCGGTCACGGCAGTGCAAGCATCACTTGAAGAACAGGTGCAGTGCGTCCCAGGCGCGGCCGATGGGGCCGGCGACGGGAACGTCGGCCAGCGCGACGAGCGGATAGTCGCCGATCGCCTTGCCATCTAGCGTCAGCCGCAGCGTGGCGATGGGCTGGCCGCGCTGTACCGGCGCCACCAGCGGCTGCCGGCTGGTGACCGAGACGCCGAGACGTTCGCGGTCGCCGGCGGCAAGCGCGCTCGCGACGGATTTCGGTAGCGAGAGCGTGAAATCGTTGGTGAAGCCCGCCCCGACGTGGCCCTGCTTGCCCTTGTAGATCTTCATCTGGGTGAGCGCCTGGCTTGCATCGTACAGCTTCACGGCGGCGAAGGCGCGCGCGCCGTAGTGCAGCAGCGCCAGCGTTTCCTGCATGCGCGCCTGGTCGGAGGCGGTGCCGACCACCACGGCGGTGAGGCGGCGTGCGCCGTCATGGCGCGAGGCGATCAGGCAGAACCCGGCCGATTTCGTATGGCCGGTTTTCACGCCGTCGATGGCCGGGTCGAGCCAGAGCAGGCGGTTGCGGTTGGGCTGGCGGATCTTGTTCCAGGTGAACTCGCGCACGGCGTTGCGCTTGTAGTCCTCGGGAAAATCGCGGATCAGCGCCGTCGCCAGGCGCGCCAGGTCGGCCACGGTGGTGATGTGCGCCGGATCGGGCAGGCCGCTGGCATTGACGAAGCGGGTGTCGTTGAGGCCGAGCCGCCGCGCTTCGGCGTTCATCCGTTCGGCGAAGGCCGCTTCGCTGCCGGCGACCGCCTCGGCGAGCGCGATGGTCGCGTCGTTGCCGGACTGGATGACCATGCCGGAAATCAGATCATCCACCGTCACGCGCTGGTCGGGGGCGATGAACATGCGCGAGCCGGGGGCGCGCCAGGCGGTCTCGGAAACGGGCACGACCTGGTCCGGCTTGAGGCGGCCGTCGCGCAGCGCGGCATAGACGACATAGGCCGTCATGATCTTGGTGAGCGACGCCGGCTCGACCTTGAGGTCGGGATTTTGCGCCGCCAGCACCTGCCCGCTGTGGTGGTCGATCAGCAGCCAGGCGCCGGCGGCGAGCGCGGGGGGCGGCTCGTCGGCGCGAACGGCGGCAGGCAACAGGCAGGCAAGGACGAACAGGAAGGGGAGCAGGCGTCGGAACATGGCGGCGGACAGGGCAGGCAGGGGAAGTCGGTGGCTCATTTGACGAGAAGGCTGGGAAGGTCGAAGGCGAGGCGCAACTGTTCGGCCATGCGGCGTGCCTCGTCGGCATCGCGCCAGGGACCGATCTGCACGCGGTGGAGGTTGTCGACCTGCCGGATCCGCAAACGTTCGCCCAGTTCGCCCAGCGTGCGTGCCAGGCGCACGCGCAGGGCCTCGGCGTTGTCGTGGCTGGCGAAGGCGCCCAGTTGCAGGTAGTGATCGTCCGCGTCGCCCGTCGCGCCGGCCAGCAGGGTTTCGACGACCACGTTGCCGCTGCCCTTGTCGACGATGCCGAGCTTCCAGGCGGCGACGTAGGAAAGGTCGATGACCCGGCCGTGCAGGAAGGGTCCGCGGTCGTTGATGCGCACCACCACCGATTTGCCCGTGTCGGGCCGCGTGACGCGCGCGTAGGAAGGAATCGGCAGGGTGGGATGCGCGGCGGTCATGGCGAACATGTCGTAGGGCTCGCCACTCGAGGTCTTCTGGCCGTGGTAGCGGCGGCCGTACCAGCTGGCAACGCCCTGCTGGCGGAAGGGCGCGAGCGTCGTCTGCGGCGTGAAGCTCTGGCCCAGCACGGTGTAGGGCCGGTTGGCGAAGCGGTGCAGCGGCTCGTCGCGCGGCACGGCGTCGGGCACGGCGGCCAGGTCGATGTGCGCCGCGTCGAGCGGGCCGTCGTCGAGGTAGTAGCCGCCGCCGGGCCCCGGACGCGCCAAAGTCGGCGCTGGCGGCACGGCGGCGGATGGCGCGGATGGCGCGGATGGCGGGGGGGGCGCGGGGTCGACGACAGGTTTCGGCGGCGTGCCGCCGCAAGCGGCAAGCAGGAACGGGACGAGGAGGAAAGGGAGGCGCGGGTTCATTTCTGGAGCAGCATGCGGTTTTTCTGGATGGACATGAGGATGCCGATGCCGAGCATCAGCGTCACCATCGTGGTGCCGCCGTAACTGACGAAGGGCAGCGGTACGCCGACGACGGGCAGGATGCCGGCGACCATGCCCATGTTGACGAAGGCGTAGCTGAAACAGATGAGCGTGATCGCGCCGGCCAGCAGGCGGCCGAAGGTGGTCGCGGCATTCAGCGCGATCTGCAGGCCGCGGCCGATCAGGAGGGCATAGAGGACCAGCAGGACGATGTTGCCGACCAGGCCGAACTCCTCGGACCAGACAGCGAAGATGAAGTCGGTATGGCGCTCGGGCAGGAAGTCGAGCTGGGTCTGGGAACCTTCGCGCCAGCCCTTGCCAAGCACGCCGCCGGAACCGATGGCGATGGTCGACTGGATGGTGTGGAAGCCCTTGCCGAGCGGGTCCTTCTCCGGATCGAGCAGCATCAGGATGCGCTGGCGCTGGTATTCGTGGAGCATGTGCCAGGCGAATGGCGCCGCCGCCGCCGCCGTAGAGGCGAGGCCGATGAGGATCTTCCATGGCAGGCCGGCGAGGAAGATGACGAAGAAACCCGAAGCGAAGATGAGGATGGCCGTGCCCAGGTCGGGCTGGCGCAGGATGAGCGCCACGGGCACCAGCAGGATGCACGTGGCGACCACGTATTCGCGGAAACGCAGCAGCGATTCGTGCTTGTGGAAATACCAGGCCAGCATTAGCGGCAGGGCGATTTTCAGCAGCGCGGAGGGCTGGATGCGGATGAAGCCCAGGTCGAGCCAGCGGCGCGCCCCCTTGGTGATGTCGCCGAAGAGCGCCACGCCGACCAGCAACGCCACGCCGATGAGATACAGCGGCAACGCGAAGCGCATGAGCTGCTGGGGCGGCAGTTGCGCGGCGGCGCGCATGGCGACGAACGCGACGGCGATATGGGTGGCGAAGGTGGCAAGCCGTTCCGGCGAAGCGCTCGCCATCGCGATCAGGGCGACGGCAAACAGGAGTGCGAGAATCGTCATCAGCGGGCCGTCGATCGGCGCGACGAGTTTTTCCCAGGCCGCGCGAATCATTCGACCGACTCCACGCCCTCGTCGTCTTCCGGCGCCGCGCCGGCCGCCTTGCGGCCGAGCAGGTAGTAATCGAACACCTGGCGTGCGATCGGCGCAGCCGCCTGGCTGCCGAAACCGCCGTTCTCGACCAGCACCGCGAGCGCGATGGTCGGCTTATCCACCGGGGCGAAGGCGATGTAGAGCGAATGATCGCGCAACTCCTTGGCCACCTTGCCCTCGACGTATTTTTCGCCGCGCAGCGAAAAGACCTGTGCGGTGCCGGTCTTGCCTGCCGAGGCGTAGCCGGCATCCTTGAAGACGCGGGTGCCGGTGCCCTCGGTGGTGACGCCCGCCATGGCCTCCTTGATGACCTGCAGATGCTCGGGCTTGAAGGGGATCGTCCTGAGCGGTTCCGGCTCGATCGGGGTTATCGCGCCGGTGCGCGTGTCCGTGATGTGCTGCACCAGGTGTGGCCGGAACATCACGCCGTCATTCGCCAGCGTGGCGGTGGCCTGGGCGAGCTGGATCGGCGTGTAGCTGTTGTAGCCCTGGCCGATGCCGACCGAAATCGTCTCGCCGGCATACCAGCGCTGCTGCTCGGGCTTCCTGAAACGCTTCCTTTTCCATTCCTGCGAAGGCAGCACGCCCTCCGATTCGCCGGCGACGTCCACGCCGGTCTTCTGGCCGAAGCCGAACTGCGCCATGAAGCGGGCGATGGCGTCGATGCCCAGGTCGGCGGCGAGCTGGTAGTAGTAAGTGTTGCAGGAAACGACGATGGATTTGCGCATGTCCACCAGGCCGTGACCGCCGACCTTGTCGTCACGGAAGACCCGGCCACCGAAGTTGAAAACGCCGGGATCGGCAATGGCCTGTTCGGGGCGGCGCTTGCCAGTCGCCAGGGCCGCGAGCGCCATGAAGGGCTTGAAGGTCGAGCCGGGCGGATAGGCGCCGTTGAGTGCCCGGTTGACCATCGGCTTTTCCGGCGAGTTGTTCAGTTCGTTCCAGTCCTGGCTCGAGATGCCATCGACGAACAGATTGGGGTCGTAATTGGGCATGGACACCAGCGCGAGAATGCCGCCGGTGGCCGGCTCGATCGCCACCAGCGCCCCCCGCCGGTCGCCGAAGGCCTGCTCGGCGACGCGCTGCAGCTTGCTGTCGACCGTCAGTTTCAGGTTGTTGCCGGCCACCGGCGCCATGCGCGAGAGGGAGCGTACCGGCCGGCCGGCAGCGTCGACCTCGACCTGTTCGAAACCGGTGATGCCGTGCAGGGCGAACTCGTAGTGCTGCTCGAGACCGGATTTGCCGAAATGCTCAGTGCCGCGATAGTTGAGCGTCGCGCCTTCCGCGTCGATGCGTTCGAGGTCGCGATCAGAGACGCGGCCGATATAGCCGAGCAGGTGCGAGGCGAAGGCCCCCTCGGGGTACTGGCGGAACAGCCGCGCCTTGATGTCGACACCCGGGAAACGGTAGCGCCGCGCGATGAATTTCGCGACCTCCTCGTCGGAGAGCCGGGTGCGGATCGGCAGCGATTCGAAGCGCTTGTTTTCCTCCATCAGCTTCCTGAAGCGTCGCCGGTCCTTGGGTTCGATGAGGATGAACTCCGCCAGCGCGTCGATGGTGGCCTCGAGATCGCGCACCTGCGAGGGGGTGATCTCGAGGGTGTAGGCCGAATAGTTGCGTGCCAGCACAATGCCGTTGCGATCGACGATCAGGCCGCGGTTCGGCGTCAGGGGAACGAAGGAGATGCGGTTTTCCTCGGCGCGCGTCTGGTAGTGTTCGTGCTGGATCGCCTGCAGCCAGACGAAGCGCGCGAGCAGGGCCAGCAGGCAGGCGAGCACGAAGACGCCCGTGACGACCACGCGCCGGTTGAAACGCTCGATGTCTTCCTGGGGGTTCTTGAACTCCATCGCTGGCTCAGATCGGGCGATTCTCGTCGCGTTCGACCGGCTGATATTGCGGCAGCAGCAGCACGTGGCTCAGCGGATGCCAAAGCAAGGTGGCGACCACGCTGCCGAGGAAGTAGGCCACGCCCGGGAACTCGGCGCCGCCCGCCATGCGCGCGACCAGCATCACCACCTGCGCGCCGAGCAGCAGGGGCAGCACGTGCAGCGCCTGCTGGACGAGCGGGAACCACAGCACGCGGCGCGACAGGTTGTTGGCCGCGAAGGCCAGCAACACGTAGGCGAGCGCATGCTGCCCCATCACGCCGGCGTAGGCGACGTCCATGATCAGGCCGAAGGCGAAGGCGGTGGCCATGCCGACCTTGAGCGGCTGGTGGATGCACCAGAAGGCGAGCGTCAGCGCGACCCAGTCGGGAACGCCGGGAATACGGCCCAGGGGCAGCAGGTTGAGCACCAGGGCGAGGACGAGAGAGAAATGGATGAACCAGGCGCGCGCCGGCAGCAGGATGCGTCGCGAGGCGTGGGTGGGTTGGATCATGGCCTGCCTCCGGGCGCGCGTTTTTGCGCCGGGCGCACCTGGGCGCCGCCGCTCTCCGTCGCCGGCAATTCCGGCGGTGCCGGCCGCTTGCCGAGCACCAGAACCTGGCCGCGCCGTTCGACGCCCGCTAGCGGTGCGCATTCGATGCGCGCGAAGGAGAACGAACCGTCGCGGTCGATGCGGACGACCTGCGCAACCGGCAGCCCGGGCAGATAAACGCCGTCCAGGCCCGAGGTCACCAGGGCGTCGCCCGGCTCGACATCGGCGTTCACCGGCAGGAACTTCAGCTCCATGTGTCCGCCGCCGGCGCCGGCGAGGACGGCGCGCAGGCCGTTGCGCACCACCTGCACGGGGATCGCCTGCTGCTTGTCGGTGAGCAGGGTGACTTCGCTGGCGAGCGGCAGGGCGCGCGTGACCTGGCCGATCACGCCGACATCGTCGATGACGGCCTGGCCGGCTTCCACGCCATGAACGGCGCCCTGGTCGATGACCACCCGCCGCGCGAAGGGGTCGCGTGCGGCGTAGAGCACTTCCGCCGCCCGGGTCGGCACGTCGAGGCGCTCGCGCATTTCGAGAAGCGCGCGCAGGCGGCGGTTCTCCTCCTCGAGGTGTGTCTGGCGCAGCAGCAGGTTCGCGGAGGCGAGCTGGCGTTCGCGCAGCAGGTGGTTTTCGGCGGTCAGCCGGGCGAGGCTGGAGAAATAGTTGCCCGCCTCGCCGGCGCCCTCCACGGGCAACAGCACGGCCTTTTGCAGCGGCCAGAGCAGCGTGGCGACCGCCAGCCGCGTGGTTTCCAGGGTGCGAAAGCGCAGGTCGGCGACCAGGAGGAAGAGCGACAGCGCGACAAAGAAGAACAATCGGACGAGCGGCGCCGGCCCCCGCTTGAAAAACGGCGGCGGCCCATGGCCGATGTGGTCGATGTGACCGCTGGAGGACATCAAGGCTGCATTACTCCCCCGCGCTGCGCAAAATGCAAGGCTGGCGCGAGCGTCGCGCCGCCTCGCAGGCTAGCGGGAACCGGGCTTATTCGTTGGCGAAAATACTGCCAAGTTTGTCCATCTTTTCGAGCGCGAGGCCCGAACCGCGCACCACGCAGGTCAGCGGTTCGTCGGCGACGATCACCGGCAGGCCGGTCTCTTCCATCAGCAGGCGGTCGAGGTCGCGCAAGAGCGCGCCGCCGCCGGTCAGCACCATGCCCTTTTCGGCGATGTCGGCGCCGAGCTCCGGCGGCGTCTGTTCGAGAGCGATCTTCACCGCGCCGACGATCTGGTTGAGCGGGTCGGAGAGCGCCTCGAGAATCTCGTTGGAAGAAATCGTGAAACTGCGCGGAATGCCCTCGGCGAGGTTGCGGCCCTTGACCTCCATCTCCTTGATCTCGGAGCCGGGGAAGGCCGAGCCGACGCGCTTCTTGATCGCCTCGGCGGTGGTTTCGCCGATCAGCATGCCGTAGTTGCGGCGGATGTAGTTGATGATCGCATCGTCGAACTTGTCGCCGCCGACGCGCACCGAGCCGGCATAGACCATGCCGCCGAGCGAGATGACGCCGACTTCCGTCGTGCCGCCGCCGATGTCGACCACCATCGAACCGGTCGCGTCCGACACCGGCAGGCCGGCGCCGATCGCGGCGGCCATCGGTTCCTCGATCAGGTACACGTTGCTCGCGCCGGCGCCGAGCGCCGATTCGCGGATGGCGCGGCGCTCGACCTGCGTCGAGCCGCAGGGCACGCAGATGATGATGCGCGGGC
>CAZGOH010000057.1:0-13771 GCA_964527195.1 uncultured Methyloversatilis sp.
TCGTCCTCGAAGTTGGGTGCGAAGGTAGCGGCGGCCGGGTCGGCGCTTTTCGTCTTGACCAACTCCTCGGTCAGGCGGAACAGGTTGGTGGCGTAGAGCGTCGAGGACTGCTTGGCGAGCCGCGAGGGCAGGTCGGTGTAGCCGACGATGGTCACACCGTGGCGCACCACCGCTTCGCCGGGCACGGTCAGCTCGCAGTTGCCGCCCTGCTCGGCCGCCATGTCGACGATGACGCTGCCCGGCTTCATGCTTTGCACCATCTCGGCGGTGATGAGCCTGGGCGCCGGCTTGCCGGGGATCAGTGCGGTGGTGATGATGATGTCGACTTCCCGCGCCTGCTGCGCGTACATCGCGCGCTGCGCCGCCTGGAAGCCTTCCGACATCACCTTGGCGTAGCCGCCGCCGCCGGAGCCCTCCTCCTCGTAATCGACCTTGACGAATTCGCCACCCATCGACTTGACCTGGTCGGCGACTTCGGCGCGCGTGTCGTTGGCGCGCACGATGGCGCCCAAACCGGCGGCGGTGCCGATCGCGGCGAGGCCGGCGACGCCGGCGCCGGCGATGAAGACCTTGGCGGGCGGCACCTTGCCGGCGGCGGTGATCTGGCCGGCGAAGAAGCGGCCGAAGGCGTTGGCCGCCTCAATGACGGCGCGATAACCGCTGATGCCGGCCATCGAGGTCAGCGCATCCATCTTCTGGGCGCGCGAGAGCATGCGCGGCAGGCAGTCCATGGCCAACACGGTCGCCTTCTTCGCGGCGAGCGCCTGCATCAGATCGGGGTTCTGCGCCGGCCAGACGAAGCCGGCCAGCACGCTGCCTTCCCTCATCAGGCCGACTTCGGCCAGACTCGGCGGGCGTACCTTGAAGACGATGTCGCTCTTGCTCCACAGCGTCGCGGCATCGACGGCAATATCGGCACCGACGGCACGATAGGTGTCGTCGGCACAATTCGCGGCGTCGCCGGCGCCGCTTTCGACGACGACGGCAAAACCGAGCTTGATGAGTTTTTCGACGACCTCGGGCACGCTGGCAACGCGTTTTTCGCCCGTGAAGGTCTCCCTCGGAATTCCGATGGTCAGTGCCATGATCCCCTCTTTCCTTCCTGTCTGCTACGTCTGTATTGTTCTCTGCGAAGACTATTTCGGCGCAGGCCGCTTGCGAAACGCGGCGGCATCTTCCTCGATCTGGCGGATACGCACGATCGCCAGCGAGCAGTTGTCGCCGCGGCCCTTGGCCCGCTCGCGCGCGCTGTCGATGAGAATTTCCGCCGCCCGGCGCACCGGGAACTCCCTGAGGACACGCCCAAGTTCCTCGTCGCCGAAATAGGCCCACAACCCGTCGGAGCATAACAGGAAACAGTCCCCGTCGGCCAACGGCGCCGTCGAACCGAAATCGATCTGCGGTGCTTTTTCGTCACCCAGACAGGAGATCAGCAGGTTTTTCTGCGGATGGACTTCCGCCTGGGCAGGGGTGAGATAGCCCATCTTGACGAGGTTCATCACATGGGAGTGATCATAGGTGCAAGACAGCTTCGCACCGTCGCGGAAATGGTAGACACGCGAATCGCCGCAATGCGCCCAGTCGGCGCGCCCCGCCTGCAAGACCAGCAGGCAGGCGGTGCTGTGCGGATCTTGGTCGCTCGTCAGGGCAGCCAGACGGATGGCGTCGTGGGCGTCGTTGATCCCCCCGGCCAGCATGGCCTGAATGCCCTCGTTGCTCGTCGCCGCACCGGCAACAAACGCGTTCCTGGCCGACTGGACGACCTGCTCGGCGGCCAGCGCGCCGCCCGTGTGGCCGCCCATGCCGTCGGCTACCACGGCCAGCAGCATGCCCTTGTGCGTCGGATGGGCGAAAAGGCCGACGCGGTCCTGCTGCTCGCCACGATCACCGATATGCTGCGCCGTGCAGGTGTCAATGGTAAACGCCATACGGGTGCTTTTCTCCGGCCGTTAGCGCACGTTATCGAGAAAACGTGCCGACATCAGCTCGAAGAAATCGGATTCCTCGTCGCCCCCCAGGCCGAGTTCGGACAGCACGCGCGCACCGATCTTCTCCCACAACGGGTCTTCGACATGATGGAGCTTGTGGTAGAAGTGGCTGGCCGCCTGGATGATGGCGACCAGTGTCACGGAGGCGCCAATCACGCGCTCCTCCGGCATTTCGTGGTGGAAGCGGATGGCATCGCAGACGAAATCGGGCAAGCCCCAGTGGCGAGCGACCAGGTAGCCCACGGAGCAGTGATCGACGTCGAACCGGGCATCCTCCTCGGAGAGATTCGGCCAGCAGGTGGCGTTATCCAGCCGCAGCGCCTCGCAATACTGGGAAAAGCGCATCATCAGCACCGGCACGCCGCATTCGTGGAAGATGCCGGCAAGATAAGCCTGATCGGGAAACACGTTGCAGACCGACACCCGGTCATCGGCGATGATCGACGCCATCTGCGCGATTTCGTGGGCGCGACTCCAGAAAATGTCGAAGGCGCGGCGCGTGCCGTCGTTGATCGAGGTCGCCAGCGAAACGGCCTGCACCAGGTTGAACACCTGCTTGATGCCGACGACCATCAGTATCTGTTCGAGCGTCTTGGCGTTTTTCGCCCGTGCGAAAGCCGGCGATCGGGTCGCCTTGAACAGCAGCGCGACGATGCCGGGATCCTGCGAAATCGCCTTCGCCACCTGGCGCAGGTCGTAATCATCCGACGCCAGCAGGCGCTGGAACTCGATCAGCACGCGCGGCTGCGGCGGCAGTTTCACCCCGTCCTTTTTCAGGCGCTCGAGCGCTTCCTTTTCGTCGATGTGCATGATTCTTTCCGCAGGTCTCCTCGTTCGGGGATTCTAACCGCACCGCAAGGCGGTCTTCAGCGCCAGCGCGTCAGCCAGCCGAGGCTTTCCTCCGTCGCACCCGCCCCCCCGCTCGGACGGTATTCGCAGCCGATCCAGCCGGCGTAGCCGAGTTCGCGCAAGCGTCCGAAAAGAAAGTCGAAGCGGATTTCGCCGGTACCGGGTTCGTGGCGCCCGGGATTGTCGGCGATCTGGACATGGCCGATGTGCGGCAGATGCGCTTCCAGCGTGCGGGCGAGGTCGCCTTCCATGACCTGGGCGTGATAGACGTCGTACTGGAGAAAGAGGTTGCGGCTGCCGACAGCGTCGATCACCCGCATCGCCTCAGCCGTGGTGGCGACGAGAAAACCGGGGTTGTCGCGCCGGTTGAGCGGTTCGAGCAGCAGGCGGATACCCGCGCGCTGCGTCACCGCGGCGGCGAAGCGCAGGTTGTCGACCAGCGTTTCGAGCGCCTTGTCGCGATCACCGACCGGCATGCCGGCGAGGCAATTGAGCCGCGTGCAGCCGAGCGCTTCCGCGTACTCGATGGCGCGACCGACGCCCTCCTGGAACTCCGCCTTGCGACCGGGCTGGCAGGCGATGCCACGTTCTCCGGCGGCCCAGTCACCGGCGGAGAGGTTGAACAGCACGACATCCACACCCGATGTGAGCACGACTTCCGCCAATGCCGCCTTGTCGTGCGCGTAGGGGAAATGGAACTCGACGCCCTTGAAGCCGGCACGCGCGGCGGCGCTGAAGCGTTCGGGAAACTCGTGCTCGGCGAAGAGGAACGAAAGATTGGCGGAAAATTGCAGTGCGGGCGGTTGCATGGCCGGCATTATGCCAAGGCCAGCGCGGGAAGATCGTGCGACAGCGCCTCGACGGCGGCATCGTCGAGCGCGAGCAGGCGATGAGCCAGCGCCTCGAAGTGCGCCGCACCGCGCCGCGCGATGTCGGACAGTTCGCTCGCCGTGCCGCCGGAGCCGACTTTCGCGTGGTCGAAAGCGGCCAGTGCCGGAAACAGTTCGCGCCGCATGCCCTCCAGGTTCGCGAACCAGAACCACAGCGAGGGCCAGGCAGCGCGCTCGATCAGGGCCGGCAAGGTGACGAGGCAGTCGGCCAGGTTGTCGCGCACCGCGCGCATCAGCAGTTCGCCACGACGCCGGCAGCCGCAGGCCAGGCGCTCTTCCCAGGCGGCACCGAGGCGGCGACCGGCCGCGTGCTCGCCCCGCTCGTGCAGGATGAGCGACTCGACTTCGGCGTCGGTCATGCGTTCGAGCGCGCCCCGGGGATCGTCCGCATGTCCGTGGGCCGCCAGCGCCAGGGCGAGCGCGCCAGCCGTGCGCTTCATGTTCCAGGCTTCGACTTTTTCCCAGAGCCACCGGGCGAGCGCCTCGCGCCGGACGACGACGGTATCGCCCTGCAGCGCGGCGGGCAACGCGGCCAGGTCGCGTGCGTATTCGCAACCGCTGACGAGGATGGTCAGCCCATCCGAACGGTCCATGCGTTCGAGCCAGCCGAGAAAAAAATGCGGCTTGCCGAAACGACCGAAACCGGCACCATAGACGAGCCCCTGCGGAACGAGCAGGCGATTGATGGCGGCGACGTCGAAAGGGTCGTGCAGCGCACCGGCGAGCGGCAACGGCGCAAGATCCTCTCCCGCCAGCGTTTCCCACAGGGCTTCGCGCCGATTCAGCCACGCCCCGACCTCCGCGCGCGGCAACGCCGCACCGAACGCGATGCCCGCTTCCCAGCGATAGAACTCGCGCATCTCGAGCAGGTAGGAGCACAGGGTCAGATCGCGCGCATGCCGCGCATCGGCGATATGGCAGTTACGCTGCACGGCCTCCGCCAGCGCCTGGGAGGCGGGAATCATGGCGTTGTCGATGGTGGCCGCCGGCGACGAGTCTGCCAGTGCGCCACCCCCTGCACGATGCGCGAGAAGGGCAGTTCCTCGAGTGCGCCGTAGGCGGCCTGGGCGGCGCGCACCAGCTTGAGCACGTCCGGCGCATGGGCCTGCGGATCGAGCAGGTCGCGCAGCCCGACGAGGCCGCCGCACTGAATCTTCATCGTCATGGCATGCGGCAGGATGCGTTCCGTATCCTTGAGCTTGAGGGCGAACGCCGAGTTCTTGCGCAACAGATGGAGCAGATGGCCGCAGGCGGCGCGCGCCAAGGGTGCCCGACAGGCGACCAGTTCGCGCTCGGCGAGCGAAATGCGCTGCGCCGCCTCGCAGGCGGCCGCCTGGCACAGCAAGGCCTTTTCGAACACGCAGGGCAGCGGATTGATCCGCCGGCTGGCGGCGCGGAGGCTGGCCTCGTCCATCGCGCGACCGCTAGTCCTCGGCTCCCAGCGGCTCGGCCTGGCGCACGGTGTTGAGCGCCTCTTCCGCCTGCAACTCGTTCTCGCCGAAGACCACCTGGATCTTGCATTGCGACAGGTCGGCTTCCTTGCGCAGGCGTTTGGCCTCCGCCGAGGCGTCCTTGAAAACGGCGAACTGGGTCAGTTTTTCGAGCTGCTTGACCGGCCCGAACTGGGCAACGCGGTAGATGTAGTAGGGCATGGAATTCCTCAGTCGACGTAGCGCTTGGCGGCCTTGCGGCGACCCGGCTTGGATTTTTGGATGATCACGCCCTTGATGACCGACAGGTCGGGGATCGGCGCGCTCGGGTACTTGGGGTTGAGCGGGCGCAATTTCCAGCCCCCCGCATCGCGGGCCAACTGGCGAAAGATCCACTCGTCGGCCAGCCAGGCCATGACGAAGGAGCCCTCGGTGGCCAGCCCCTCGGGTTCGATGATGATGATGTCGCCTTCGACGAACTCGGGCTCCATGCTGTCGCCGAGGACCATCAGGGCGAAGGATTCGGCCCCGCTGCAGGCGTCGAGCGCCGCGTCGGCGCCGGCATCGACCGGCCGGGCGGGAACGACCGGAATGGGAAAAGGTTTGTCGCGATTCATTGGGAAAGCCAGCGGACGAGATAGTACAGTCGAAATCCCTCCGACGAGCGCGAAGGGCCCATGAGCTCGGCGGCGTGCAGGTCGTGCAGGGGCTCCTGGCGACGCAGTGCTTCGTCGGCCGACGCGACCGGCTCGACGACGTTTTCCGGAAACCGCTTGCGCTTGCCGCGCGGTGCCCGTACCAGGGCGAATTGCTGGCTGATCAGATGCGGCGCCTCCGCATCGAGATAGACGCCTCCCTTCATGTCGCTCCTCTGAGTAAGCGCAGGTGACCGAGAATCGGCCCCAGCAGGGGTTCGAGATGCCGCCGCATCAGCGGCCCGACGGCCGTGGTGCGGGTGAGGACCGGTTCCGCGAGGGTGCCGGAAACCTGCGCGAGCGCCTCCAGCGCCGCCGCCTCGACGGGCCAGGCCGCCAGTACGCCGGGCGCGCCGCGCCCGGCGGCGAAACGCCGGCCGATCAGATCGAGAAGCAGATAGACCGCTTCGTGGGCCGGCGGTTTTTCGAGTGCGTGTTCGGCGGTGGCGAGCCAGGTCATGCCCGCGGCGCAACGGCATTGCGCGAGCAGGCGCCCCGCCGGCCCGTCGGGCAGGCCTTCGGGCGGCACGCCAGCCACCCCCTCGTCCGGAAGTTCGTCCGGCAGATGCTCGAGAAACCCGATCAGGTAATGCGGGCGGCGCTTGCCCTTCGCCCACAGCGAAGCGCGCGCCGGCGCCGACGTCAGGCCGGAAGCCAGCACCGCACGCACGATGTTCATGGCAGCCACGGGGTCAGCTTCGAAGGGCAGGTGTTCCACGAGGTAGTCGACCAGCACCGGCCCCATCGCGCCGGCGCGCACGGCCGGCCGGGCGAGCATCACCTGAGCGATCTCGCGCAGGGGGCCGTTCTGGCCCGCCCACCAAACCCGCCGGGCAAGTTCGTCGTCGAGAGTCGGCGCGTACGCCACGGCGAGCACGGCATCCGGCTCGCCGAGCTTGAGCAAGGCGGCCAACCGTTGCGGCTCCGCATGGCCCATGCGCGTCCAGCGTCGCAAATGCACCGGATAGCCACCGGGCGAACCGAGCGCATGGCCGCCGAGCAGTTCGCGCACACGCTGGAAATACCGCTCCGCACGCCCTACCGGATTGAGCGGAATGCGCGCCTCGCCAAGCGGCGTCAGGGCATTGAGCACGCGCGCGCCTTCGTCGATGCGCACCGCGTGCACCTCGCCGCTCAGCAGCACGTTGAGGCGCAGCGCGTCTTCGGGGGAAAGCGGATCGTCGAGCGGGCTCATCGGGGAGACATGGCACCACAAGCGCCAGGCAAACTCTTCAGCACGACCACAAACCCGCCCGTCATGCCAACGGGCAGCATCATGCGCACCCGGTGGCCATTGCCGGGGGCCACCGCGACGGGCGTCGCCGTCCCGTCGGCGCCGACTTTCAGCATCGACGCAGCCGGGACGCGCGCGTTGCCGGCGGGATGCACGATCTCGAGCGTATCGCCCACCGCGAAACGGTTCTTCACCTCGATTTCCGCCAGGCCATCGACATAACCGAGCACATCGCCGACATAGCGGCCCGCGCCCATTTGCGACAAGCCGCTCAGGTAGTTCTGGTAGGCCTGGTCCGGATGACGCTCGTAGAAACCGGCCGTGTAGCCACGGTTTGCCAGCGCGTCGAGATCCGTCACGAGATTGGCATCGAACGGCCTGCCGGCGCGCGCGTCGTCGATGGCGCGCCGGTAAGCCTGGCAGGTGCGCGCGACGTAATAGGCCGACTTGGTGCGCCCCTCGATCTTCAGCGAATCGACGCCGATGTCGACCAGACGCTCCACGTATTCGATGGCGCGCAAATCCTTCGAGTTGAGGATGTAGGTGCCATGCGCGTCCTCCTCGATCGGCATCGTTTCGCCGGGACGCGTCTCCTCCTCGATCAGCCAGACGTCGCCGGCGGAATCGGCGGCGGCAGGTTTCACGTCGTACGACCAACGGCAACTGTTGGTGCAGGCGCCCTGATTCGGGTCACGGTGGTTGAAATAACCGGAAAGCAGGCAGCGGCCCGAATAGGCGACGCACAACGCGCCATGCACGAACACTTCGAGTTCGATCTCCGGGCATTGCTGGCGGATTTCGGCAATCTCGTCCAGCGACAATTCGCGCGAGAGAATCACGCGCCGCACCCCCACCGACTGCCAAAAGCGCACGGCAGCATGGTTCAGCGTGTTGGCCTGCACCGAAAGGTGGATCGGCATGTCCGGCCAGGCTTCACGCACCATCAGCATCAGGCCCGGGTCGGCCATGATCAGCGCGTCGGGATGCAAGGCGATCACGGGCGCCATGTCCGCCATATAGGTCTTGAGCTTGGCGTTGTGCGGATAGATGTTGCTGACGACGTAGCAGCATCCGCCGCGCGCATGGGCAAGATCGACGGCCGATCCGAGTTGTTCGATATCGCCGAATTCGTTGTTGCGCACGCGCAGAGAATAGCGCGGCTGGCCGCAGTAGATGGCGGTGGCGCCATAGTCGAACGCCGTCCGCGCCATTTTGAGGCTGCCGGCCGGGGCAAGAAGTTCGGGATGCATGGGGAGGATTATGCGCCGCGTCGGCAACGAAAAATGTGCGCGTCGACGTTGACACGCTTGCGGCCATGGGTAGAATGCGCAGCTTCCTGCGGGAGTAGCTCAGTTGGTAGAGCGCAACCTTGCCAAGGTTGAGGTCGCGAGTTCGAGACTCGTCTCCCGCTCCAGGATTCCTGCATCACCGACCGTTCGGCGCACCGCGCGTTACCGTCCCGCTCACGGTTTCCTGTCCGGCCCGCGCACCAGGCGCACCGCAGCGGAAGCGGCGCTGTTTCCGGGCAGCGTCATGCCGTGGTCGAAATTGACGAACATCGCTCCCCCGACTTCGAGGGCAACATAGGTGCCGCTCCAGTAGTAGGTTGCCAGCGAATTGGGAAAGAAACGCTCGTCGATCTTTTTCGGAAGATCGGGACGTTGCAGGCCGGCGAGTTCATCGGCGGTCGGCAAGCGCCAGTCGCTGAAACCGCACAGGCGGCGCTTGTTGGTGGCAGCAACGTAACCCGAGGTGTCGCAACTGCCCTTGTTGAAACAGCTGCCGCCGTTTTCATAGCCCATCGGCATGACTTCTTCGCGCATGTTCTTGTCGAACCAGGTAAAGGTCCAGTTCTTGTCGCCCGGCCCCTTGTCGCCGGTTTTTACTTCCCAGACCAGGCCGGTGGCGGTATCGAGCACGCAGGGATGCGGGCGGACGCCGGTCTTCGGGGTCGTTTTTTTGCCCTTGGCGTCGAGTGCGACGTAAGGTGAGGCTGCGGGCGGCTGGGCCTGCCCGCCGAGCGGCAACCAGGCCAGGGGAAGGGAAAGGGCAAGAATACGCATACGGGTGGACATGGACACAATCCTCACAACGGTCAAACCAACGCGGAGCGTCAGTGCGGCGACTTTTTCGGTTCAGTCGGCGCCGAAGGCATCGGGATACCGGCACCTTCCAGTTTTTCCTTCAGGCGCTGCTCGGCAATCGCGACAGCCTGCGAAATCGCATCGTGCAGATCAACGCCGGGCGGCAGTTTCTTCAGGAGTCGCCGCCAATACACCAGTGCCTCCGCCAGATTGTCCTGTTGATAGGCGGCCAGACCGGCCAGTTCGAGCGCCTTTTCCTCCTCGACATCGATTTCCAGGGCCGCCATGACCAGTTCCAGAGGGCGTCCCTGCAGGCTGCCGGTGTTCAGGGCGATGGCCTCGGCATGCTGGGCGAGCATGCGTGCGCGTGCCTCTTCGGGCGCGTACTGCACCGCCTTGTCAAGCGCCGCCTCGGCGTCGGCATAGCGTCGCATGGCAATACGCGCGCGACCGAGGGCATACCAGCCATCCGCGTCATCCGGCTTGGATTTCAGATTGGCTTCCAGCGCAGCGATCATCGCCTCGGGGTTGTACTCATCCCGCGCCTGCAGCAAGGCCTGCTCCTTGAGGATCGCGGGCGCCCCAAGATAGACGTACAGCCCGATCGCCAGGGCGGGAAGAATGCCGAGCACCCCTGCCGTCGCCCAAACACGTTCATTGCCTCCCTCGCGACGCCACAGCGGCCACAGCAGGAAAACCACGGCCACGATGACAAACGCCGCTATGCTCAACCAGAAACTCATGTCCGACTCTCCATTCGATTACGCAAACCCACGGCAGCGAGAATGCCGCCGAGGGCCATCATTATCGCGCCAATCCACAGCCAGCCGACAAAGGGCTTGAGATACAACTGCACGCTCCAGGCACCCGCCTTCAGCGGCTCGCCGAGCGCGACATACACGTCTCCGAAAACGCGATAGCGGATCGCCGCCTCCGTCATGGTCTGTCGCGAAGTGACGTAGATGCGTTTTTCCGGATGCATGACACCGACGGACTTGCCTTCGCGCGAAACTTCGAGCGTGCCGCGCATCGCGGAGTAATTCGGGCCGGGCACATGCTCGGCGCCGACAAAAACGAACTCGTAGGCGCCGAGCGTCGCCTTGTCGCCTGGCGACATGGCGACGGCCCGCTCGCTCTCGTAGGCGGAAACCAGGCCCATGCCGATGATGCCCACCGCAAGGCCGACGTGCGCAAAACCCATGCCCCAGGCACCGAGCGGCAATCCACCTCCGGTGCGACGACGCGCGAGCAGGCTGCTCACCGTCGCGAGAACCATCCACGTCGCCAGACCGAGCCCGAGGGCCGCCTGCCACTTGAACTCGCCAAAGGCGAACGGCAGGACGCCGGCCGCCGCCAGCGCCGCCAGCGCATTCCAACGCAAGCGCCGGACGACTCCCGCCAGTTCGGTCTCGCGCCAGTTCAGGTGAGATGCGATGCCGAGCAGGATCAGCACCGGCGCCATCATCGGCACGAACACGGCGTTGAAATAGGGCGGACCGACCGAAATCTTGCCCATGTCGAAGGCATCGAGAATCAGCGGATACAGGGTGCCGAGCAGCACCGTACCGAGCGCCGCCAGCAGCAGCACGTTGCCGGTCAGCATCGCGCTCTCGCGCGACACCGCGCGAAAATCGGTCTCGCTCTTGACGGCGCCCGCACGCAGGGCGAACAAAAGCAGCGAACCGCCGATGACGAGGCCGAGAAAGATCAGGATGAACAGGCCACGCAAGGGATCCTGGGCAAAAGCATGTACCGAGGCGAGAATGCCCGAGCGGATCAGGAAGGTGCCCAGCAGCGACAGGGAAAATGCGCCAAGCGCGAGGAACAGCGTCCAGACCCGCAGGCTGCCGCGCTTGTCGGTGACGATCAGGGAATGCAGCAGGGCCGTGGCAGCCAGCCAGGGCATCAGCGAGGCATTCTCGCTCGGATCCCAGAACCACCAGCCGCCCCAGCCGAGCTCATAGTAGGCCCACCAGGAACCCACGGCAATGCCAAGAGTGAGAAATACCCAGCCCGTCAGGGCCCAGGGGCGCACCCAGTGCGCCCATTGCGCGTCGAGCTTGCCGGCGATCAGCGCGGCAATGGCGAAGGCGAAGGAAATCGAGAGGCCGACATAGCCCATGTAGAGCAATGGCGGATGCAGGATCATGCCCGGATCCTGCAACAGGGGATTCAGGTCGCCCCCGTCGGGCGGCGGCGGATGCAGGCGCATGAACGGGTTCGAGGTAAACAGGATGAAGGCCAGAAAGAAGAAGCTGAGCAGGCCCATGATGCCGATCACGCGCGCGACCAGCGCATCAGGCAAGGCACGGCAGAAGAACACGACGGCCAGCGTCCAGGCCGCCATCATGCAGGACCACAGCAGGATAGAGCCTTCGTGGGAGCCCCAGGCCGCAGTGATGCGATAGACGAGCGGCAGTCGCCGCGAGGAGTGTTCGGCGACGTTCATCACCGAGAAATCGTTGACCGCGAACGACCAGACCAACGCGGCATAGCCCAGCAGGACGAACAGCAATTGTCCGGCAGCGGCGCCACGCGCCATCGAAGTCCAGGAGGTCCGGGCGCTGGCGGGGCCAAGCAGGCCGAACGCGGCTTGCGACAGGGCAAGCAGCAGGGCAAGGATCAGGGCGAGGTGACCGAGTTCGGGAATCATGACGACTTTCTTCGACTTTCTTCGAGCAAAAGAACGGGGGCGCGGAATACCGCGCCCCCGCGGGTGCTACTTGCTAAGACTTACTTCTTCAGCGCGGCGATGGCGTCGTTCAGTGCCTTGATACCGGCCTGGGAATGCTCAACCGACTCGGTCAGAGACTGACGCGCTTGCTGCGGGTTGTGGAAGCCGACGGAGTTCTCGGCGGTCCACCATTCCCAGCGGGTCTGCGCTTCGTCGTGAGACCTCTGCGCGGCCCTGACGGCATCGGAGTTGCGCGGAACACCGGCGTCATAGGCACGCACGAAGGTGTCGATCAGGCGGGACAGCCAGAACTCGGCCTTCATGATCTTGCCGCGGGTGTAGGCCTGGATGGCGTCGATCTGGTACTTGGCCTGCTCTTCGGTCATCTCGCCGTGGCACCTCACGCAAGTTTCCTTGAGGATCTTGCGCGGCGACTGCTGCTGGTGATCGGTGAAGGTCTTGCCATTCTTCTCGATCTTGCGCATGTGGCAGTCTTTGCACTCCACGCCTTCGCGCTCATGCTTGGACATCCAGTAGACTTCGACCTCGGGGTGCTGGATCTTCGACAGCGCCGAACCGGTGACGGCATGACGGAAGTCCTTGAAGTTGCCGAACTTCTCGCGCATCTTAGCGTTGTAGTCGAAGACGTTGGTCCACTGGAACAGGTTGGTGCGCTGGTCAGCCATGGTGACCGGCTTGTCCGTACCGTCCGGATTGGCATTCGGCTCGAAGCCCGGGTTGCAGTTGTACTCGACGTGGCACTGGGCGCACATCAGGTTCGAGTCGGACTTGGACAACAGGCCGATGGAACGGAAACCGTCGCGGAAGGTGACCTTCTTAACGGGGTTCTTGGCGCTCTTGGCCTTGTCGTACGGATAGGAACCTTCGCCGCGATCAACGATCGCCTGGATCAGGCCGTCACGCGCGATACGCGGAGCAGACGAGTGCGGGTCGTGACACATGAAGCAGTTCAGCGGATGGTTGATGTCCTTGGCGAATTCGACCGGCTTGGACACGCGGCTCCACTTCGCCCTCGGGTCCGGATCGCCCATGTACTTCCACTTCAGGATGTTATCGAAGGACTTGCAGTTCATGCAGACCGGGTTGGCGGCAGTGGCCACACCAGGGATGAAGGCCTTCTGGTCGGTGGTGCTGGGCTCCCTGTCGACCAGCATGGTGCTCCACATGTCCGACACGGCGCTCTTGGCGTCGGAGATGTAAGTCCAGTCCTTGAGCTGGAAGCGGCCGCCGTAGGCGCGATCCACGAGGAGGTGATCGAGGGTCATGAAGATATGGCTGCGCGGCTCGGCGTGTTCGCGGGTGAAGCCATGCGGCTGCATCAGCTTGTCGAACATCGGCGAAACGGACTTCGGATCGGCTTTCTCATGCTTGGCCTTCGAGTCGTAGTTCATCGTCGCGAAGGTGTTCAACTGCTCCTGGTGGCAGGTGCCGCAGGCATGGTGATCGACGCGGGTGCCGATCGAGGCTTGCGCCGGCGCCTTCGGCTTGCCTTCCGCCTTCAGGTGCTCGTCAGAACCGGTGTGACAGTAGGCACAGTTCACATCGGCGTGCTTGCTACCCATATGGAATTCCTGGATATCCTTGTGACAGCTGTAGCAATTTGCCACATCGACGAACTTGATCTTGGTTTTGGCCGAATCCAGGATCGACCCTTTCACCTGGCTCACCGTCGCCTGTTGCTGCTTGGCATAGGCCGGATCCAGTTTCTGGGCCATGGCCCCCGACATGCCGAATACAGCCGCGGCGCAGAGCGCTACGGTGCCGGCTACCTGACGCACAAAACGACTTGCTCCCATTTCTACCTCCCAGTGAATGTGTAGGGAATGACGCTACTACCGGCGTGGAGTCTAGAGAGCCTAACTGCCAAAAACCTTGACCCGCATCAATTCAGTCGAATTTCATGAAA
>CAZGOH010000058.1:0-13691 GCA_964527195.1 uncultured Methyloversatilis sp.
CCTCGGCCACCATCGAGGCGATCCAGCGCATGTTGAAGTCCTTGCCGCGCGGGCCGTTCTTGCCGGCCAGACACTCGTCGACGTAGCGCTTGACGGGCCACTCCCAGAAGCGCTCGTTTGAGGCGTTGATGGCGAATTCCTGCGTGTCGGCCGGAATCTTCATGTTCGGATGCGTCAGGATGAACTCGCCGACTTCGCGGTCGAGCGTGAAGCCATTGACGCCGTGGCCGGTGGTGATGATCAGCAGCGTCGACGGGCCGTAGAGCGCGAAGCCGGCGCAGACCTGCTGCACGCCGGGCTGGAGGAAATCTTCCAGCGTGGCGTCCTCGCCGGGCTTCGATGAGCGCAGAATCGAGAAGATGGTGCCGACGGTGATGTTCACGTCGATGTTCGAGGAGCCATCGAGCGGATCGAAGACCAGCAGGTACTTGCCGCGCTTCTTGCCGGCCGGGATCGGGTAGATGTCGTCCATCTCCTCCGAGGCCATGCCGGCGAGGTGCCCGGCCCATTCGTTCGACTTGATCATCACGTCGTTGGAGATGACGTCGAGCTTCTTCTGCACCTCGCCCTGCACGTTTTCCTCGCCGGCGCTGCCGAGCACGCCGATCAGCGCGCCCTTCGAGACGGCGTTGCTGATCACCTTGCAAGCGGTGGCGATGTCATTGAGCAGGCCGGTGAAATCGCCGGTGGCGCCGGCGACGTGGGACTGTTCCTCGATGATGAATTGGGTGAGCGTGGTGCGGCCGTCTTGCATGGTGAAGGGTCTCCCTGTCGGATGGGTGTGATGTTGGTGCGCGAATGTAGCGGCGGCGCGATCTGCTGACCAGCTACTTTTTCTTATGATCAGGATAAGCGCGGCATTTCTCAATAGAATGAACGCATGAGCGAGACGGGCGAACCGCGCAAACCGCGCGGAACCTCACTGATCGACGGCGCGGAAGACGAGGTGCGCCGTCTGCGCGCGCGGCTGGAATCCGAGATCGCCACGCGCCAGGGCGTCGAGCAGCGACTGGCGGAGGTGCAGGCCGCGTATTCGCGCTTCGTGCCACCCCAGCTGCTCGAACTGCTCGGCAAGGAAAGCATCCTCGACGTGGATTGGGGCAACCAGGCCGAGAAGAAGATGACCATCCTGTTTTCCGACATCCGCGGCTTCGCCTCGATGTCGGAGCGCATGTCGCCGCAGCAGTGCTTCGACTTCATCAACGGCTACCTGAGCTTCATGGAACCGGCGGTGCTGGCCCACGGCGGCTTCATCGACAAGTACATCGGCGATTCGGTGATGGCGCTTTTCCCGGCGCGCGGCGACGACGCGCTGCACGCGGCACTGGGCATGCTCGCCGAGCTGGACCGCTTCAACGCCCAGCGCTCGCTGCACCAGGGCGAACTGCCGTTCGGCCATGCCGAGCGGCGCGGTGCCGACGTCAATATCGGCATCGGCATGAATTCCGGCCTGCTCACGCTCGGCGTGGTCGGCGGCAGCAACCGCATGGAGGTCACCGTCATCAGCGATGCGGTCAACCTCGCCTCGCGCGTCGAGACGCTCACCAAGACCTATCAGACGCCGATTCTCATCACCCAGCACACGCTCAACAGCATCCGCTTCCCGGTCGATTTCTCGATTCGCTTCGTTGATCGCGTGCGCGTGCGCGGCAAGCACCTCGCGCAGTCGATCTACGAGGTCTTCGACGGTGATCTGCCCGCGCTCAAGGCGGCCAAGCTGGCGAGCCGCGAAACCTTCGAAAACGCGCTGGCCCACTATCACTTCCGCCGCATCGACGAGGCGCTGACCCTGTTTTCCGACTGCCTGGAAAGCAACCCGGGCGACACGCCGGCGGCCGTCTATTGGCAACGTTGCCGCCAGGCCAATCGCGAACCGCCCGGCGACGGCGGCGAGAGCGACAGCGCCGCCCACTGGCGGCCGGAATACCTGCTCGACTTCGCCGGCCTCGACGACATGCACCAGATCATCTTCAGCCACATCGTCTCCCTGTCGGAGGCCCTGCAGCGTGAGGAGGGCGGCAGGGCGGAACAACTCGCCGGCCGGCTCGTCGAGTTCACCCAGGAGCATTTCGATTCGGAAGAGCGCCTGATGGCCGCGCACGGCTATCCGCATTCGCCGATGGCGGAGCATCGCCAGCAGCATCAGAAGTTCCGCGAATTCCTCGACGCGCTGGTCATGGAGATCCGCGCGGGAAAATCGTCCGCGCTGCGCCTGGCGTTTCGCAGCCAGTTTCTGCTGCTGGACTGGTTCATCAGCCACATCAGCATCACCGACCGCCACCTCGAGCGCTACCTGGCCGGGCGCATCGACGTCGCGCTCTGAAGCCCGATTCGAGGCCTATAGCCAGGGCAGGCCCGGGCCGGCGTCCTTGAGCGCGGCGCGCTGCCGGCGCCAGTCCGGGCACAGGCGTTCCACCGTCGCCCAAAAGCGCGGGCCGTGATTCATTTCCAGCAGGTGGGCGGCCTCGTGGCAGATCACGTAGTCGATCGGTGCCGGCGGCAGGTGGATCAGCCGCCAGTTGAGGCGGATGCTGCCGTTGGCGCTGCAACTGCCCCAGCGCGTGCGCGCGGAGGAAAGCGCCAGGCGCGGCACGGGGCGCCCCAGCGTGGTGGCGGCGACGGCCAGGCGCGGCGCGAAATGTTCCCAGGCGCGGCGTTGCAGCGCACGGCGGGCGAGCGCGGCCAGATCGGCATCCGGTCGCGCGGCGAGCCACAGTTCGTCGCACTCCGCATCGCGGCGCCAGTAGCCGCGATTGGCGCCGGCGACGACATGCACGTGGGCAGCGCGGCCGAGCACCGGCACTTGTGTGCCGTGGCGAATCGCCATGCCGGACGGTTGCGTCATGCGCAGGCGAACAGGTCGGCGCAGGCCGGTGCGGCCGCGGGCGCGGCGAGGGCGCGTGCCAGCACCTGCTCGATAATGGCCGGCGGCTGTTCGATCAGGCGCCAATGGCAGCGCAACACGTCTGCCTCGCGTACCGCCCAGTCGCCGCCCTTGCCGAAGGAGAGCACGACGCGCGCCGGTCGCCGTGTCGCCAGGGCCGACTCTTGAAAGAGACGCTGTGCCTCGTCGCGCAGCCAGCTTTCGGCCGCATCGCGGACCTGACGTGGCGTGGCGGCCGGCGGCAGCGGCAAATGCAGTTCCATGTCGATACGCTCCGACAGGCGCCGGTCGGTGTCGAGGCGCAGGACGAGTTCGCCGCCGAGATAGGCGACGCGTCCGCCTTCGCACCAGGGTGCGTCGGCGGCGGGCGCGGCGGCGTCAAGCCGCAGCGCGAGTTGCGGCGCTCGTTTCGACGTGGGGAGCTTCATCGCGATAGCGGTGCGGGCTGATCTGCCGCATTTCGTTCTCGATCCAATCCTCGACGCGCGCATTCACCTCGCCGGGTTTGCGTCCGGCGGTGTCGATGGCGGGGCCGATGCGCACGGTGACGGTGCCAGGCCGCTTGAGGAAGGCGTTGCGTCCCCAGCATTCGCCCGAATCGAGCGCGACCGGCACGGCCGGCACGCCGGCCGCCGTGGCGAGCCAGGCGCCGCCGACCTTGTACTCGCGCTTCTGCCCCGGCGCGGCGCGCGTGCCTTCAGGGAAGATCACCACCGTGTAGCCTTCGGCGAGACGTTGCTTGCCACGCTCGATGACCTGCTTCAAGGCCGCCTTGCCCGCTGTACGGTCGATGCCGACGAAGGGCATCAGCTTGAGCCCCCAGCCGAAGAACGGCAGCCAGTGCAGCTCGCGCTTGTAGACGAAGGAAGTGAGCGGAAAGATCATCTGCAGCGCAAAGGTTTCCCAGGCCGACTGGTGCTTGGAGAGCACCACGCACGGCCCGGCGGGAATGTTCTCGATGCCATCGACGGTGTGGCGGATCCCGAGCAGATGGCGGATCAGCCACATCACCAGGGCGATCCAGGGCATCACGAAAAGTCGGCGCTGGCGCACCGGCAACCAGAACACGCACAGCAGCGCCAGCACGATCAGCGGCGTGGTGATCGCCATCGCCAGCGAGAACAGCAGCGAGCGCAGGACGTTCATTGCGTCAGGTCGTCAGGCTTTTCACGACGGCGGCAAGATCGGCGAACACGGGCGTGCCTTCCGGCAGGGCCGGATCGGCTTTCGTCTTCCTGCCCTTGCCGGTCAGCACCAGCATCGGCCGCGCGCCGACGGCCACGGCGGCCTGGAGGTCGCGCAGGCTGTCGCCCACCACCGGCACGCCGGCGAGATCGTTGTTGTAGCGCACGGCGATTTCTTTGAGCATGCCCGGCTTCGGCTTGCGGCATTCGCAGGCGTCGGCGTTGGTGTGCGGACAGAAGAAGATCGCGTCGATGCTGCCGCCCGCTGCCACCACCGCCTTGACCATCTTGTCGTGGATGGCGTTCAGGGTGTCCATGCCGAACAGGCCGCGCCCGATGCCGGACTGGTTGGTGCACACCACCACGCGCCAGCCCCATTGGTTGAGCCGGGCGATCGCCTCCAGGCTGCCGGGAATCGGCACCCACTCCTGCGGCGACTTGATGTAGAGGTCGGAGTCGTGGTTGATGACGCCGTCGCGGTCGAGGACGATCAGTCGGGTGCCCGGCATCACGCGCTCAGCCTGGAAAGATCGGCGACGCGGTTCATCGCCTGATGCAGTGTGGCGAGCAGGCCGAGGCGGTTCTGCCGCAGCGCGGCGTCTTCGGCATTCACCATCACCTGGTCGAAGAAGGCATCCACCGGCGCCCTGAGCGCGGCCAGTGCTTGCAGCGAAGCCGCGTAGTCGCCGCGTTCGAAAGCGGCATCGGCCTGCGGCTGCACGGCGGCCAGCGCCTCGAACAACGCGCGCTCGGCGTCCTCCTTCAGGAGCGCGGCATCCACCCTCGCCGTCTCGCCGACACCGACTTTCTTGAGGATGTTGCCGACGCGCTTGTTGGCGGCGGCCAGCGAAGCCGCTTCGGGCAGCTTGAGGAATTCGCGCACGGCGGCGAGCCGCTTGGGGATGTCGCCGAAGCGCTCCGGGCGCAGGCCGACGACCGCATCGACCTCCAGCACCGAATAGCCCTGTTCCCTGAGACTGCCGGCGAGACGCTCGGTGATGAAGTCGGCCAGCGGCACGCTGTCCTTCACTTTTGCCGCCGCGAACAACCCGCCGAGATCCAGCGGCAGATCCTTTTCGATCAGCATGCGGATGGTGCCCAGCGCATGGCGGCGCAGCGCGAACGGATCTTTGTCGCCGGTCGGTTTCTCGCCGATGCCGAACAGGTCGGCGAGCGTCGTGAGCTTGTCGGCCAGCGCGACGCACAGACCGACGTTGCCGCGCGGCAGTTCGTCGCCGGCGAAACGCGGCTTGTAGTGATCCTCGATGGCGTCGGCGATGGTCTGCGGCTCGCCGTCGTGCAGCGCGTAGTAGCGTCCCATGATGCCCTGCAGCTCGGGGAATTCGCCGACCATGTCGGTGAGCAGGTCGGCCTTCGCCAGCACGGCGGCGCGGTCGGCCTGACTGGCGAGAGTTTCGCCGCCGAGCTTGTCGCCGATGGCGCGAGCCAACGCGGCGACGCGCTCGACGCGCTCGCCCTGTGTGCCGAGCTTGTTGTGATAGACCACCTTCGCCAGCCCGGGGATGCGATCCATCAGCGACTTCTTGCGATCCTGGTCGAAGAAGAACTTGGCATCGGCGAGGCGCGGACGCACCACGCGCTCGTTGCCGCCGATCACGGCGGAAGCATCGTCAGGCTGGATGTTGCTGACGACGAGGAACTTGTTGGTCAGCTTGCCATTCTTGAGCAGCGGAAAGTATTTCTGGTTGGCCTTCATGGTCAGGATCAGACATTCCTGCGGCACGTCGAGAAACTCCTGCTCGAACTGGCAGGTCAGCACGTTCGGTCGCTCGACCAGCGCAGTGACTTCGTCGAGCAGCGCCTCGTCGTCGATGGGCGCGAGATTCTCTTTCGCGGCGGCGGCCTGCAACTGCCGGGCGATCTCGGCGCGGCGCGCGGCGAAGCCCGGGATCACGGCACCTTCGCTCTCCATCTGCTGCGCGTAGCTGTCGGCATCCTTGATCGAGACGATGGGGTTCCGCGCCTCGAAGCGGTGGCCCTGCGTCTCGCGGCCGGCGGTGAGGCCGAGCACGCTGACCGGCACCACGTCTGTCCCATGCAAGGCGACGAGCTTGTGGGCAGGGCGCACGAAGTTCACGCTCGTCCAGCCGTCCTGCAGCTGGTAGCTCATCACCTTCGGGATCGGCAAGGCGGCGAGTGCCGCTTCCAGCGCGGCCTGCAAGCCTTCCTGCAAAGTCGCCCCCGGCACCACGGTATCGAGGAACAAGGCTTCGGCCTTGCCGTCCATCGCGCGCTTGAGTTGGGAAACGGCCGTCTCGCCAGCGCCGACTGCTACAAGCTTCTTCAGCAAGGCGGGCGTGGCGTTGCCGCTGGCGTCGAGGCCGACGGCCACCGGCATCAGCTTCTGCTGCACCGGCTTGTCGGCCGCCCTGGCGGCGACATTCGTCACATGCACGGCGAGGCGGCGCGGCGAGGCGTAGGCCGTGACAGTGGTGTCATCGACCAGCCCGCTGGCTTTCAACTTGGCGGCCAGCGTGGCGGCGAAAGATTCGCCGAGCTTCTTGAGCGCCTTGGGCGGCAGTTCTTCGACGAAGAGTTCGATGAGTAGGTTGTTATCCATTTTGGCTGTTTCGGGATTGAACGATCCGGGATTGAACAACATCGTCGATGATCCCGCGACAGAACTTGTTGATATTGACGATCCGGATTCTCGACATGAAGCCGACAAAGCCCAATGCGATGACCAACTTGCCAAAAAGCTCATCCGCGAATGACGAAGCAATCAGATCGATATTCTGGAAATCGATTACCAATACATCACTCGGTGCGGTGACCAGGAGGTTCTCGATCTTGTTTCTGATCTTGACGGCAGTCGGGCGGTTACCGAAGCTCGATGCCTCGTCGGACAACAGAAATTTCATTTCGCCGATCCGAGTGTCTTGGCCATAGAAATTCTCGTTGAACGGAAATGCCGGCCCTTTGCCCCACAGCGCCTCTTCAATGGCAATGGGTTGAGACGTATCCAGCTGAATATCGACAAAGGTTCCAACGAAGGGAGGAAAGTCGCCGGCGATGCGTAGCCGTCCCTCCAGCCATTCGACCTTGCCCTTTTGGGAATGAATGACGATCCTGCCCCCGAGGTTGCTTTTGGCGATTTCCAATGTCCCGGTCAACCCCTTGCCCTGCCCAAAGTCGGGTCGCGAGGTAATCCCTTCTTGCAGGGCAAAAGCGATGGCATCCTCGTCATGCTTGCCTGAAAACTCTTTGTAAGCGCCACGAATGTTTTCCGGAATACCTTTGCCGCCATCGGCGACGGCAATCGCCATATGGCGAGAGCTTGGATGAACGACGACCTGAAGCCAACCCACATCCACTCCGGCGTGAACGAGCACGTTTCCCGCAACTTCGTTGAGCGCCCATTCGAAAGACTGCAACACGCCCTCTGCGTAAACCGCACGCTCCAGCACTTGGTGTATTTGCTGGTCGATCAGATCATTGAGCTGCGAGTCGCCGGTGAATTGGTGCAATGCATTGGGGCGACCGGACATGGCGGCATGATTTTTTCCTGCGGCCAGATATCCGAGGTAGTTTTGCTCGGTCATCGTGCGCAAACACAGGCTGTCTTGCGGTGGAACGATGTCGAAATCGACACTTTGTTTTTGCCGATACTGATCAAGAAGGACGACCAGCGGCACGGCGCCGTTGGGATAGGCTTGGCGCAATCCCGACAAGTCGATGGTTATGTCGGAAAAGCCTTGTCCTTCGATAGTGTGATGCAGCCATTTCTGAATGGTCTGAAATTCCTCCCAGTTCAGCGCCGAATGGCGACAAACAAAGCGGTTGCCGATCATGTCGTGGCAGCGTTCAGCTTCGCCAGCACTTCGGCGGCGTGTTCTTTCGGCGCCATCGGGAAGCCCAGCCGCGCGCGGCTGTCGAGGTAGGCTTGCGCCACGCTGCGCGCCAGGTTGCGGATGCGGCCGATGTAGGCGGCGCGCTCGGTGACGGAGATCGCGCCACGGGCGTCGAGCAGGTTGAAGGTGTGCGCGGCCTTGAGGACCTGTTCGTAGGCCGGCAGCGCCAGCCGCTGCTCCATCAGGTGCCTGGCGTTGCCCTCGTGCGCGCCGAAGGCATGCAGCAGGAACTCGACGTTGCTGTGCTCGAAATTGTAGGCGCTCTGCTCCACCTCGTTCTGGTGGAAGACGTCGCCGTACTTCAGTCCCGGCGCATAGACGAGGTCGAAGACGTTCTCGACGCCCTGCAAATACATGGCGAGACGTTCGAGGCCGTAGGTGATCTCGCCGGTGATCGGCTTGCAGTCGATGCCGCCGACCTGCTGGAAATAGGTGAACTGCGTGACTTCCATGCCGTTGAGCCAGACTTCCCAGCCGAGGCCCCAGGCGCCGAGCGTCGGGTTCTCCCAGTCGTCCTCGACGAAGCGTACGTCGTTCTTCTTCAGGTCGAAACCCAATGCTTCCAAGGAGCCGAGATAGAGTTCGAGGATGTTTTCCGGCGCGGGCTTGAGCACCACCTGGTACTGGTAGTAGTGCTGCATGCGGTTGGGGTTCTCGCCGTAGCGGCCGTCCTTGGGGCGGCGGCTGGGCTGCACGTAGGCGGCCTTCCAGGGCTCGGGGCCGAGCGCGCGCAGGAAGGTGGCGGTGTGCGAAGTGCCGGCGCCGACTTCCATGTCGTAGGGTTGCAGCAGCGCGCAGTCCTGCTGGTTCCAGAATTCCTGGAGGCGCAGGATGATTTGTTGAAACGTCGGCTTCATGGTTGGAAAAATTCGCGAAAAGTCGATTTTACCGGCTCCGTCGCCGGCGGTAAGCCGCCAAGAACGCCGGCAAAACCGCGCCAATCGCCAACAGCAGCGCCAGCGCGTCGTCCCAGCGGGCGTAGGGGGTGAGCCCCACGAAGCCTTGCGCCTCGACGACCAGTGCGCCGGCGACGAATGGCGGCAGTTGGGCGAGCACGCGGCCGTCGGGCGTGATGGCGGCCGTGATGCCGGTGTTGGTGGCGCGCAGCATCATGCGGCCGGTTTCCATGGAGCGGAACCTGGCGATCTGCAAATGCTGCGGCTGGGCGAGCGAATCGCCGAACCAGGCGGTATTGGAGAGATTGACGAGCAAAGTCGCCTCCGGCAGGACGGCGAGGAGTTCCGCGCCGAACAGGTCCTCGTAGCAGATGTTCGGCGCGATTTTCTGGCCGGCGATGGACAGCGGCGGCTGATGCGCGGGGCCGGCGGAGAAGTCCGACATGGGGATGCGCACGAGGTCGAAAAACCACGCGAAGCCCGGCGGGATGTACTCGCCGAAAGGCACGAGATGGCGCTTGGCGTAGGCTTGCGTCGCAAACGTCGGCCCCGGCGAGACGGCGATGGCACCGTTCACATAGCCACCCTCGCGGTGGCGCACCGCCATGCCGAGCAGCAGTTCGCCATGCGTCGTGAGTGCGTGCAGCGTTTCTTGCGGCAGCTGGTCGAAGAAGAGCGGAATCGCCGTTTCCGGCAGCACGGTCAGCGTCGCCGGGTTGTCGAGCGCCAGTTGGGTGTAGGTGTCGATCGACAGCGGCAGGCGTTCCGGCACCCACTTGAGGCTCTGTGGCACGTTGCCTTGCAACAGGCTGACCTTGACCGGCGAACCGGCGGGCCGGGTCCAGTCCATGGCGGAGAGCAGCCAGCCGCTGCCCGCGACGACGAACAACAGCGCCCATGCGCCCCTGCGCCGCCAGCCGGACGCAAAAGCCGCCGCCAGGAGCGCGGCGAGGAAGCCGACGCCATACACGCCGAGCGTGGCGGCATGGCCCGCGAGCGGGCTGGGCGGCGTCTGTGCGTAGCCGAGCGCAAGCCACGGAAAGCCGGTGAAAAGCCAGCCGCGCAGCCATTCGGCGAGCGTCCAGATACCCGCCAGCAAAAAGGCGTCGCGCCAGAAGTCGGCCGTGGCGGCACGCCGGTAGAGATATCCCGCCAGCGCGGGAAACAGGGCGAGATAGGCGCAAAACAGTCCGGTGGCGACGAGCGCGACGGGCATCGCCATACCGCCGACGTCGTGCAGGCTCACATATACCCAGGAGACGCCGGTGAGGAAAAAGCCCAGCCCGTAAGCGAAGCCCAGCCACGCCGCCGCGCGCGGTGAGCCTGCGTTGCGCCACAGGTGGAAGAGCAGCGCCAGCGCAACGACGGGTAACGGAAAGAATTCGAGAGGGGCGAAACCGGCGACGCTGGCCGCGCCGAGCAAGGCGGCGATCCCGCCGGCGGCGGGGGGTGGCGGGGCGAACTTCATGACGGGAGCACGATGCGGATCACCTGGCGATTATAGGTGGGGCACTCCCGTATCATCCGCGCCCATGAGCGATTTCGCGCAACGCCTGATCGACTGGCAGCGTCGCCACGGGCGTCGCGACCTGCCCTGGCAGGAAAACGCCGACCCGTACCGGGTCTGGATTTCCGAGATCATGCTCCAGCAGACGCAGGTGAGCGCCGTGATTCCCTACTACGCGCGTTTCCTTGCCCGCTTCCCCGCGCTGGCCGATCTCGCCGCCGCTCCCCTCGACGCGGTCATGGCCTTGTGGAGTGGGCTCGGTTACTACGCTCGCGCCCGCAACCTGCATGCCTGCGCTTGCCGGGTGGTGGCCGAGCACGGCGGCGTTTTCCCGCGCACGCCCGAAGTGCTCGCACGCCTGCCGGGCATCGGCCGTTCCACCGCCAACGCCATCGCCGCCTTCTGCTTCGAGGCGCGCGTTCCCATCCTCGACGGCAACGTCAAGCGCCTGCTGTGCCGGCATCGCGGCATCGACGGTTTTCCCGGCGCGGCCGCCGTCGAAAGTCGGCTCTGGCGGGACGCCGAAGCCCTGCTGCCTGGCAGCGATGTCGCCACCTACATCCAGGCGCAGATGGACATGGGCGCGACGGTATGCACGCGCGCCCGGCCGCGTTGCGCCGTTTGCCCGGTGGCCGGCGACTGCGTGGCGCTGCGCGATGGCCGCGCGACCGGGTTGCCCGCGCCGCGCCCGCGCAAGACCCTGCCGGAGCGTGACGCCTGCGTGCTGGTTCTCCTTGCGGATGGGTGCGTGCTGCTGGAGGAAAGGCCGCCCGCCGGCCTCTGGGGCGGGCTCCTGTCGCTGCCGGAACTGCCGGCGGATCGCGAGGTTGCCGACTACTGCGCGACCCGGCTGGGCGCACGGGTCGACGCCGTGTCGCCGGCGCCGACTTTCATCCATGGCTTCACGCACTTTCGCCTGCGCATCCGGCCGCTGATCTGTGCCGCGACGCCCCTGGCGCGCAGCGCCGAGACCGGACTGCGCTGGGCCGCGCGCGCGGAACTCGGCGCCCTGCCCTTGCCGGCGCCGATCCGCAAGCTGCTCAGCGCGATCCCTTGATCAGCCGGTCGTGGGTCGGCTGCACCGGCCGCGCGTTGTGCGGATACAGGCGCGCGAAGATGCCGATCTGTTCCTGCGAAATCTGGACGGGCTCCTTGAGCACCATCCACAACACGTCCTCGGTGCAGGGCGGCGTCGTCAGCGACCCCATGTAAGTGAAGTAGGCGCGCACTTGCGGCAGCAGGCCCGAAAGATCGATGACGGCGTCCCGCGGCGTGACTTCCATGCCGACTTCGAGCGGCATGTGGTTCCAGAGCGTCTGGATCACCGGGTGTTCGGCGCCGCGCTCCATCGGTATGGCGAGAATGGCAGTGGTGCCGTCGTAGTCCCTGTGCACGAGTTGCAGCGACATGTCGTAGGTCTTGCCGCCGATGCGCTCCTCGCCCGGACGCCGGAAGACGAGGTGGTCGAGCGGCCAGACGCGACCCATCACGTTGATGCTGCTGCCCTCGCCGACATCGACCCGCACGGTGTGGCCGGTATCGACGATGCGAAAGTGCGTGCGGCGGTAATCGAACTTGATCGGTTCGAGATCGACACGGATGCCGCCGCGGATGTCGATCGGCGACTGCCGCTTGCCGGCGTCACACAGGGCGTAGCCGGGGCGGATCTTCGCCCAGTTTTCCGGTGCGCCGAGGCCGGCGTAACCCCACTGCACGCGCGAGAAGTCGGGCGGCGGCGGTGCGGCCGGCTCGGCGGGTTTCTTCGCCGGCGCGCGGCGCACGCCGGAACTGGCGAGCATGCGTTCGCGTTCCTGACGGCTGGGTTCCTGGGTGGCGGGCGGCGCGGGGGGCTTCGCCGGCGCCGTCGCCGTTGCCACGGGCGCCGCCGGCGCCGTTCTCTGCGGCGCGGCGCGCGGCGGGGCGGGAATTGCGGCCGGTTGCGGCGGCGGTGTCGGCGCGGCCGACGGCGGATTGCCGCGGAAGGGATCTTCGGCCTTCGATTTGTCGATGACCGGCATGTCGATGAAGCGCGGTCGTTCGGCCGGGGCGTCGGCGACCGTCATGGCGCGCGCGGGCGCGATGTCGCCGGCGGAGACCATCTCGGCATGCATCGGGCGCGGCCGTGCGTCGGCGGCGGCCGTGCGCGGCGTCTCGGTCTTTGCCGGGCCGCAGGCGGCATCGAACAGCCGCGCGTCGAGGCTGCCCGGTTGGACGTCGATACGCTGGGGCGCGGGGACCTTTTCCGTGCGGACGGCGCGTCCGTCGAGCCAGAACACGCGCCGCTGCGTGGCAAAGCGGCCGCTCGCGCAGTCGTAGTGGTTGAGCGCCTCCACGGCGGTGTAGCGCAACTGGTGCTCGAAATCGAGCACCGGGTGGTCGAGCGTCAGGCGTGTCCAGGCGGTGGCGCGGTCGCCCTTCAGACGACCGAGCCGGCTCGTGTCGATCTCGACGCTGCGGCCGCTTTCGGCGGCCACGGTCAGCCACTGCGCGGCGATGGCGGGATGTGCGGGTACCAGCAAGGCGGCGATGATTGGAGCGATCCAGCGATTGGGTGGAGTCATGTCAATCTCTTTTTTTCACGTCTGCGGGTTTACGGCAGTTTGTTCGACCACTTTAGCCGATGCACCCCTGTCGCCGCCGTGGTTGCTTTCCCGCGCCGATTCCAGTAGCTTCGCCGCTTGACGACGGAGTCCCTTTTTCATGAACGCAACCGACAAGTTTATCGCCGCCCAGGCCCAGGTCGACGGCGCGGCGATCCAGCCCCTGCCCAATTCGCGCAAGATTTACGTCACCGGCAGTCGGCCCGACATTCGCGTGCCGATGCGCGAGATTACCCAGTCCGACACGCCCACCGGCATGGGAGGCGAGAAGAATCCGCCGATTTTCGTCTATGACTGTTCCGGCCCCTACACCGATCCGGCCGTCAGGATCGATATCCGCCAGGGTCTCGCGCCCTTGCGCGAAGCCTGGATCGAGGAGCGCGGCGATACCGAACGCCTGAACGCCCAGTCTTCGGACTATGGTCGCGCCCGGCTGGCCGACCCCGCGCTCGCCAGCCTGCGCCTGGCCCATGTCCAGCCGCCTCGCCGTGCCAAGCCCGGCATGAATGTGACCCAGATGCACTATGCAAGGAAGGGTATCATCACGCCGGAGATGGAGTTCGTCGCCATCCGCGAGAATCAGCGCCTCGACCGGCTCGGCGAACAACTGCGCCAGCAGCACCCCGGCCAGAGTTTCGGCGCCGCCATCCCGAAGGAGATCACGCCCGAGTTCGTGCGCGACGAAGTCGCCCGCGGCCGCGCCATTCTCCCCAACAACATCAACCATCCCGAGTCCGAGCCGATGATC
>CAZGOH010000059.1:0-13682 GCA_964527195.1 uncultured Methyloversatilis sp.
AGATCCGCTGCCCCGGCCATCCGCCTCAGCAGCAAAGAGGGCCGCATTCTAATCATCCATCCAATCCTGTCAACACCCAAAACAAAATATTTTTGTGATAGGCGGAAACAGATCAGGCGCGCAGCAGCAAAACCACGGCTTCGGCAGCCATTCCTTCGGCCCGGCCGACAAATCCGAGACGCTCCGTCGTCTTGCCCTTGACATTGACGCAATCGACGACAATGCCGAGATCCGCGGCGATATTGGCGCACATCCCCACGACATGGGGTGCGATGCGCGGCGCCTGGGCAATCACCGTACAGTCGACGTTGCCCACCCGCCAACCGGCTGCCCGCACCGCAGCGACCGCACCGCGCAACAGCACGCGGCTGTCGGCATCGCGCCACTGTTCATCGTTGTCCGGAAACATCCGGCCGATGTCGCCAAGCCCGGCGGCGCCGAGCAGGGCATCGGTAATGGCGTGGAGCAGGACATCCGCATCGGAATGGCCCAGCAGGCCCTTTTCGTGGGGTATCGTCACTCCGCCGACGATCAGCTTGCGACCGCTGGCGAAAGCGTGTACATCGAAGCCGTGGCCAACACGCATCTCCATGATTTCAGTTCTCCCTGGCGCGCACGATCAACTCGGCAAGTCGCAAGTCAAGCGGCCACGTCACCTTGAAATTCGTCGCATCGGCGGGCACGAGCAAGGGCTGTCTTCCCGTTGCCTCGATCGCGCTCGCCTCGTCGGTCACCTCGGGAAACGCGGCCAAGGCACGCCGCAACATCCCGTAGCGAAACATTTGGGGCGTCTGTGCCTGCCACAAACCTTCCCGGGGCGTTGTGGCGGCAACCCGCATTTCACCCTTTGCAAGCCTCTGCCCCCGCTTCAGCGTGTCGGCGACGGGCACAGCCAACACCCCCCCAACGGGGTCGTCAGCCACTTCAAGCAGCAGCTTTTCAATCTGCGCTCGTGTCAGACAAGGGCGCGCCGCATCATGCACCAATATCCAATCGTCTTCGGAAATTTCCGTCTCGATTGCGGCCAGCCCGTTCGCGACGCTTTCGGCGCGGGTCGCCCCGCCGCAACGGCATGCCAGCAGGCGCTCGCCAAAAACGGCCCAGTCGAACTGCGACCAGTATGCGTCGTCCGGCGCCAGAACAACGAACACCCGCAGGACTTCCGGGAGGGAAAGCAGCGTTTCAATGCTGTGACGAATCAGCGGACGGCCAGCCAGCATCAGGTACTGCTTGGGAATCCCCGCTCCCATGCGTGTCCCGCCGCCGCCCGCCGGAATCAGGGCGAAATAGCTCATCGGCGAATTCTATAATGGGACTGAGTGCGGCACCGACCAAGGGAGTCTGCCCATGCAAAACGTTCGCCCATCCGCCGTCGCCGGCATGTTCTATCCCGGCACACCGCAGGAACTGGCCAGGGAGGTGCAGGAGATGCTCGCCGCCGTCCCGCCAGCGCCGACTTTCACGCGGCCCAAGGCTCTCGTCGCGCCGCATGCCGGCTACATCTATTCCGGCCCGACCGCCGCGCACGCCTATGCCGCGCTCACTCCCCACGCCAAACGCATCCAGCATGTCATCTTGCTCGGTCCCTGCCATCGTGTCGCCATGCGCGGGCTGGCGGTGCCGAACTGCACCGCCTTCGAAACGCCGCTCGGCCCGGTGCCAGTTGACGACCAGGCCGTTGCCGCCGCCCTTGCGCTACCGCAAGTCGTCCGCCACGAAGCCGCCCATGCTGCCGAGCATTCGCTCGAAGTGCAACTGCCTTTCCTGCAGACAGTTCTCGGCGAATTCACCATCGCGCCCTTCGCGGTCGGCTACGCCACGCCCGACGAGGTCGCCGAGGTTCTCGACCTGCTTTGGGGCGGCGACGAAACCCTCGTAGTCGTCAGTTCCGATCTTTCACACTACCATTCCTACGCCGACGCACAGCGCCGCGACCGGCACAGCGCCGACGACATCCTCCACCTGCGCCTGCTGCTCGACCACGACCAGGCCTGCGGCGCGACACCGATCAACGGCCTCATCGAAGTTGCGCAGCGTCGTGGCCTACAGCCGCGACTGCTCGATCTGCGCAATTCGGGCGATACCGCCGGCGACAAGTCGCGCGTGGTCGGCTACGCGAGCTTCGCCTTCATGGAGCCTGGCCATGGATGAAGATCTCGGCCGGGCACTGCTGGTTCTGGCACGCAACGCCATCGCCGTCAGGTTCGGCATCGCGGCGGGGGTGGCGCCTGATCATCCGGCTCTCGGGCAACCGGGCGCCACGTTCGTCACGCTCACGCAGGGTGCTTGCTTGCGCGGCTGCATCGGCTCCCTCGAAGCCTGGCGGTCGCTGGGCGAGGACGTGCGCGCCAACGCACAAGCCGCCGCTTTCCGTGACCCGCGCTTTCCCCCGCTCGCACCGGAAGAGTTGGAGCGCACGCGCGTCGAAGTCTCGTTGCTGACGCCCGCCGTGCCGCTGACCTTCTCCGACGAGGCCGACGCCCTTCGCCAACTGCGCCCCGACATCGACGGGCTGATCTTCGAGTGCCAGGGCCGGCGTGGCACCTTCCTGCCGCAGGTCTGGGAAAGCCTGCCCGAGACGAAGCAGTTCTTCGCCCACCTGAAACAGAAGGCCGGCTTTCTCCCCGACTTCTGGTCGTCTGACGTCAGGCTCTACCGCTACGAGGTGCAAAAGTGGCAGGAAACCGGGAGGAACTGAGCGGCGCCCCGGCACGCTGGTGGCACACGCTCGAAGGCAAGGAAAATGAGGGCCGCATCCAGTGCGACCTCTGTCCGCGCGACTGCAAGCTGCACGCCGGCCAGCGTGCCGCCTGCTTCGTGCGCGCGAACAAGAGCGGCGAGATGGTTCTCACCACCTACGGACGCAGCAGCGGCTTTTGCATCGACCCCATCGAGAAAAAGCCGCTCAACCACTTCCATCCCGGCTCGAGCGTCCTCTCGTTCGGTACCGCCGGCTGCAACCTCGCCTGCAAGTTCTGCCAGAACTGGGACATCTCGAAGTCGCGCGACATGGATCGCCTGATGGACGAAGCCAGTCCGGAAACCATCGCGCAAGCGGCAAAACGCTACGCGGCGCAAAGCGTCGCCTTCACCTACAACGACCCGGTGATTTTCGCGGAGTACGCCATGGACACCGCCGATGCCTGTCACGCGCTCGGCATCCAAACCGTCGCCGTCACCGCCGGCTACATGCATCTGGCGCCGGCGCGCGCGTTCTACGCGAAGATGGACGCGGCCAACATTGACCTGAAAGCTTTCAGCGACGACTTCTACTTCAAGCTCTGCGCCGGCCACCTGAAGCCCGTGCTGGACCTGATCGCCATGGTGCATCACGACACCGCTTGCTGGCTCGAACTGACCACGCTGCTGATCCCCGGCTACAACGATAGCGAGACCGAAATCAGGCAACTGGCCGACTGGTGCCGCAAGGAGCTGGGCCCCGACGTGCCGCTGCATTTCTCCGCCTATCACCCCGACTACAAGCTCGATGCGCCGGCCACTCCCCCGGCTACGCTTCAGCAGGCCCGCCGCCTCGCCATGGATGCCGGCCTGCGTTATGTCTACACGGGCAACGTGCATGACAAAAGCGGCGATACGACCCCGTGCCCCGGCTGCGGCAAAGCCGTCATCGAGCGCGACTGGTACGAGATATTTGGCTACGCGCTGGATGATATGGGACGCTGCGCGCATTGCGGCACCGCCATCGCCGGTCGCTTCGGCCACTTCGATACGCCCTTCGGCGCAAGGCGCATTCCGGTACGACTGCACGCATGAACCTCGCCGTGGCGCCGGCGCCGACTTTCAACGTTTGTCGACGTAGGGGTTCTTGCTGATCTTGAACTGGATGGAGAGCGGCGTGCCTTGCAGGCGAAAAGCCTCCATGTACACGTGCTCCAGATAGCGCACGTAGGACGGCGGCACGTGTTCCAGCGCGTTGCCGTGGATGACGATGACTGGCGGGTTGCTGCCGCCCTGGTGGGCGTAGCGCAGCTTCGGGCGCACGTTGCCGTGGCGCGGCGGCGCCTGCTTTTGCACGGCGTCGAGCAGCACGCGCGTGAGCTTCGGCGTGGTCAGCTTGACCATGGCGGCGGCATAGGCCTTGTCCACCGACTGGAGCACACCCGCGACACCCTGACCCTTGAGCGCGGAGACGTAGTGCGTGCGCGCGAAGCCGAGAAAGTTGAGCTTGCGCTGGATGTCCTGCTTGATCTGGTCGCGGCGATAGGCGTCGATGGCATCCCACTTGTTCACCGCAAGGACCAGCGCGCGGCCGGCCTCGATGCAGAAGCCGGCGATGTGCGCGTCCTGGTCGGAGATGTCCTGGCTCGCATCCACCATCAGCACGACGACGTTGGCGGCCTCGATGGCTTGCAGGGTCTTGACCACCGAGAACTTCTCGATGGCCTCGAAGACGCGTCCCTTGCGGCGCAGGCCGGCCGTGTCGATCAGCGTGTAGCGCCTGCCGTTCCTCTCGAAGGGCGTGGCGATGGCGTCACGCGTGGTGCCCGGCATGTCGAAGGCGATCATGCGCTCCTCGCCGAGCAGGGTGTTCACCAGCGTGCTCTTGCCGACGTTCGGCCGGCCGACGATGGCGACGCGCGGACCGGTTTCCTCGACGCCTTCCGGTTCGTCCTCGGGAAAATCGGCGAGCACGCGTTCAAGCAGCTCGCGCACGCCGTCGCCGTGGGCCGAGGAGATCACGCGCGGCTCGCCGCAGCCGATCTCATGAAACTCCGCCGCGACGACATCGCGGTTCATGCCTTCGGCCTTATTGACGACGAGATGCAGGCGCTGGCCGGAACGGCGCAGCCGCTCGGCGATCATCTTGTCCTGCGGTGCGAGGCCGGTGCGGCCGTCGACGATGAACAGCAGCGCATCGGCCTCGGCGATGGCGGCCTCGGCCTGCCGCGCCATCTCGTGCTCGATACCGTCCTTCGCCTGCGGCTCGAAGCCGCCGGTATCGACGACGAGGAAGGGGCGCTTGCCAAGGCGGCCGTGGCCGTAGTGGCGGTCGCGCGTCAAGCCCGGCTGGTCGGCAACCAGGGCGTCGCGCGTCTTCGTCAGGCGGTTGAACAGGGTCGACTTGCCAACATTCGGCCGACCAACCAGGGCGAGGGTGGGCAGCATCTACCTAGCGCACCACCAGCGCGTGCAAGGCTCCATTCCTGGTCTGCACCAGAAAACCTTCGCCAATGCGCCGCGGCGGCGCGATGATCGCGGTACCGTCCGTGGCGTGGCGAGCGGCAAAGGCGCCATCCTCGCGCGCCAGCAGGTGGACGACTCCCTGAAAGTCGGCCACGGCGACACGGCGACCGATTGCCACCGGTCGGCCCACGCCGCGCATGAAGAGCTTGTCCTGCTTCCAGAGGCTTGCTCCGCTGGCGGCCTCGAAAGCGTGCACCGCCCCCTTCTCGTCGGTTGCATAGAGGCGGCCGTCGCCGATATCGAGCCCGGAAATCGACGAGAAATCGCGCGCCCAGATCTGGCTGCCCGTGGCACGATCGAAACACGCCACGCGCCCCTGATAGGCGACCGCGCATACGGCGTTGTCGCTGACGACCGGATCGCTCGCCACATCGGCGATGCGCTCGAGTTCGGTGGCGCCGCGTGGCAGGGCCACCGTGGCTTCCCAGAGCGCCGCCCCGTTGTTGAGAGCGACAGCGACAAGCCGGCCGCCCGGGAAACCGGCATACAACGCACGTTCCGTTACCAGGATGCCGACACTCGAACGCAGGGAAAGGGTCGGTGTGCTGCGCTGATAGACCCAGCGACGCTTGCCATCCTCGGCAGCGAAGCCGAAGATGCGCGCGTCACCACTGCGCACGGCGACCAGGTCGCCGGCCACCGCCGGTGCGGCCAGCACCTCGGAGCTCACCCGCGCCTGCCAGGCCGGCCGGCCGTCGGTCGCGTGAAATGCCAGAACCTCACCCTTGGGCGTGCCGACGACGACGAGCCGGTCGTTCGCGCCCACGCCACCGGAAATCACCTGTCCGGCCGACACGCGCCATACCTGACGGCCATCGTCGAAACGGGTAATCGCGCCGTCTTTCGCCGCCGCATACACAGTCGTGCCGACGACGGCAGGCGTGAAGACGAATTCACCGGCAGCCCCGACGGCGGCCTGCCAGAACGGCCGCAGTTCCGCGCTCGTCTGGATCGGGGCAAGCTCCGCCGGCTTGATCTTGGGCGCCGATTTCGCGAAGGGATTGATGGCATCCACGGCGGAACCGATGGTCGAACAGCCGGTGGCGAAGAGCGCCACGAGACCGACACCCGCGACCCGTGCGAACCTCACGATGCGCCTCCGACGGCATCGCGCTTGGCTTCGAGGATCTCGCGATAGGGACCAACCGGCATCATCGCCGCCTTGCGCATGTCCTCAAGGGCCTTGAGCGCCTCGTCATACGCCTTGCGCGCCTCGTCGACCTTGCCCTGCCCGCCGAGGATGTCGCCCCGCACCTCGAGATAACGGGCCATCAGGCTCGGCACCGGCGGTTCGGCCAGCAGCTTGAGCGCGGCGTCCGCCGCTTCGTCGTCGGCCAGCACGATGGCCTGACGCAAGCGGGCAACGTCCCGGAGTGCCGGATCGCGGGCATTCTTGGCCGCCCAGGCGAACTGGGCCTGGGCCGACTTGAGGTCGCCGGAATCCGCCAGTACCTTGCCCGACAGCATCGCCGCCTGTGCCGCGTACGCCGTTCCCGAATAACGCTCGACCAGGTCACCGGCCACCTGACGCACCCGCTTGACGTCCTGTTGCGCCAGCGCGGCCTGCAGGCTGGCGAAGACCTGGCTCGCCTGGGCCGACTGGTTGCGCTGCCACCATTGCCAGCCCTGCCAGCCCACCACGCCCACGGCGAGCGCCACGACCACCGCCGTGATCAGCGTGCCGTGCATCTGCCACCAGGTTTTCAACTCCTCGATTTGTTCCTGTTCTTGCAAGTCGTAAGTTGCCATCATTCGTTCCTTTCGAAATCGTCATCGTCGCCGAACAGCCAGTCGCCGACGCGTTCGTCGAGCGCGTCGAGCGAAACCCGCTCCTGCTCGGCTTCCACGCGCAACGGCTTGACGGTCACTTCCCCGCACGCGGCCTCGTCGTCGCCAATGATCAGCGCCAGCAAGGCGCCGGAAGCATCGGCGCGCTTGAACTGCGACTTGAAGCTGCCCCCGCCCATGTGCGTGAACACCGTGCAGCCAGCGTCGCGCAGTATCTCGGCGGCCCGGAAGGCCAGTCGCTGCGCTTGCGGATTGCTTTGGCCCTGATGCACGACATAGACCTCCGGCGCCGGCGCGGGCGGCAAGGCATCGGTGTTTTCCGTGAGCGCCAGCAGGCGTTCGATGCCCATGGCGAAGCCGCAAGCCGGCGCGCTCTTGCCGCCGAGTTGCGCGACGAGGCCGTCGTAGCGGCCGCCGGCGCAGACCGTGCCCTGCGCGCCGAGCTGGTCGGTCACCCACTCGAACACGGTGAGGTTGTAGTAGTCGAGCCCGCGCACCAGGCGCGGATTGATGCGATAGGCGACACCCGCATCCTTGAGCAGTTGCTGCACGCCCTCGAAATGCTTGAGCGAGTTTTCGCCGAGATAGTCGACCAGCTTCGGTGCCGCCTCGACGATCCCCTGCAAGGCCGGATTCTTGGTGTCGAGAATGCGCAACGGGTTGCTGTGCAGGCGTCGCTTGCCGTCCTCGTCGAGCTGCCCGACATGTTGCTCCAGGTAGGCGATCAGGTCGGTGCGATGCCGTGCCCGCTCCTCCGTCTCGCCCAGGGAATTGATCTCGAGACGGATGCCCATCAGGCCGAGCTCGTCCCACAGGCGCGCGCACATGATGATCTGTTCCGCATCGATGTCCGGCCCCGCCAGGCCCAGCGCCTCGATGCCGACCTGATGAAACTGCCGGTAACGGCCTTTTTGCGGCCGCTCGTGACGGAACATCGGGCCCATGTACCACAGTCGCCTGGGGCCGTCGTACAGCAGATTGTGCTGCAACACGGCACGCACGCAGGAAGCGGTGCCCTCCGGGCGCAGCGTCAGCTGCTCGCCGTTGAGACTATCGGTGAAAGAGTACATCTCCTTTTCGACAATGTCGGTGACGGCGCCGATGGCACGCGCGAACAGCGGCGTCGGCTCGACCAGCGGCATGCGCACGGGCCGGTAGCCATACGCGGCCAGCCACGCGCGGATGTGGTCCTCGAAGGCTTCCCAGCGTTCCGCCGCGTCGGGCAGGACGTCGTTCATCCCGCGGATGGCTTGCAATGTCTGGCTGCTCATGGGTCTTGGGGATACTTCCTCTCGACGTAGGCGTCGATCATGCCTCTGAATTCCGCGGCGATGCCCGCGCCACGCAAGGTGGCGACGCGCTCGCCGTCGGCATAGACCGGCGCAACCGGCTCCTCGCCGGTGCCCGGCAGCGAAATGCCCAGATTGGCGTGCTTGCTCTCGCCGGGACCATTGACCACGCAGCCCATCACGGCGACAGTCATGTCCTCGACACCGCGATGTTTCAGCTTCCATTCCGGCATTTGCGCCCGCACGTAGTTCTGGATGTCCTGAGCCAGTTCCTGGAAGAAGGTGCTGGTGGTGCGGCCGCAACCCGGGCAGGCGACCACCATCGGCACGAAGGCTCTGAGACCCATCGTCTGCAAAATTTCCTGCGCGACGACGACCTCTTTGGTGCGCGACTCGCCCGGCTCCGGGGTCAAGGAAACGCGGATCGTGTCGCCGATGCCCTCCTGCAAGAGCACGGCCAGCGCCGCCGTCGAGGCAACGATGCCCTTGCTGCCCATGCCGGCTTCCGTCAGCCCCAGGTGCAGCGGGTAGTCGCAGCGCGCGGACAGGTCGCGGTAGATGGCGATCAGATCCTGCACGCCGCTGACCTTGCAGGAGAGGATGATCGCGTCGCCGGGCAGGCCCAGTTCTTCGGCCTTGGCGGCGGACTCCAGCGCCGAGGTCACCATCGCCTCGCGCATCAGCCCGGTCGCATCCTTCGGAGTCGCGCGTCTTCCATTGTTGTCCATCAGCCGTGCCAGCAGGCCCTGATCGAGGCTGCCCCAGTTCACGCCGATCCGCACCGCTTTGCGGTAACGGCTTGCGATCTCGATGATGCTGGCGAACTGCTCGTCGCGCTTCGCGCCCTTGCCGACGTTGCCGGGATTGATGCGCAGCTCGTCGAGCGCGACGGCGCACTCCGGCACGTCTGTCAGCAACTTGTGGCCATTGAAATGAAAGTCGCCCACGAGCGGGACATCGAGGCCGAGCTGGGCGAGACGCTCCTTGATTTTCGGCACGGCGGCAGCCGCCTCACGGGTATTCACGGTGACACGCACGATCTCCGATCCGGCGCGATGCAATTCGGCCACCTGCTGCGTGGTGGCGAACACATCGGCAGTATCGGTATTGGTCATCGACTGGATGACCACGGGCGCCGTCCCGCCAACGGCGACTTTCCCGACCATGACGCGACGCGTCGGCCGACGCATCAGGGCAACACCCGTCTGATCCATCATTCGAGCCGGAAACGGGCGACGTCGGCGCGCGTATGCGGCGCCAGATCGATGTCGCGCCCGCCATAGGTCAACCGGACCTTGGTGGCATTGCCGACCACGATGTCGAATGGTGGCGTGCCCGTGAGCCTCAGGCGGGTTCCGCCCTGATTCTCTCCCGAGAAGATCATTCTCCGGGTGGCGTCGCCGACTTCAAGCCAGGAGCGCTCCTCGAACTGGAACAGCAAGCCACCCCCCGCTTCGGCGCTGCCGCCGCTGGCCGGCACGCCTTCGGCGGCAGCTGCGGAAACGGTTTTGCCGGCGTTCGCCGCGTCGGCCGCAGGGGGCGACTGGGCCTCGGCCCGGACCGACGTCTCCGCCCCGGGCGCCTTCACCGACTGGGAAGCGGGGCCCGGCACGCTGGCGGTCTGCGGCCCCCACAGGTGCCAGGCACCCAGCAACACGGCAGCAATCGCCACGACGATGGTCGCCGAGAGGACGGGCGTCAGCTGGCGCTCCGCCGTCGTCGCGTCGGCGGCCACCCCCATGTTGTCGGGGGGGCGCACGTCAGCCGGTGCCAGCGGCGTGCGTGCATCGAGCATGTGCAGCAATTCGTCGGCGTCGAGCTTGAGCAGCCGCGCGTAGCTGCGGGTGAAACCGCGCACGACGGTGTTGCCGGGCAGGGCATCGTAGTTGTCTGCCTCGATCAACTCGACCTGGCGCGCACTGAATTTCAGGGATTGCGCGATGTCCGCCACGGAAAGCCGGGCCGCCTCGCGGGCCGCGCGCAGGCGCTGACCAACGGAAGGCTGGGCAAGGTCGGACGGCGCCGTCTCCGGCCCCCGGGAAACGCCGGTGAGATCTTGTTCCGTCACTGGAACTCTCCACGCGACATCTTCGCGTATTCGTCGGAATCGCGGAAGCGGCCGGCGAGGATGCCCTGGTAGCGCATTTCCCCGTCGCGATTGCCCAAGGTGCGCTCGATGCGCAAACCCAGCCAGACCGAGGCCGGCGTCGGATCGTCGATCGCGTGCAACTCGCCGATTCTGGTGCGCGCGTCATTCAGCCGTCCCCCGCGATAGGCGATGTCGGCCAGCCAGTACAAGGCTGCGGCATTGCTGCGGTCGGCCCGCAGGGCGCGCAACAGATAGCTCTCCGACAGGCGGTCATCGCCGGCCAGCGAGGCGCAAACCCCCGCATTCGTGAGAGCACGGCCCGGCGAAACGAACAGGGGGTGATTGATCGCCACCTCGAAGTAGTCCAGCGCATCGCGCATGCGGCCGGTACGGCACAGGAACCAGCCGTAATCGTTGTTGATTTCCGGGTCGCCGCGCGCCAGGGAGAGCGCCCGCCGGAAACTTTGTTCGGCACGGTCGTTCTCGCGCAAGCCCATATAGACGAGCCCCATCAGGCTATAGGCGGGCGCGTAGCCGGGGTCGGCCTCCGCGGCGATGCGCGCTTCCTCGAGCGCGACCTCCATGCGCCCACCGTTGAGGTACAGGATGCCCAGTTCGACGTGCAGCTTGGCGCGACGCTGTGCATCGGTATTCGGCGTCTGGCGCGAAACCGCCTGCTCGACACTGCCCGAACCACGTCCGGGGGCGGGCCCGGTCGTCGTGCAAGCCCCCAGCCACCAGGGCAACTGCAAGGTCAGCAACAACGCAAGAAGAAGCTTTTTTTGCATGATCATCAAGCGACAGCCTCGATCAACCGCAGGGTTCCGGCGCGGCGGGAACGGTCGGCCACCCGGCCGGCCAATTGCCCGCAGGCGGCGTCGATGTCGTCGCCGCGCGTCTTGCGCACCGTCGTCACCACCTCCGCATGCATCAGGGTCTCCTGAAAGCGGCGCACGCGTTCGGCGGACGGACGCCGATAGCCGGAACCGGGAAACGGGTTGAACGGAATCAGGTTGAACTTGCAGGGCACGTCACGCGTCAGGTCCAGCACCGCCTGCGCATCCCCCGGTGCATCGTTGACACCATCGATCAGGATGTACTCGAAGGTGATGAAATCGCGCGGCGCCCTGACCAGATAACGCCGACAGGCCGCCATCAGTTCCTTGAGCGGATACTTGCGATTGATCGGCACCAATTGGTTCCGCAAGGCGTCCGTCGGCGCATGCAGCGAGACGGCCAGTGCGACGGGAACATCCTCGCGCAGGCGATCCATCGCCGGCACGATGCCGGAGGTCGACACCGTGACGCGGCGACGGGATAGGCCGTAGGCATGATCGTCGAGCATCAGCCGCAGGGCCGCGACCACGTTGTCGTAATTCGCCAGTGGCTCGCCCATGCCCATCAGCACGACGTTGCTGATGACACGCTCGCCGCTGTCGCTCACGCCGGGCTGTTTCACCGCACCGAGCGCACGATTGGCGTGCCAGATCTGGCCGATGATCTCGGCGGTGGTCAGGTTGCGGTTGAAACCCTGCTTGCCGGTGGAGCAGAAGGCACAGTCCAGAGCGCAACCGACCTGCGTCGAGACGCACAAGGTACCGCGATTGGCTTCCGGAATGAACACGGTCTCGACGGCATTCTCCGCGCCCACGTTCAGGAGCCACTTGCGCGTGCCGTCGGCGGCGGTGCTGTCACGCACCGGCAACGGTCCACGAATTTCCGCGCCCGCCGCCAGTTTTTGACGCAACGACCTGGCAACGTCGGTCATCCGCTCGAAATCATCGATGCCGAACCGATGCATCCAGCGCAGCACCTGGCGCGCACGAAAGGGCTTCTCGCCCCGTTCGGCGAACCAGGCCGTCAAGCCTTCAACATCGAAATCGAGCAGGTTGGCCGTCATGGATGGCGGATCAGCGGCCCGAAAAAACGTTCAATTCGGGGAAGAAGTAGGCGATCTCGACCTTGGCCGTGTCCGGGCCGTCGGAGCCATGCACGGCATTGGCGTCGATGCTTTCGGCAAAGTCGGCGCGGATGGTGCCCTTCTCGGCCTTCTTGGGGTCGGTCGCGCCCATCAGTTCGCGGTTCTTGGCGATGGCGCTTTCGCCTTCGAGCACCTGGATCATCACCGGGCCGGAGGTCATGAACTGGACGAGATCCTTGAAGAACGGGCGCTCCTTATGCACGGCATAGAAGCCGCCCGCCTCGCGCTCGGACAGCCAGGCCATGCGGGAAGCCACGATCTTGAGACCGTTGGTTTCGAAACGGGAATAGATCTTGCCAATCAGATTCTTCGCGACGGCATCGGGTTTGATGATGGACAGGGTACGTTCAACGGCCATGCTTTTCTCCAGCGGATTGGTAAGTAAAACAAAAGGCTGGCGATTTTATCGCAGTTTGCCTGCTTTCCCGGACGGCGAAAAGCAAAAAAGCGGATTAATGGGCAGATCAACCGAAGTAGAATGCGCGCGCTTCACCCATGCCAAGAACGGTATCCATCAAAGGAGATGAGATCTATGAACAAAGTACTAAAAGCGCTCGTTGCTTTCGCCGCCGGCACGGCCCTTCTGGCCGGCAGCGCCATGGCGCAGGACCGCAAGGGCTGGCCGCGCAGCCTGACCATCGGCACCGCCAGCCAGGGCGGTGTGTATTTCGTCTACGGCAACGGTCTGGCCGGATTCATTGGCGAGGCCCTGAAGGTCAACGCCAGCGGCGAAGTCACCGGCGGCCCGACCGTCAACGCCACACTGGTCCAGAACAAGGAGCACGGCATCGGCCTGGTGACCATGGGCCCGATGTACGAGGCATGGGTCGGCAAGAGCCCCCTCGCTCCGGGTCTCAAGCACTCTGACGTGCGCGCCCTGTTCGCGATGTATGAAACCCCCTTCCACGCCATCGCCATGCGCAAGTCGAACATCAAGTCGATGGCCGACCTCAAGGGCAAGCGCGTCAGCGTCGGTCCGGCGGGTGGCACGGCGGACAACTATTGGCCGCGCTTCCTGAAGGAGCTGGGCGTCGACGCCCGCATTTCCCACAGCGGCGCCGCCGACGCGGCGAGCCAGCTCAAGGACGGCCTGATCGACGCCTTCCTGTTCGCGGCCGGCCTGCCCATCGGCGCCTTCTCGCAACTCGCCGCCGAGGCGGACGTCGTGACCTTTGCCTTCACGCCGGAAGAACACGCCAAGATCGTCAAGGCCTTCCCCGAAGTGTCACCCTTCAAGATTCCCGCCAACACCTACACGGTGCAGAAGGAAGACAACAACTCGGTGGCGATGTGGAACTACGCCGTGGTCCACAAGGACATGCCCGAGAGC
>CAZGOH010000060.1:0-13612 GCA_964527195.1 uncultured Methyloversatilis sp.
TGGAAGGGCAACTACTCTTCCTGGCTGGAACAGAAGGAAGCGCGCCTCGAGCAGGAGCAAAAGCAGCTCGACGCCCACATGAAGGCAATGAAGGTCGAGCTGGAGTGGGTGCGCAGCAACCCGAAGGCGCGCCAGGCCAAGTCGAAGGCGCGCCTCGCCCGCTACGAGGAAATGTCGAGCTTCGAATACCAGAAGCGCAACGAGACGCAGGAGATCTTCATCCCGCCCGGCGAGCGTCTCGGCAACGAGGTCATCGAATTCAAGAATGTCACCAAGGCCTTTGGCGATCGCCTGCTGATCGACAACCTCTCCTTCCGCATCCCGCCCGGTGCCATCGTCGGCATCATCGGCCCGAACGGCGCCGGCAAGTCGACGCTGTTCCGCATGATCCAGGGCGCGCAGCAGCCAGACAGCGGTGAAATCGTCGTCGGCCCGACCGCGAAAATCGCTTCGGTCGACCAGTCGCGCGAAGGGCTGGCGAACGACAAGACCGTCTTCGAAGCCGTCGCGCAAGGACAGGACATCCTCACCGTCGGCAAGTTCGAGATGCCGGCACGTGCCTACCTCGGCCGCTTCAACTTCAAGGGCGGCGACCAGCAGAAGATCGTCGGCAACCTTTCTGGCGGCGAGCGCGGCCGCCTGCACCTGGCCACCACGCTGATTCAGGGCGGCAACGTGCTGCTGCTCGACGAACCCTCCAACGACCTCGACGTGGAAACGCTGCGCGCGCTCGAGGATGCTCTGCTCGAATTCGCCGGCTGCGTGCTGGTCATCTCGCACGACCGCTGGTTCCTCGACCGTATCGCCACGCACATCCTCGCCTGCGAAGGCGATTCGCAATGGACCTTCTTCGAGGGCAACTTCCGGGAATACGAAGACGACAAGAAGAAGCGCCTCGGCGAAGAAGGCGCGAAGCCCAAGCGCATCCGCTACCGTCCGATTACTCGGTAAATACGGGTAATTGCCCATGGATCTGCGCGGCAAACGGGGCTTGCTGATCGACGACATGCCGGAGATGCGCAGCAGCATGCGCATCCAGCTTGCCGATGCCGGTCTCGAGAAATGCGACCAGGCACGCAACGTCAAGGAGGCGGTCGATTGCCTGCGTGAAAATCGCTACGACCTGATCGTCTGCGACTACAACCTCGGCCAGGGAGCGGATGGCCAGCAGCTGCTCGAACTGGTGCGGCGCAAGCAGTTGCTGCCGCTGTCGACCGCGTTCCTCATGGTGACCGGCGAAACCGGCTACGAGCAGGTATCGACCGCCGCCGAATACGCGCCGGACGACTACCTGCTCAAGCCCTTCAAGGCCGAGGTTCTCGCCACGCGCCTGCAGCGCATCCTCGACAAGAAGGCGGCGCTCGCGCCCATCCACCGCCACATGAGGCAGGGCGGGGATCGCGACAAGGCCCTGGCGGCCTGCGATCCCATGCTGGCGGAGGGCGGGCGCTACACCCTCGACGTGTTGCGCATCAAGGGCGATCTGCTGGGGAGCGCCGGGCGCCACGACGAGGCACTTGCGCTTTACGAGAGCGTGCTGCAGCAGCGTGCCACGCCGTGGGCCGAAGTGGGCAAGGCGCGCGTGATGGCGGCTCTCGGCAACGAGGACGAGGCGAAGGCGCACTTGCAGCGCGCGCTCGCCGCCTACCCCAACTATCTCGCGGCTTACGATTCCCTGGCGCAGTTGGTGGCAAAGACCGACAAGGCCGCCGCGCAGGAAATCGTCGAGCAGGCGTTGAGGGTTGCTCCCTCGACGCAACGGCAGCGTCGCCTGGGCGGGCTGGCGCTCGAAAACAAGGACTTCGCCCGTGCCGAAAGCGCCTTTCGGCGCGCGGTCGAGAAGGATCGCACCGGCTTCTTCAAGAGCCATGACGACTACTCCGGGCTGGCCCGCAGTTGCTCGGAACAGGGCAAGACGCTCGAGGCGCTCGCCGCCGTGAAGGACATGGGGGCGGCATTTTCCCGCTCGCCGGAACTGGAGGCGCGCCAGGCCGCGATCGAGTGCCAGGTGCACGCGAAGGCCGGCAACGCCGCCGCCGCCAAGGCGGCGCTGGAGCGTGCGATGAAGGTGCAGCAGGGCGCCCGTCTCGATGCCGCCGCCGCGCTCGAGGTGGCGCAGGCCTGCTTCGTCGGCGGCCGGCCCGAGGACGCGAAGCAGATCATCCAGTCGGTCGCCGAGGATCATCACGAGAACGAAACGGTGCTTTCCATGGCGCAGGGGGTGTTCGCCGCCGCCGGCCTGCATGACGAGGGCACCGTGTTCCTCGATGCGACGAAGAAGCGCATGATCAAGCTCAACAACGACGCCGTCGGCATGGCCAAGGCCGGCCAGCTCGACGAAGCCGTCGCCATGCTGACCGAAGCGGCCGACCGCCTGACCAACAACGCGCAGATCGCTCTGAATGCCGCGCTCGCCCTGCTGATGCGGGCGCATCGCGGCGGCAGCGATCCCGTGGCGATTGCCGCGGCCCATCGCTACATCCTGCAGGCGCGCCAGGCGAACGCGGCGCATCCGAAGCTCGCCGAGGTCGCCGGTTTCTATCGCAAGGTGGCTCCCCCGGGATCGCCGGCGCTGGAAAAATGATGGCGGGCAGCTTCGACCCCCTCGTCGCCGCCGTCGTGCATGACGCGAAAAATGCCTTGCAGGCGCTCGATACGCAGCTGGACGCGGCGCAACGCCGTCCCGCCAGCACCGACTTTGCGGCCCTGCGTTCCAATGTCGGACGCATCGCCGCGCAACTGTCCGAACTACTTACCCTGTACCGCGCCCAGAACGGCCAGTTGCGGCTGGCCATCGACGATCACGACCTGAGCGATTTCATCGACGACCTGCTGGTCGAGATCGGCCCGCTGCCGCCCGGCATCGCTCTTGAGGTCGAACGCGAGGTCGCCCTGCGGGTCGGCGCCTGGGCCTTTGACGCCTATCTCGTCAAGCTGGTCCTGCTCGATGCCTTGCGCAATGCCTTGCGCCACGCTACGGGGCGCGTCGTTCTGGCGCTTGATGCGCCGTCGCATGGTGGCCTTTGCTTCTGCGTGAGCGACGACGGACCGGGATACCCGGCGAGCCTGCTGGAGGAAAATGCCGGCGTGGCTTCGGCGTCGGGTACCGGGCTGGGGCTGGCCTTCGCCCGCCTGATCGCGGAGCGCCATGCCGTTCCCGACGGCCGGCATGGCCGGGTCGAATTGACGAACCTTCCTGGCGCCTGCCTGGCGCTCAGGCTGCCCTGAGTTTTTCCCCGGCGGCGGCCAGCGTGGCCTCGTTTTTCGCGAAGCAGAAACGGATCAGGCGGTGGTCCGTGCCATCGGGCATGAAGGCCGAGACGGGAATCGCGGCGACGCCTTTTTCGCGCGTCAGCCAGCGCACGAACTCGGTGTCGGGCAGATCGCTGATCCGGTCGTAGCGCGCGAGCTGGAAGTAGGTGCCGTCGCAGGGCAGCAGTTCGAAGCGTGAGCCTTCCATCTGCTGGCGGAAGAAGTCGCGCTTGTCGCGATAGAAATCCGCCAGGTCGCCGGCGAAGCCGGGCGCGGCGCGCATGAAATCCGCCAGCGCCAGTTGCGACGGATGATGCACCGTGAACACGTTGAACTGGTGCACCTTGCGGAACTCGGCGGTCAGCGCGTCGGGCGCCAGACAGTAGGCGATCTTCCAGCCGGTGATGTGGAACGTCTTGCCGAAGCTCGAGACGACGAAGCTGCGCTCGCGCAACGCCGGCAGGCGCGCAAGGCTTGCGTGGCGCCCGGTAAAGAGGATGTGTTCGTACACCTCGTCGCCGACCAGCACGATGTCGGTGTCGCGTACCAGCCGCGCCAGCGCGTCCAGGTCGTCCGCCGTCCATGCCGTCCCGGTGGGGTTGTGCGGCGTGTTGGTGATGATCATGCGCGTGCGCGGGGTGATCGCCGCCGCCACCGCCGTCCAGTCCGGTCGGAATGTCGGCGGCGCGAGATTGATGACTTTCGCGGTGCCGCCCTGCAGCGTGATCGCGGGGAGGTAGCTGTCGTACACCGGCGCGAAAACGATCACTTCGTCGCCCGGCCGCACGCAGGCGGCGATGGCGGTGAAGAGCGCCTGTGTCGCGCCGGCCGTGACGGTGACTTCCGTTTCGACGTCGTAATGCGCGCCATACAGCGCCGCCACCTTTTCGGTGATCGCCGCGCGCAGCGGCAACACGCCGGCCATCGGCGGATACTGGTTGGCGCCAGCCTGCATGTGGTGCGCGGCCCGTTCGAGCAGCAGCGCGGGGGGCGAGAAATCGGGAAACCCCTGCGACAGATTGATCGCCCCATGCTCGTTGGCGAGGCGCGACATCACGGTGAAGATGGTGGTGCCGACGCCGGGCAGGCGGGAAGGGAAAGGGTTCATGGCGGTCGTGCGCTGCGGCGAGGCTCAGCCTGCGTGGAAGTGATAGCGGTTGCGCCCGTCGCGTTTGGCCAGATACATCGCCATGTCCGCGCATTTCAGGAGCGCGGTGGCGTCGTCGGCGTGTTCCGGAAAGAGGGCGATGCCGATCGAGGTCGAGGCGGTCAGCGAATGCGCGCCGACGCGTACTGGTGCGGCGAAGGCGACGAGAATCTTTTCCGCCACCTGCGCGGCCGATTCGGCGTCGGCGACCTCGTGCAGCACGACGACGAACTCGTCGCCGCCCAGCCGCCCCACCGTGTCGGCCGCGCGCACGGCGCCGCGCAGGCGGTGCGCCACTTCGCGCAGCAGACCGTCGCCGACCTCGTGGCCGAGTGTGTCGTTGATGGCCTTGAAGCGGTCGAGGTCGAGAAACATGACGGCGACGCGCTGGTCGTGGCGGCGTGCCTGCGTGACGGCCTGCGTCAGCCGGTCGGCAAGCAGTGCGCGGTTGGGCAGGCCGGTGAGCGTGTCGTGCTGGGCCATGTGGCGGATGCGTTCTTCCGCCAGGCGACGTTCGGCGATCTCTTCCTGCAGCTTTGCATTCGCTGCCGAGAGTTCGGCGGTGCGTTCGATCACGCGTCGCTCGAGATCCTCGTGGGCGCGCGCGAGCGCCTCGCGCTGCGCGTGTTCGTGCGTGATGTCTTCGGTGATCCAGATCGTGCCGTCCTGCGGCCGGCGCGGATCGATGGCCTTGGCCGACAGGCGACACCAGAACAGGCTGCCGTCCTGGCGGCGCATCTCGGCTTCGGCGCGAAACGGCAGGCCGGCCGCCAGCACCGGACCGGCTTCGGCGCCGAGCGCCTCGTAAGCGGCATCGGAAGGATAGAGTGCCCGCCCGGGCAGGCCCATGTAGGCGTGCTCGGCGTAGCCGAACATCTGCGCGAACACCGGGTTGGCGCGCACCAGCGTGCGATTGCGCGTGAACAGGATGCCGACCGTGGCGTTTTCGAGGATGGCGCGGTATTCGAGCAGCGCCTGCGGGTGGGCGAGGTCGGCTTCGCGGCGCGGTAGTTCGCGACGTTCGGCGAAGCGCCGGTCGGCGAGCGACTGGACCTTCAGGGCGGCGTCAGGCACGGGCGCGCTCCAGCACGCACAAGAGGCGCGCGGTGTCCTGCGTTCCCCAGCCGGCCGCCACCAGGGCGTTCAACTGCGTCATGACCGTGCCGGCGACCGGCAGGGGGATGCCCTGTGCCGTCGCCTCGGCCAGCAGGGCGCCGAAATCCTTGTGGTGCAGCCGTGCCTCCACGCCGGCGGCGAAATTGCGTGCGGCCATCTTCGCGCCGAAGAAATCGAGCACGCGCGATGCGGCCGAGCCGCCCATCAGCGCCTGCCGCACCCGGGCGAAATCGACGCCGGCCGCGTTGGCCAGGTGGGCCGCCTCGGCTGTCGCCTCGAGGGCGGCGACCATCACCATCTGATTGCAGGCCTTCGCCACCTGTCCGGCACCGCTTTCGCCCACGCGTACGACGGTCTTGCCAAGACAGGAAAACAGCGGGGCGAGCCGTGCCGCCAGGGCCGACTTTCCGCCCCACATGATGGCGAGCGTGGCCGCCTGCGCGCCGGCCGTGCCGCCGGACACCGGCGCATCGACGAAATCGCAGCCGCGTGCGACGTAACGTGCTGCGAGTTCGCGCGCGAGCGAGGGGGCAATGGTGGAGAAATCGACGTGGATGCTCCCGGGGGCGAAACCTGCGAGCACTTGCTCCGCCAGTCCGGCGACGTCGGCGCTGCCGGTCACGTTGGTGCAGACGATCCCGCACTGTCGCGCCAGTTCGGCTGGCGAGGCCGCCCGCACGACTTCCGGCGGCAGAAAGTCGGCGCTGGCGGGACGGCGCGCCCAGACGTGGAGCGTATGCCCGGCGGCCAGCAGGTGGCCGGCCATCGGCCCGCCCATGCCGCCCAATCCAATGAACCCGATGTTCATTTCCCGCTGGATCCGATGTTCATTCCGATGATGACGACATCTTCTCCAGCAACTTGAGGGCGGCGATCGAATCTTCCTCGCCCATGCCGCCGCCGACGATGGCGTTGAACAGTTGCGCGGTGGCCGCCGCCGTCGGCAGCATCAGGCCGAGGCGGTGCGCCTCCTCCATGACGATGCGCAGATCCTTCTGGTGCATCCAGGCCTTGAAGCCGGGCCTGAAGTTGCGGTCGAGCATGCGCTGGCCGTGGTTTTCGAGGATGCGCGAATAGGCAAAGCCGCCCAAGAGCGCCTCGCGCACCTTGGCCACATCGACGTCATTCTTTGCCGCGAAGTTGAAAGCCTCGGCCACTGCCATGACGCCGACGCCGGTGAGAATCTGGTTGCAGGCCTTGGCGACCTGGCCGGCGCCGCTGGCACCGATCAGCGTGATCGACTTGCCCATCTTCTCGAACAGCGGCCGGACCTTCTCGAAGACCGCCGGCTTGCCGCCCACCATGATGGTGAGGCTGGCGTTGATGGCGCCCACCTCGCCACCCGACACCGGGGCGTCGAGGAACTCGATGCCGCGTTCCGCCAGCATCGCGCCGATCTCGCGCGCGGCGTTGGGGTTGATCGTGCTCATGTCGACCACGATCAGGCCCTTCTGCGCGCCCGCCGCGATGCCGCCATCGCCATCCTGGCCGAGGCAGACCGCGCGCACGTCGGGCGCGTCGGCGACCAGGGTGAACACGATGTCGGCGTGCCGCGCCACTTCGGCGGCGGAAACGTGGCAGCGTGCATCGACTTCCCTGAAGGGTTCGAGGGAGGCCGGGCGGCGCGCCCACAGATGCAGGGTGTGGCCGGCCCCGGCCAGATGCAGGGCGAGCGGGCGGCCCATCAGGCCGAGTCCGATGAATCCGATATTCATGTCATCTCCACGAGGCGAAAGCGCTTGCGGTTGGGCAGGCGGTAGGTGGCGAAGTCGTTGCGGTCGAGCGTCCAGACCGTGGTCACGCCGGTTTTCAGCGCGGCGATCACCAGCGAGGCATCGGCGAGGTCCATCGGCCGGTCGGCGTAGCGTTCCATCCAGTCGGAGGCCTCCACCAACTCGTCGCTGCCGAGCGGCAGGACGTGCAAACCACCCTGTTCGACCCAGCGCAGGATCGTCAGGCCCGCCTTGACCGAAGGGGCGAGGTGGCTGACTTCGGTCAGCACTGCCCAGGTCGTGATCATCTGCCCGGAGAAGCTCTTGAGCCAACGGGTACAGGCAGGATGATTGCCATCGCGGCGATCGCACAGGGCCACCAGTGCGCCGGTATCGACGAGCAGTCTCACCGCTTGTGCTTCGCGCGGATGGCGGCCTTGACCCGTTCCTTGTAATTGCCGGTCTCGCCGCTGCCCTCGAAACAACCGATGAAGCCGACTTCCATGGCGATCTCGTAAGGCGTTTTCTTTCGGGCCGGCGTGGCAGCCGCGAGCAGTTTGTCGAGGGCTTCGACAATCACTTCAGACTTCGTCTTGCGATGCTCGACGCAATACTCGGCGAGCGTCTGCTCGACGCGCAGGGGCAGGCGGACGGTGGTGGTCATGGGCGATCTCCGGGATGTGTATTAACGATAATACGCATCCCGGCAAAAGGCAAGCCGAATGTCTGCGTCGCCCGTTTTCAGCCGGCAACCGCCTTGGTGATCAGCGGCACCAGCGGCTCGGGCAGCTTGATCTTGCCGGACAGGGCGAACGCGTGGGCGCGCGGCGACATCTTCTTCCAGGTCTTGCGGATGATGTCGAGCCACTTCTCTTCGCTGTAGTCCGGCTTCTGGCCGGCGAACTCGAGCATGTAGTGTTCGATGAAGACGAGGTCGGTGACGTCCTCGAGCAATTGCGTGTCGGCATTCACTTTCAGGCCGCGCTTGCCGACGGCCTGTTTCGCGCGCTCGACGGCGGCATCGTCGTAGCCGGCTTCCTTCATCAGGCGGCCGCAGGTTTCCGCGTGGTACTTGTAGAGACCGGTGCGCCATTGCAGGTAGCCTTCGCGCGTCATCGGATAGCTGTCGCGCGGGGTTTTCCAGCGTTCGATGTGCTGGGCGCGCACGGCGAGCTTCTGCACCTCGTCGGCCTCGGGGGCGTAGCGGCCGATCATCTCGGCCATGCGCCGGCCGTACAGCAGTTCGCGCGGCACCGGCTGGCCGGCAGCATCGACATCCATGCGCGGATCGGCGCCGTTGGCGGCATCGATGAGCGCTACCGCACGTTCGTAGGTTGTGCTTGTCATGGGTAATCTCCGAGGGGATGGGGAAACCGGTTCAGGCGGTGCCCGGCAGGTCGATGAGCATCAGCGTGACATCGTCGTGGGGGGCGCCGTCGCCCATGTGCCCGACGATGGCGTCCTTGACGGCATCGAGGCGCTGCGCGGCGGGAACGTCCGCCAGCGCCGCGCGCAGGCGCTTCAGGCCGAACTCCTCGCCGGCCGCGTTGGCGGCCTCGATGAGGCCGTCCGAAAACAGCGCCAGTTGCGCGCCCGGCGGAGCATCGAGGGTCATGCCGGCCGCCGCGCGCCAGTCGAGGTCGTCGATGCCCAGGGGCAGATGCTCCGATTCGATCTCGCGCACGACGTGGCCGGTGGCGTCGAGCAGCAGCGCGGGCGGCAGCCCGCCGAGCCACAACTCGGTGCTGCCGCGCGCGGGATCGATGCACAGGCAGCCGCAGACGACGAAGCTCCCCACCGGCAGGGCGGAGCGCAACTGCGCGTTGATCTTGGCGATGATGCGACCGAGCGGCATGCCGGACTTGGTCATGTCGTAAAAGAGGGTGAGGACGGGTAGTTCGCTGATGGCGGCGGCCAGGCCGTGGCCGGTGGCGTCGGCGAGCAGCGCGAAGAAGCGCCCGTCGTCCACGCGCGCGGCGGCGACGATGTCGCCACTGAAGTCGCTGGCCGGGTTCATCCAGTAGTGCAGCAGCGGGTCGGACAGCCCGGGACGCTGCATCAGCTGATCGAAAATCTCGGCGGCAAGGCGGTTTTCCGCCTCGCGTTCGTCGTGATAAACCTGTAGCCGCTGGCGCGTGGCCTCGAGTTCGCGCCGCAGCAGGATGGTGCGCACCAGCGAGCGCAGTTTCGCCTCGAAGACGACGAAGTTGAGCGGCTTGGCGAGGTAGTCGTCACCGCCGGCATCGAAGCCGGCCACCAGATTTTCATCCTTGTCGAGCGCGGAAAGAAAAACCACCGGCACCCAGCGTTCGCCGCAGGACTGCTTGATGAGGCGGGTGGCCTCGTAGCCGTCCATTACCGGCATCATCACGTCCATGATGATCAGGTCATGGACGTTCGGCGAAAACTTCGCGACGGCCTGGGCGCCATCTTCCGCCACATCGACGCTGTGCCCGAGTTTTTTGAGAAAGACGGCGAGAATCTGGCGGTTGGTCGCCGTGTCATCCACCACCAGCACGTGCAGACGGTCGGTCGGCGACGGCGTCGTGGTGGCGGGGGGTATCGTGGTGTTCATTGTCTTTCGTTCCGGGAATTCGGCCCGCTCGTGCGCGGTGTGCCGCGTATCGTGGCGACCACGGTATTGCCGCAGCCGCGGTATTCGAGATGCGCGAAGCTCAGCTTGCAGGCGAGGGCGATGCCGCGTCCGTTCGGATCCATGGCGCGCGCCGGGTCGATGTCGAGATAGCGCTGCCATTCGAAGCCCGGCCCCTGATCCGCGATGGTGAACACGATGCGGTCGGGATGCCGTTCGACGCCGACGCGTACCTCGCGGTCGCGATATTCCGGCAGTTCGCTGCGGTGTGCGACTTCGTCGTTCCAGGTGTTTTCGAGGCGCATGCGCTTTTTTTCCTCGTAGCTGATGCCGAGGTTGCCGTGTTCGACGGCATTCACCAGCAGTTCGGTGAGTCCGGATGCGGCCAGTTCTGGGCCCGGGCACAGGCTGGCGAGCACCTCGATCAGCGGGCCGATTTCGTCGATCCTGCGGAAGCGGAAGGTGGCGCGATCGAGCAGTTCCATCGCCCTGACGTGGGCCGTCGCGTGGTGGCGGGCGCTCTCGCGTTCATCGACATCGGCGAGGGCCGCGCGCACGATGGCGGAGAGCGTCTCCGGCGCATAGGGCTTGGCGAGATAGTAAAACGCTCCCGCTTCGATGCCTTCACGTACTTCTTCCGGGGCGGTGGCCGCCGTCTGCATGATGACCGGGATCGTCGCGAAACGCGCGTCGGTCTTCATGCGGCGCAACAGGTCGAGACCGCTCATGCCCGGCATCATGCGGTCGAGAATGGCCAGGTCGCAGAATCCGCCGTCCTCGAGGTGGCTCCAGGCCTGATCGGCGCTCGGCAGCAGATCGAGCGCGTACTCGTCCCCGAGGCACTCGCGGATGATCTCAAGATTCAGGGGCTCGTCGTCCACCACCAGAAGGCGACGCTGGTTCATGACCTGCTCTCCATGGCAGCCGGCAGGAAAACATCGAAGGCCGCGCCACCCGCCGGCCGGTTGCGCGCCCGTATGATACCCCGGTGCGCATGGACGATTTCGTGGCAGATCGCCAGCCCCAGCCCGGTGCCTCCCGCGCCGCTGGCGGTGCGGCTGCTTTGCGTGAACTTGTCGAAAATGCTTTCCAGTTCCTCCTCGGGAATGCCCACGCCCTCGTCTTCCACGCTCAGGCGCAGCGCCGGAATTTCGCCGCGATCCGCCGCGCGGCGTCCGGCCGGCAGCGTGGCCGTGGACAGCTCGACATGGATCGCCCTGCCTTCGGGCGTGAATTTGATCGCGTTGCCGAGCAGGTTGCTCAGCAGCTGGGCGATGCGTTTCTGGTCGGCAATCACGCCCATGTCCGGCGAGCGGATGGCGAGGGTATGGGTCAACTGCTTGGCGTCGAGCAGGGAGCCGATTTCGGCCAGGGCGTCCTCGACGCACTTCGTCATGTCGATCGGCGCCATGCTGAACTGGACGCGGCCGGCATCCATCTTCGCGAGGTCGAGCAGATTGTCCACCAGTTCGATGAGACGCTCGCCGCTGAGCTTGATGCGTTCGAAATAGTCGCGCAGCTTGTCGATGGGTGTCGTCCCGGCTTTCGTCAGGCCGATGCGCGCGAAGGCGAGCACCGCGTGCATGGGCGTGCGCAACTCGTGGCTCATGTTGGCGAGAAATTCGGACTTGGCGCGATTGGCCTGCTCCGCCACTTCCTTGGCGCGCAGGAGGTCGGCGGTGCGCGAATCGACCATTGCCTGCAGATGGTCGCGGTGTGCGCGCAATTCTTCCTCGAGCAGCATGCGATCGGTGATGTCGCGACCGACGCCGCGATAACCGAGAAACCGGCCACCTTCGAAGACCGGCATGCCGCTGACGGAAAACCAGCGCGGCCTGTCGTTGTGCAGGCGGATGCAATACTCGAGATTGCGAAACGGCTCCCGGGCGGCCAGTGCCGACTTGTGGCGTACCCATTCCTCCGGCGACAGGTCGATGGGAAGATCCCAGCGGTGCACGCCGAGCCACTTGGCCTTGTCTTCGGTGTCCCTGCCCCAAAAGCGCGTGAAGCGCAGGTTTTCGTCCTGCTCCCAGAACCAGTCGGCCGACAATTCGGACAGGTCGCGAAAGCGCGTCTCGCTGCGCCGCAGATCCTCCGTCATTTCGGTGGCGCGGCGCTCCGCCCAGGTACGCAGGCTGTTCTGGTATTGCAGGGCGCCGGCGAGCAGCACGCCGGCCGCCGCGACGAACAGGGAGACGAACAGGGCGCGCGTGCGGTCCGGCGCGTGGACGAAATCGGGCCCGGCGGCGAATTCGACAAGCCAGTCCCGGCCGCCGACGCTCAGTGGCTTCGCGTGGGCCATGCCGTCCATGGGCAGCCCGCTGTCGCTGCCCGGCAGGATTTGTCCGGTTTCGACATCGGTGACGCGCAGGCGCATGCCCCGGCGTTCCGGCGGGGCGCGCAAGGCATCGAAGATGCGCCCGATGTCGAGGCCGAAGGTGACGACGCCGGCGAAATGGGCGCGTCGTTCGGAGAGCAGATCGGTCTGCGGATCGCTGTACAGGGCCGTCATCATGACCAGCACCATGCCTTCGCTCGTGCTGACGGCCTGGTGGCTCGCGACGAGCGGCCCCAGCACCGGAACGCCGGTATCGCGCGCCCGGTCGGCCAGGCGCGAACGTGCCGGATCGGTGCGCAGATCCAGGCCGAGCAAAGCGGTGGCAAACGGGCCCGGCGGGGCGGTGAGCGCCAGGGGCAACAACTCTTCGCCGTGGTGCAGGCCCATGCCGGCGTTGTGAATGCGAAAGTCGGCCTGGGTGAGACGGCGCTGCGCGGCCGCAAAACTTTCCGCCTGGCCGGCCGGGATCAGGTAGGCGACGTTCATGGCGCGGAATCCGGGCCAGTCGATGCGCGGCGCGACGCGGTCGACATACGCATGCCACTCGGTCAGTCGCATGTCGCGGCGATTGCCAAGCAAGGCGGCGGCGGATCTTCCCGCCACCGCGAAGACCTCGATGCGCGAGACGAGGTCGTCGGCGATGGAGTTGCCGAGATTCTCGAAATTTTTTTGCGCCCCGGCGTTCTCGATGCGGGTCATCAGCAGATGGGCGAGGACCGCGACGAGCAGGGTCGCCGCCAGCGCGATCAGGGTCGCGGACGAGAGACGGCGGGAGGCTGGGGCGGAGGGAGCGGGCATCAGGCAATGCTTGGCGACAAGGGCGCCATTATGCGCAATGCACACCGCGAAGAAAAGCCCGTGCGTTGCCCCCTCTTCGGGCCGCGTTGTCGCGGCCGAATCAATCAGCCGCAACCGCCGGTCTTGCAGTTTGCTGCCGTCTCGGGAACGCCGAGCTTCTTCAGGATCGTGTCGAGCGGGCAGAAGGTGGTGAAGCCGCTCTGGAACAGGTTGGCGCCGACGAACAGCGTGAACCACAGCCAGCTCATCTGCGCGAGATCGACCTGACCCATGAAGTGGGCCAGCGCCAGGGACAGCAGGATGAAGAAACCGGCGACGATGCGGACGATGCGATTGACGGTCATGTCGAGACTCCTTGGGGTTGGATGCGGCTCTTGAAGGCCGCGTAGTAGAGAACCGGGATCACCACGAGCGTGAGCAGCGTGGAAACGAGGATGCCGAAAATGAGGGCCAGGGCAAGACCGGAGAAGATCGGGTCGTCGAGGATGAACAGCGCGCCGAGCATCGCCGCAAGGCCGGTCAGGGCGATCGGCTTGGCACGGATCGCGGCGGACTGGATCACGGCTTCGGCGAAGTCCATGCCTTCGGCAAGCTGCTGATTGATGAAGTCGACCAGCAGGATCGAGTTCCTGACGATGATGCCGGCCAGCGCGATC
>CAZGOH010000061.1:0-13548 GCA_964527195.1 uncultured Methyloversatilis sp.
TCATTTCAGATTCTCCGTGGGTTGCAACTCATGCAGTTGCGGCAAGGCCGCGAGGGCATTGCGGGTCGTTGCCGCCGCGATTTCGGCGAGCGGCATTCCCCGCAGTTCTGCCAGTGTTTCGGCGATTCGCGGCAGGTCCGCCGGCGTATTGCGGGCGCCGACTTTCCACGCCGGCGGCATGTCGGGAGCATCGGTTTCGAGCACGATGCTGTCGAGCGGCAGGCTGGTGGCCAGCGCACGGATGCGTTTCGAACCGGGGTAGGTCATCGCCCCGCCGAAGCCGAGTTTGAAACCCAGAGCGATGAAGGCATCGGCCTGCTGCCGGCTACCGTTGAAGGCGTGGGCGATGCCGCCCGGGACGCCGATGCGGCGCAGATGCGCCAGGATCGGGTCAATGGCACGGCGCACATGCAGCAGCACCGGGAGAGAAAACGCACGGGCGATTTTCAGCTGCTCGACGAAATAGCGCTCCTGCAACACATCGTCGCGCGGTTCGGCGTGGCGGTCGAGCCCGATCTCGCCGACCGCGACGGCCGCCTCGCGCGTCAGCGTCTCGCGCAGCGCCAGAAGATCTTCCGGCCGGGCGCGCCCGACATACATGGGATGAATGCCGTAGGCTGGAACGCATCCGCGATATTCGCGGCAAAGACTCGCCACCGTGCCAAAGTTCGCGCGCTCGACGGCCGGCACGACGATAGTCCGAACCGCCGTGCCGCCAGCACCGACTTTCGCGGCGGCATGCACCGCGTCGCGGTCGGCATCGAATTCCGCCGCGTCGAGATGACAGTGCGTGTCGATCAGGCCACTATTCAACTTCGTCGATCCAGGCCTGCTGGATCGCTTCGAGCTTTTTCTCGCCGCAGTGGCGCTCGTCTTCCTCGAAGCCGGGCAGCGCCATCACCCAGCGCATCAGGTCGACGAAATTCACCGTTTTCGGATCGACGTGCGGATGGGCTTCGGCAAGTTCGATGGCGATATCGAGACTGTCGGTCCACTTCATTTCTTGCTGTGCCCTTCCTTCACCATGTTGATCGTGTACTTCGGAATCTCGATCGTCAGCGGCGTCTCGCCGATGATCGCCTGACAGGAGAGGCGCGAAGTCGGCGTCAGCCCCCAGGCCTTGTCGAGCAGATCTTCCTCGATTTCGTCGGCCTCGCCAAGCGATGCGTAGCCTTCGCGCACCACGACATGGCAGGTCGTGCAGGCGCAGGACATCTCGCAGGCATGCTCGATTTCGATATCGTTGGCGAGCAGGGCGTCGCAGATCGAATCGCCGGGTGCGGCCTCGATCACCGCGCCGTCGGGGCATAGTTCGGCATGGGGCAACACGATGATCTGGGTCATATCTCTTCGACTTTCTTGCCGGCGAGCGCGCGTTGCACGCTCTGGTTCATGCGGCGGGCGGCAAACTCGGCCGTGCCCTTGGAGAGCGCATCCATCGCCGTATCGATGGCGCGCCGGTCGTCGCCGAGCAGGACCGATTGCAGCCGCGCCAGGCAACTGTCGATGTGCGCGCGTTCCAGCATCGACAACAGATGCGCATCTTCGCGCAACGCGGATTGCACGGCCTCGGCGAGGCGCTGCGCCTCCACCTGCGCTTCGCGCAGCGCGCGGCGAAACGCATCGTCGGATGCGTGCGACATGCCATCCTTGAGCATCGCCGCGATCTCGTCGTCCGAAAGCCCGTAGGAAGGCTTGACCTCGATGCGCGCCTCGTGCCCGGTGGTCTGCTCGCGCGCAGTGACGGAGAGCAGACCGTCGGCATCGACCTGAAAGGTGACGCGGATGCGCGCCGCGCCCGCCACCATCGGCGGTATGCCTCTGAGCTCGAAACGCGCCAGGCTGCGGCAATCCGACACCAGTTCGCGCTCGCCCTGCGCCACGTGCAGGGCCATCGCCGTCTGGCCGTCCTTGAAGGTGGTGAACTCCTGCGCGCGCGCCACCGGAATCGTCGAATTGCGCGGCACGATCTTTTCGACCAGTCCGCCCATGGTCTCGATGCCGAGCGAGAGCGGGATCACATCGAGCAGCAACCAGTCGTCCCCGGCGGCACGGTTGCCGGCGAGCAGATTGGCCTGGGTAGCGGCGCCGAGCGCGACAACCTTGTCCGGATCGAGATTGTTAAGCGGCTCGCAGCCGAAGAAATCCTCGACCGCCTTCTGGATCTGCGGCATGCGCGTCGCGCCGCCGACCATCACCACGCCCGTGATCTCGTCCGGCGAGAGGCCGGCGTCGCGCAAGGCCTTGCGCGTCGGCCCCAGCGTCTTATGCACCAGCGTGCGGGTGATCTCGGAAAACACCTCCGAGGTGAGCTTGAGATCGACGAACTCGCCCGTCGACAATTTCGCCGTGATCGGCGCTTCGCCGTTGAGGGTGAGAAATTCCTTGGCCTCACGCGCGCGCATCTGCAACAGGCGGGCATCGTTGTGGGACAAGGGGGAAAGCCTGGCCTGCTCGATGGTCCAGCAAAACACGCGATGGTCGAAATCGTCGCCGCCAAGCGCCGAATCGCCCCCGGTCGCAAGCACCTGGAAGACGCCTTTCGACAGCTTGAGAATGGAAATGTCGAAGGTGCCGCCGCCCAGATCGTATACCGCGTAGATGCCTTCCGACGCATTGTCGAGGCCGTAGGCGATCGCCGCCGCCGTCGGCTCGTTGAGCAGGCGCAGCACGTTGATGCCGGCCAGCCGCGCCGCGTCCTTGGTGGCCTGGCGCTGGGCATCGTCGAAGTAGGCCGGCACGGTGATCACGGCACCGGTCAGATGCCCGCCGAGAGAAAGCTCGGCGCGATCACGCAGGGTGCGCAAGATCTCCGCCGATACTTCCACCGGGCTCTTGATGCCCTGCGCGGTCTTCAGTTTGACCATGCCCTCGGTTTCGGCAAAGTCGTAGGGCATGGACTCGGGATGAGCGATATCCCTGAGACCGCGCCCCATGAAGCGCTTCACCGAGACGATGGTATTTCTGGGATCGGCGGCCTGATGCGCATGCGCCGCGTAGCCCACTTCGGGGCTGGTCGCAGCGGCGGGATAGCGCACGACCGAAGGCAGCAACGAGCGGCCCAGTTCGTCGTTGAGAACCACCGCCAGTCCGCTGCGCACGGTGGCGACCAACGAATTCGTGGTGCCGAGGTCGATGCCGACCGCCAGGCGGTGCTCGTGCGGCGCGGCCGACTGGCCGGGCTCGGAAAGTTGCAGTAATGCCATGCTGGTACCGTGGGGTGACGATCAGGCTTCGACCTGCGCAAGCGCATCGTCGACTTCCTGAAAGAGTTTTTCCTGGAACATGAGCTGGCGCACCAGCGCGGCGGCCCGATCAAGGGCATTGCTGTCGAGGGCTTCCCGCAATTGCTCGTGCTCGCCGCGAATTTCCTTGCGCAAGCGGCGATGCATTGCGTCAAGACGCTCAACGTCACCGGCCGCGCGCACCTCGGCGACCTGCTCGCGCAATTCCATCTGCGCCACGAGAAAATCCGTCGGCATCGCCGTGTTGCTTTCGAGGGCGACATCATGGCCGGCCAGCTGCAACAGGTAACGCGCGCGGGCCAGCGGATCCTTCAGCGTCCGATAGGCCTCGTTCGCCTGGGCGGCCCACTGCATCGCCATGCGCTTCTCGGTATCCGACTGATGGGCATGCTTGTCCGGATGCACGCGCGCCTGAATGTCGCGATAGACGGTCTCCAGACGTTCGGCATCCAGAGCGTGCGTACGCGGCAAGCCGAACAGGCTGAAGTGGTCCTGGCGGGCGATTTCGAGATCGTAGAAAGTCATCAGACCTTGAAGCTTTCGCCGCAGCCGCACTGATCCTTGACATTCGGGTTGTTGAACTTGAAGCCTTCGTTCAAGCCCTCGCGCGTGTAGTCGAGTTCGGTGCCATCGAGGTAAGGCAGGCTTTTCGGGTCGATCAGCACCTTGATGCCATGACTTTCGAAGACGATGTCGTCCGGCTCGCTGCCATCGGCGAATTCCAGCTTGTAAGCCATGCCGGAACAACCCGATGTCTTTACGCCGAGCCGGATGCCGATCCCCTTGCCGCGCCGGGCGATGAAGTTGCCGACATGCTTCGCGGCTGCCTCGGAAAGCGTCACGCCCATTTATGCGCCCTCCCGCTTCTTCTTGTAGTCCGCCACGGCCGCCTTGATGGCATCTTCGGCGAGGATGGAGCAGTGGATCTTCACCGGCGGCAGCGCCAGCTCCTCGGCGATCTGCGTGTTCTTGATGTCGAGCACCTGGTCGAGCGTCTTGCCCTTGACCCATTCGGTGACCAGCGAGCTCGACGCGATAGCCGAGCCGCAGCCGTAGGTCTTGAACTTGGCATCCTCGATCACGCCGTTCTTGCCGACCTTGATCTGAAGTTTCATGACGTCGCCGCAGGCCGGCGCGCCGACCATGCCGGTGGCGACGCCCTCTTCGTCCTTGCCGAAGGAACCAACGTTGCGGGGATTTTCGTAATGGTCGATGACCTTTTCGCTGTATGACATGTTCGTGCTCCTTTAGTGTGCAGCCCACTGCACGGTGTTCAAATCGATTCCATCCTTGTACATCTCCCAAAGCGGCGACAGGTCGCGCAACTTGCCGAGCTTGTCGTGCAGCAGCTTGATGGTGAAATCGATCTCCTCCTCGGTGGTGAAGCGGCCGAGCGTGAAGCGGATCGAACTGTGCGCCAATTCGTCGGAACGACCCAGGGCGCGCAGCACGTAGGAGGGTTCGAGCGAAGCCGAGGTGCAGGCCGAGCCGGAGGACACGGCGATGTCCTTGATCGCCATGATCAGCGATTCGCCCTCGACGAAGTTGAAGCTGACGTTCAGGTTGTGCGGCACGCGCTGCTCGATGTCGCCATTGACGTAGGTTTCCTCGATGTCGAGGAGCCCCTTCATCAGGCGATCACGCAGCATGCGGATGCGCTCGTTCTCGGTCGCCATCTCCTCGCGTGCGACGCGGAAGGCCTCGCCCATGCCGACGATCTGGTGCGTGGCCAGCGTGCCGGAACGCAGGCCGCGCTCGTGGCCGCCGCCGTGCATCTGCGCCTCCAGGCGAATGCGCGGCTTGCGGCGCACATACAGCGCGCCGATGCCCTTGGGACCATAGGTCTTGTGGGCCGAGAACGACATCAGGTCGACCTGGAGCTTGCCGAGATCAAGCGGCATCTTGCCGGTGGCCTGCGCGGCGTCGACATGGAAAATCGTGCCGTTGGCGCGGGCGATCTCGCCCAGTTCGGCGATCGGCTGGATCACGCCGATCTCGTTGTTGACCGCCATCACCGACGCGACGACGGTGTCCTTGCGCAACGCCGCCTTGAACTGCTCGACGGTGATCAGGCCATTCTCGCCCGGCTCGAGGTAGGTCGCCGCGAAGCCCTGGCGCTCGAGTTCCTTGACCGTGTCGAGCACGGCCTTGTGCTCGGTGCCGACGGTAAGGATGTGCTTGCCTTTCGTGCCGGCATAAAAGTGCGCCGCGCCCTTGATGGCCAGGTTGTTCGACTCGGTGGCGCCCGAGGTCCAGATGATCTCCTTCGGGTCGGCATTCACCAGCCGTGCAACCTCCTCGCGCGCTTCCTCGACGGCTTTTTCCGCCTCCCAGCCGAAAGGGTGGGAACGGGAAGCCGGGTTGCCGAAGTGCTCGGTCAGCCAGGGAATCATTTTTTCGGCAACGCGCGGATCGACCGGTGTCGTCGCCGAATAATCGAGGTAGATGGGCAGTTTCAGCATGTTGATGACTCCAGTTCAGCCGACCAGCGCGGTCAGCGATTGCAGATGATTGACAGTTGCCGTGAGCGAACGCAAAAACCCGGCGACTTCCGCAGTGGTGGTCTCGGAACCCAGACTCACCCGAACCGCGCCGCGCGCCAGGGCGGGTTCGACACCCATCGCCAGCAACACGTGAGAAGGCTCCGGATGGGCCGACGAACAGGCGGCGCCGCTGGCCACGGCATAACCCGCGCGATCAAGCTTGCCGACCAGCGTCTCGCCATCGATGCCCGGCAGGGAAAAGTACACGGTGTTGGGCAGGCGTTCGACGCCCGCCGCGAAAATCGTCGCTCCCAGGGCCGACAGGCCATTTTCGAGTTCGGCGCGCAAACCAGCCAGTCGCCCGGCCACGCTCGACAATTCGGCGACGGCGAGTTCGCAGGCCAGGCCGAAACCGACGATGGCCGGCACGTTCTCGGTACCGGAACGCAGGCCGCGCTCCTGTCCGCCGCCATCGATCAGCGGCACGAGATCGACACGCTTGTCGACCACCAGCGCGCCGGCGCCCTTCGGTCCGCCCAGTTTGTGCGCCGACAAGCTCAGCGCATGCACCCCGGCGACGTTCAAGCTGCGGAAGTTGACGGGAAGTTTGCCGAAGGCCTGCACCGCATCGCTGTGGAACCAGGCGCGCGCCGCCGTCTCGCCGGCACAACGCGCGGCGAGCGCGGCAATGTCCTGCACTGCGCCGGTCTCATTGTTCGCCATCATCACGGAAACCAGCGTCGGCCCTTCCGCGAGGGCAACGCGAAAGTCGGCGCTGGCGACACGGCAATCCGCATCGACGGCGATTTCGCGCACGCGCCAGCCCTGCCGCCGCATCGCCAGGGCGGGTTCGCGCACGCAGGGATGCTCGATGGCGGAAACCGCGATCAGTCCGGGCGGCATGCACCCCGTCGCGCCCTTGATGAAAAGATTGTTGGCTTCGGAACCGCCACTGGTGAACACCACCTCGGTAGGATGCGCGCCCACCGCGTAGGCCACGCGCTGGCGTGCTTCGTCGATGGCCCGCCGCGCGGCCCGACCGTGCTCGTGCCGGCTCGATGCGTTGCCCTGACGTTCGCGCAGGAAAGGCAGCATGCCTTCGAGCACACTGGCACGCAGAGGCGCCGACGCGTTGTGATCGAGATAGGCCGGAGCGAACATATTCGGGGCTTGCCGTTCCCGTTCAGACCGCCGCCATAACGGCAATGCGCCGCCCGGCGCGGCTGCCGGCCGACTTCGGGGCTGTGACGGTACGGTCCGCGCATGCGCTGTCGAGTTTCTGACGCACCAGATCATCGAGGCTGACGGAGTTGAGATACTCGAGCATGCGCTGGTTCAGGCTGGTCCACAAATGATGCGTCATGCAGGGACGATCCTGGTCATCGCAATTTCCCTTGCCGCCGCAATTCGTCGCGTCGAGCGGCTCGTCGACCGCGCTGATGATGTCGGCGACCGACACGGCGGCCAGCGGCTTGGCGAGCATGTAACCGCCGCCCGGACCACGCGTACTGGATACCAGATGGTTGCGTCGCAGCTTGCCGAACAACTGCTCCAGATAGGAAAGGGAAATCCTCTGGCGCTCGGCGATGCCCGCCAAGGTCACGGGACCGGCATGCTGGCGCATCGCCACATCGATCATCGCCGTCACCGCGAAACGTCCTTTCGTCGTCAATCTCATGTCACACCCCCTGATCGGTTACTGCATGAAGTCCGTCGGTCTCGCTCCGACTCCGGTTGCGAAGATATTGTTCCCGATTAATTTAGTCAACTATTATTTTTTCAATCGACCATTCGCGACAGATAGTTCGGATCGAACTTGTCGGCGGTGGCGACCTCGTCCTCCGGCGCGACGCCGGCGCGCTCCAGCGCCTTGATCAGCACGGCGATACGACGATCCGTCTCGACCGCGTGATCGAGCAGGCCATGGATGGCCATTGAAACAGGGTCGTCCTCGCTTTTCGTCATCGCATAAGCCGAGAATCCGAGGTTTTCCGCCTTCTCATTGCGAGCGCGTTCCTGCTCCGCGGCGATGATGCGCGCGGGAATGCCGACGGCCGTCGCGCCGGGCGGAACATCGCGCACCACGACGGCGTTGGAACCGACGCGCGCGCCCTCCCCCACCAGGATGGGGCCGAGCACCTTCGCGCCCGCCCCGACAACCACGCCGCGCCCGAGCGTCGGGTGACGCTTGCCCTTGTTCCACGAGGTTCCGCCGAGCGTGACGCCGTGATACAGCGTGCAGCCGTCGCCGATCTCGGCCGTTTCGCCGATCACCACGCCCATGCCGTGGTCAATGAAGACGCAATGCCCGATGGTCGCGCCGGGGTGGATTTCGATGCCGGTGAGCAAGCGGGTGAGGTGGGAAAAGGCGCGCGCCAGCCAGCGCAGTCGGCGCCTCCACAGCCAGTGGGAAAAACGGTGCAACGTCAGGGCATGAAAGCCCGGATAGCAGGTGAGCACTTCCCAGGTCGTACGGGCGGCGGGATCGCGTTCGAAAACGCAATCGATGTCTTGGCGCAGGCGGGAAAACATGAGGGAAAAAGCTAAGCCTTATCAGTTTTGTGGGAATTCTAGAATTCCCGATTACACCAGTCAACTAAGATATTTCTTACCGGTCGGTCGCGCACAGGCGGCCAGCAGGCCGCGCAGGATGCTGACCTCTTCCCGCTCGAGAGCGGCGCGCGCGAACAGGCGCCTGAGGCGCAGCATCAGGCGCCCCGGCCGGGCGGGATCGAGAAATCCGGAATCGAGCGCGGTACGCTCGAAATGCGCCAGAAGACCCTCCACTTCGTCGCAGGTCGCGGGAGTACCGGCATTCGGCAAAGTCGGCGCTGGCGGCACGGCGCACAGGGCCAGGCGCATTTCGTAGCACAGGATCTGCACGGCGGCGGCAAGGTTCAGGGACGGGTAGGCCGGATTGGCGGGAATCATCGCCCAGCGCGGGCAAAGCGCAAGTTCCTCGTTCGAAAGGCCGGAAGTTTCATTGCCGAACACCAGGGCGACCTCGCCGCCGCCGGCAACCGTCGTCGCCAGCTCGGCCACACCGTCGCGCGCCCAGAGCGGCGCGGTTGCCAGATCGCGGCGGCGCGCCGTGAGGCCGAGCGCGATCGTCACGCCGGAAAGCGCATCGGCAAGGGTCGAAACGGTCCGGGCGGCGGCGAGGACGTCGTCCGCCCCGGAAGCCATGGCGATCGACTGCGCATCGGGCTCGCACAACGGAGCCGCCAGCACCAGGCGTCCGAAGCCCATCGTCTTGAGCGCGCGCGCCGCCGCGCCGATGTTGCCGGGATGGCTGGTGCGCGACAGGACGACCCGCACGCGCGCGAGCGCCGGGTCGGGGAAATCCCCCACCGTCAGTTTAGAATCCACCGCTCTCTCAGATGAAGACAACGCCATGCACCCCATGCTCAACACGGCCGTCAAGGCTGCCCGACGCGCCGGCAACCTGATCAATCGCGCCAGTCTCGACCTCGACCAGGTCAAGGTCGGCGTCAAACAGCAAAACGACTTCGTCACCGAGGTCGACCGCGCCGCCGAAACGACCATCATCGAAACCCTGCGCGAAGTCTATCCCAGCCACGCCATCCTCGCCGAGGAGTCGGGCGACAGTGGCAGTTCCGAATACCAGTGGGTCATCGATCCGCTCGACGGTACCACCAACTTCATCCACGGTTTTCCGCAATACGCCGTGTCGATCGCGCTGCTGCACAAGGGCGTGCCGACCCATGCCGTCGTCTACGACCCCAACCGCAACGAACTGTTTACCGCCAGCAAGGGCGCGGGCGCTTTCCTCAACGACAAACGCATCCGCGTCAGCAAGCGCACGAAACTCGACGAAGCCCTGATCGGCACCGGCTTCCCCTACCGCATGTTCGATCATGTCGATGCGTATCTCGGCATCTTCCGGGAAATCACGCGGCGCAGCGCGGGCGTGCGCCGCCCCGGGGCGGCCTCGCTCGACCTGGCCTGGCTGGCTGCCGGCCGACTCGACGGCTTCTGGGAATTCGGCCTCTCGCCCTGGGACATTGCCGCCGGGGTGCTGCTCATCCAGGAAGCCGGCGGCCTGGTCAGTGACCTGGCCGGCGAGAGCGCCTACCTCAAGACGGGCAACATCGTTGGCGGAACCCCCAAGGTCTTCACCCAATTGCTGCAGATTGTCCAGGCACACCGCAGCCCCGCCCTGCAATCCTAAGATCGGCGCTCCGTCATCATCGCGCAGTTGAAACTTTTGCCGCGTTCCGCTAGTCTCACGCCCTGTTTCGTCATCACACAGAAAGGGAATCGTCCATGCAACCGTTCCAGATCGCCCAGCAGACCACCGCCGACTACGCCATCCAGAAGCACCGCGTGCTGCGCAACACTTACATGCTGCTTGCGCTGTCGATGGTGCCGACCGTGATCGGCGCACTGATCGGTATCCAGATGCAGTTCTCCTTCATGGCCGGCAGCCCCCTCCTGTCCATCCTGCTCTTCCTCGGCATTGCCTTCGGCTTCATGTGGGGCATCGAGAAAACCAAGAACAGCGCCATGGGCGTCGTGTTGTTGCTCGCCTTCACCTTCTTCATGGGCCTGATGCTCTCGCGCATCCTGCAAGTCGCCCTGGGCTTTTCCAACGGCGGGCAACTGATCGCCATGGCCTTCGGTGGCACCGGCGCGATCTTCTTCGGCCTGGCCGGCGTGGCCGCCACGACGAAGCGCGATTTCTCCAACATGGGCAAGTTCCTCTTCGCCGGCGTGATTCTGATCCTCGTCGCCGCCATCGCCAACGCCTTCTTCCAGATGCCCGCCCTGGCGCTGTCGATCTCGGCCCTGGCCGTGGTGATTTTCTCGGGCTTCATCCTTTACGACATCAACCGCATCGTGCAGGGCGGCGAAACCAACTACGTCACCGCCACCCTGTCGGTTTACCTCAGCGTCTACAACCTGTTCGTCAGCCTACTGCACCTCTTGCTGGCTTTCGCCGGCGAGCGCGACTGAGCCCTGAAAGTCGGCTCCGGCGACACGGCGACGGCACCCTGCGGGGTGCCGTTTCCTTTTCTACCGCTCGAACAGAGCGATGGATTCGACGTGCGAAGTGTGCGGGAACATGTTGGCGATGCCCGCCGCGATCAGCCGGTAGCCTTTCTCACGCACCAGCACGGCGGCATCGCGCGCCAGCGTGGCCGGATTGCATGACACATAGACGATGCGCGGCGGCGCATCTTCTCCAAACGACTTGACGAGTTCGACCGCACCTTCGCGCGGCGGGTCGATCAGCATCTTGTCGAAGCGCCCCCAGCTGGCGAGCTTTTCCGGCGTCGTCTCGAACAGGTTGGCGACGTGATAGTCGATGCGCTCCGCGAGGCCGTTGGCGACGGCGTTCTCCTTCGCGCGCGCGATGAGCGGCGCGCTGCCCTCGACGCCGACCACCGTGGCGCCCTGCCGCGCCAGCGGCAACGTGAAGTTGCCCAGGCCGCAAAACATGTCGGCAATCTTCTCGCCGGGTTGCACGTTCAGCAATCCGAGCGCACGGCGCACCAGAACACGATTGAGGTCGTGATTCACCTGCGTGAAGTCGGTCGGACGGAAACGCAGCTCGGCGTCGAATTCCGGCAACCGATAGGCGGGCCAAGGCGCCGCGGGCGGATGGAAAATCGTCGCGCTGTCCGGCCCGCCGGTTTGCAGATACACATGCACGCCATGGCGCTCGGCGAAGGCGCGCAGTTCGTCTTCGTCCGCCGACGTCAGCGCTTCGAGGATGCGAAACACCAGCGCGGTCGGCGTGTCGCCGGCGGCGACTTCGATCTGCGGCAGCCGGTCGGCGATCGACAACGCACCGACCAGATCCCTGAGTTTGGGCAGCAGCGCAGAAATCGGCGCCGGCAGGACGGCGCAGGAGTCCATCACCGCCACGTAGCTGCTGCGCTTTTCGTGGAAACCGACCAGCACGCCACCCTTCTTCGCCACGAGGCGCACCGTCAGCCGCGCACGGCGGCGATACCCCCAGGCCGGTCCGATGATCGGCGGCAGAATCGTTTCCGGCTTCAGCCGGGCGATGTGCCAGAAGGCATCTTCGAGGACGCGCTGCTTGGCGGCCGCCTGCGCGAGCGGATCGAGATGCTGCATGCTGCAACCGCCACAGACGCCGAAGTGCGGACACACCGGCGTCACGCGCTGGCTCGATGCCTTGAGGATGGCGTCGGCGCGCGCGTTCTCGAAGGCCGGCTTGCGCCGAAAGCTCGTGTAGGCGACCCGCTCGCCCGGCAGTGCGCCCTCGATGAAGATGACCTTGCCATCGACATGGGCGACACCGCGCCCCTCGTGGTCCAGTGATTCGATCGCTGCGATGCTCATAATTCCCGCCAGTCAAATCCTTCCGCCTGGGTCGCCACGCCAATCCAGTCCGGCACACAGCCAAGTGCCTCCGCCAGGGCGCTGCGCGCCAGCGCAGGCGTGTTGTTTTCCTCCGAAAGATGTGCCGCCACCACATGGCGCAACTTGCTCACATCCATGGCGCGTAGCAGACTCGCCGCCGCAGCGTTTTCCAGATGACCGAAACCGCCGGCGATGCGCTGTTTGAGCGGCGGCGGATAGCGGCCGCGCGCAAGCATGTCCGCGTCGTGATTGCATTCGAGCACCAGCGCCGCACAGTCCGCCAGCATGGCGACGATGTGTGGCGTGAGCACCCCGGCATCGGTCAGCACGCCGAGCCGGGCCGAGCCGTCCGAGAAGACGAACTGGGTCGGCTCGCGCGCATCGTGCGGCACCGGGTAGGGGTGAATCTCGAGTTCGCCGACGGCAAAGGGGGCGTGGCTGTCGAAGCGGCGCACCGCCACTTCCGCGAGTTGTCGCGCCGCGCTCGCCGTGCCATGACTGGCGTGGATCGTCCAGCCAAAACGGGCCGCGCAGGCGGCCGCACCGCCGACATGATCGGCATGTTCGTGAGTGACCAGCACGGCCGTGACGGACTCGGGCGCAACGTCAAGACGGTCGAGCCGTGCCGCAGTTTCGCGCGGCCCGAAACCGCAATCGACCAATACGCGCGTGCGGCCGGATTCGACGAGCAGCGCGTTCCCCTTGCTGCCGCTACCCAGCGAGGCGAAACGCATCATGCCCAGACTCCCCGGAAAAATGCGGCGTTTTACCATAGCCTATAATCCGCCGCCCAAGTCAATCACTACTGAATGCATCGCCATGGAAGCCGAACGCCTCAACGCCGTCGCCAACCGTATCGCCAACCTCGAAGGACGCGGCGATCAACTCCGGAGGTATCTTTGACTTTGATCGGAAGTCGGAGAAACTCGCCGAAATCAACCGGCTGATGGAGGACCCCGGCATCTGGAACGATGCCGAGCGTGCCCAGGCCCTGGGCAAGGAAAAGAAATCCCTCGAAGCCGTCGTGCTCACGCTGGAAGGCATCAAGGGCGTGCTGGCCGACGCCCGCGAACTCTTCGAAATGGCGAGGGAGGAGAGCGATGAGGACACCCTCGTCGCCGTCGAGAGCGATCTGGCCGGCGTCGAGGCCAAGGTCGCCGATCTCGAGTTCCGCCGCATGTTCGCCAACCCGGCCGACCCGAACAACTGCTTCATCGACATCCAGGCCGGCGCGGGCGGCACCGAGGCCTGCGACTGGGCATCGATGCTGCTGCGCCAGTATCTCAAGTACTGCGAACGCAAGGGCTTCAAGGCCGAAATCCTCGAACAGACCGACGGCGACGTCGCCGGCATCCGCAGCGCCAGCCTGAAGGTCGAGGGCGACTACGCCTACGGCTTCCTGCGCACCGAAACCGGCGTGCACCGCCTGGTGCGCAAGTCGCCGTTCGACTCCTCGGGCGGCCGCC
>CAZGOH010000062.1:0-13295 GCA_964527195.1 uncultured Methyloversatilis sp.
GCATCAAGAACGGCGTGCGCAAGGTCAACATCGACACCGACCTGCGCATGGCCTCCACCGGCGCGATCCGCCAGTTTCTCAACAAGGACCGCAAGAACTTCGACCCGCGCAAGTACCTCGCCGAAGCCCGCAAGGCCATGAAGGCGATCTGCAAGGCGCGCTACGAAGCCTTCGGCTGCGCGGGCATGGCCGGCAGGATCAAGGCGATGCCGCTCGAAGCGATGGCCAATCGCTACAAGAAGGGCGAACTGAACGCCGTCATCAAGTAAACTAGCTCAAGCTGATCAACGAAGGGCCTCTCATCAAGGGTGGGTGGCCCTTCGTTTTTCCGGGTATCCGTATTCCGTGATTGTGGCAGTCTCGACAAGACGACGTCACCAACCCAAGAAAACTCAATGCATCGTTCAGTCGCCCAATGGTTGTTCGCCGGCACCATCTTTGCCAGCGCCTTTTCGCTATTTCTGGTTCAACCCCTGATCGCCAAGCAGATTTTGCCCTGGTTTGGCGGAAGCGCCGCCGTTTGGGCCATCTGCATGGTGTTTTTCCAGATCACGCTGCTGGCGGGTTACGCATACTCGGACGTGCTGGCCAATCGCCTGACGCCGCGCGTGCAACTGGTCATTCACGGCGCATTGCTGGTCGCCAGCCTGATGTTCCTGCCGATCATCGCAAGCTCCGACTGGAAGCCGACCGGCGCGGAAGACCCCATGCTGTTGATCATCGGATTGCTGGTTGCAACGATCGGCCTGCCTTACTTCCTGTTGTCGACAACCGGGCCACTGATTCAGTCCTGGGTGGCGCGGGTGAATTTGGGCACGCATGTTTATCGCCTTTTTTCGCTTTCGAACATGGCATCGCTGCTCGCCCTGTTGAGCTACCCCTTCCTGATCGAGACGCAAGCCACCCTGCACGCGCAGGCGTATGGCTGGTCGACGCTGTTTGCCGTGTTCGTCGTCTTGTGTGTCGCGGCCGGCATCTATTTTGTCCGCCATGCCCGGATGCTGCCTGCGCCCGCGCACGAGAAAAGCCATGCGCCCGAAGGTGACTGGGTTCCCGTCTGGCGCGATTACCTCTTGTGGCTGGTGCCCGCCGCCATGGCTTCATGGTTGCTGGTTGCGATCACCAACCACATTACGCAGAACGTGGCATCGATTCCTTTTCTGTGGATTGTTCCGCTCACGCTCTATCTGCTGACCTTCGTTCTGTGTTTCGAGAGCGACCGCTGGTATCGTCGCCGAATATTCGTTCCCGCTGCTGGCCTGTTGCTGGCGCTCTGCGCGTATGGCTTGCAGGATGGCGACATCGGCGTCAATTTGAAGGTTGCGGTTCCCCTCTATTCCCTCTGTCTTTTTGTCCTGTGCATGCTGCTCCATGGCGAACTGTCGCGGCTGCGTCCTCATGCGCGTTACCTGACCCGCTTTTACCTGATGCTCTCCGTCGGCGGCGCATTGGGCGGAACCCTGGTCGGCCTGGTCGCCCCGCGCATATTGCCCGCCTATTACGAACTCGGCCTCGGCTTCGCGCTCACCGCCCTGCTCGCGGCCCTCATGTATCGCCGCAGTCGCTTGGTCATGGTGATCGCCCTCCTGGTCGCCCTGTGGTGCGCCTTTTTTCTGTACCGGCAAATCGCCGATGATGCATCCACCGCGCGCGTGATGGAGCGCAATTTTTACGGGACGCTGCTCACCGTGGATGTTCCTTACGAGGAGTTGCAGGATACGTCCCGGCAGCTGTATCACGGCGCCACCAAGCATGGCGAGCAATTTCTCTCCGATGCCCGCCGGAAGGAACCGACAGCCTATTATGGACGCACCGCAGGTATCGGCCTGGCAATCGAGGCGACGCGCCGGGCAGATCAGCATGTCGGCATGATCGGCCTGGGCGCGGGTACGCTCGCCGTCTATGGTCGAGAGGGAGACCGTTATCGCATCTACGAAATCGATCCGGGAGTGATCGAATTTGCCAAGACCGAGTTCACCTTCATGTCCGACAGCCCGGCCGAGATTGAAACCGTGCTTGGTGACGCACGGCTATCGATGGAGAGAGAGACTCCGCAAGACTTCGACGTGCTTGCGGTGGATGCCTTCTCGGGTGGCTCGGTCCCCGTTCATCTGCTGACGGTCGAGGCGATGGGAATCTACCTGCAGCACATGCGGCCGGATGGCATCATCGCCTTTCATGTGACCAACCGCTTCCTCGACATTCCGCCGGTTGTCGAGGCGGTCGCCCAAGCGCACGGACTTCATGTTGCGCACATACGCGACGAGAACGAAAACCCCATGCTGAGAAATACCGACTGGGTTCTCGTTGCCCGCGATCCCGCCGTATTGGCGCGCGCCGAAATCCGCCAGCGCGCCAAGCCGATTCCGCCCATTCCCGGCCTGAAACCCTGGACCGACGACTTCAACAATCTGTTTGCGATCCTGAAGTAAACGAGCAGTGCCGGCAGGGCGGCGGCAATCATCCCGCGGTCTTTTTCAGTTCTCCTCGGGCACCATCTTGATCGCGCCGCACGGGCACTCGGCGGCGCAGACGCCGCAGCCCTTGCAGTAGTCGTAGTTGAACGCGAAGCGCTTGCCGGGGCCGAGCTTGATCACCGCGTTGTCCGGGCAGACGCCGTAGCAGTTGTCGCACTCGAAGCAGTTACCGCAACTGAGGCAGCGGCGCGCCTCGAACAGGGCGTTCGTTTCGTCCAGCCCCTGCACCACTTCCTCAAAGCTTGATTGACGGCGCAAGATGTCGAGCGTCGGCCGCACCACATGCGGTGCTTCCGAGTAGTACCAGGTGTTGAGCTTCTCGATACCGGCGATTTCGTGCTTGGGGGGCGGTATGTAGGTTTCCCCGCGCAGCCAGGCGTCGATGTGGCGCGCGGCCTTCTTGCCGTGACCGACGGCGACGGTGACAGTGCGTTCAGACGGCACCATGTCGCCGCCGGCGAACAGGCCGGCGTGGCCGGTCATCATGTTGGGGCCGACCTGCACCACGCCATCCTTCACTTCGAGGCCCGGCACGCCTTCCAGTAATCCGAGATCGACATCCTGGCCGAGCGCCAGCACCACCGAATCGGCTTCGAGCTTCTCGAGCTCGCCGGTCGGCTGCGGGAAGCCCTTGTCGTCGAGCGCCATTTTCTCGATCATGATCTCGCCGGCATCGGCATGCTTGATGGTGGATAGCCACTTGACCATCACGCCTTCCTGCAGCGCTTCCTCGATCTCGAAATCGTGCGCCGGCGCCTTGTCGCGTGTGCGGCGATACACGATGATCGGCTCGGCGCCCATGCGCTTGACGGTGCGGGCGACGTCGATGGCCGTGTTGCCGCCGCCATAGACGACGACGCGGCGGCCGAGTTGCGGTTTCTCCTCGCCTTCCATCGAGCGCAGCACGGAAATCGCATCGACCATCTTCGCGGCGGTACCGGCCGGAATGTAGGCGCGCTTGCCGATGTGGGCGCCGACCGCGAGGAAGGCGGCATCAAACGGGCCTTCTTTCGTCGCGGCTTCGATATTGGTCACCTTGCAGTTGAGACTGAGGGTGACGCCCATGTCCAGGATGCGCTGTACTTCGGCCTCGATCACTTCGCGCGGCAGGCGATACTTGGGAATGCCAAAACGCATCATGCCGCCGGCAAAGGGGCCGGCTTCCTGGATTTCGACGTGGTGGCCGAGGCGGGCGAGGTGGTAGGCAGCCGACAGCCCGGACGGACCGGCGCCGACCACCAACACGCGCTTGCCCGATTGCTGCGCCGGCTTGGTGAATTGCCAGCCGCGCTTGATGGCCTCGTCGCCGAGGAAGCGTTCGATCGAGTTGATGCCGACCGCAGAATCGGCGTGCTGGCGGTTGCAGGCGCCCTCGCAGGGGTGGTAGCAGACGCGCCCCATGATGGCGGGCAGAGGATTGTTCTCGGTCAGCGAGCGCCAGGCGGCTTCGTAATCGCCGCTTTCGGCATGGAACAGCCAGCCCTGGATGTTCTCGCCGGCGGGGCAGGTGGCATTGCACGGTGGCAGGCGGTCGAGATAGACCGGCTTGTAGGTGCGCCACGAACCGGTGCGGTTGGCGAGCGAGGAACCGGGGTCGAGGGTGATGGCGAAGGGTTTTTGCATTTACAGACCCTCCACGAGATCGTATTTGCGGATGTTGCGATCAGCGAGCGCCTGCAACCGGGAAATGACCTCGACCTTCGGTGTTGGCGAGAACAGGTGGGCGTAGCGCTTCTGCGGCTTGAGATACTCCTCCACTGGCAGTGGTCGCCGTATCTTCAGGGCCGACTTTAGCTCGCCCTGTTCGGCCTCGAACACCGGAAAGATGCCAGTCTCCTTGGCCAGCCGCGCGATCTTGATGGTTTCGTCGGAACGCGTGCCCCAGCCGAGCGGGCAGGGGACGAGGATGTGCAGGTAGCGGGCGCCGCGGATTTCCATGGCGCGGCGCACCTTGGCTTCGAGGTCGCGCAGGTCGGCGACCGTGGCGGTCGCCACGTAGGGAATCTCGTGTGCCAGGGCGATGGCCGGGACGAACTTGCCCTGGCCGAAGACGTTGCCGGGTTCGCTGCCGACGGCCGGCGTGGTGGCGGTGCGCGCCGCCGGCGGTGTCGCCGACGAGCGCTGGATGCCGGTGTTCATGTAACCGCCGTTGTCGTAGCAGATGTAGAGCACGTCGTCGTTGCGCTCGAACATGCCGGACAGGCAGCCGAAGCCGATGTCCGTCGTGCCGCCGTCGCCGCCCTGGGCGACGACGCGGATGTTGCGGCGCTCGCCTTTGAGGCGCTTCACTTTCAGCGCCGCGGCGATGCCGGTGGCGACCGCCGCCGTGTTGCCGAACAGCGAATGGATCCACGGAATCTGCCAGCTGGTTTCCGGATAGGGCGTCGAAAACACTTCGAGGCAGCCGGTGGCGTTGGCGGCGATCAGCCGACCCTGTGTCGCCTCCATCGCGGCGTCGATGGCGTAGCGCGCGCCGAGCGCCTCGCCGCAGCCCTGGCAGGCGCGGTGGCCGGAATTGATCGAGTTGAAGCGCTTGCCGCTGGCCTGCACGCTGCGCTCTTCCGGCGCCAGCAGGCGGTTGCCGACGGTGAAGGTGCCGGTCTGGTAGAACTTGATGGGCTGGTAGCTCATGGTCAGCCTTCTCCTGTGCTCAATAGTTGCGCGCGGCGACGACGCCGACATCGCGCAGCAGGTTTTCGGCGATCGGACCGGAACGGCGCATCGCCTTCTCGCGTTCGAGCTGCTTGTTCACCGCCTTCCAGTCGAGGTCGAGGAAGGTGTTGAGTTCCAGCTCGCCGGCGCAGGCCTGCTCGAACAGGGCGGTGAGCGACTTCATGGTGATGGCACGGCCGCCGAGGCCGGCGATCACCGTGTGCCCCTGCAGGCCCATGCCGGTGCAGGCCAGCCGCACATCGGTGGCGACGATGCCGCCGCCACCGACGGCGAGGCTCTTTTCCAGCACCACGAAACGCTGGCAGTGCTTCAGCGCGGCGGCAACGGCGGCGTAGGGGAAGGGGCGGAAGCTGACGATACCGAGCACGCCAATCTTGTGGCCGCCATTCTCAGGTTGGCGCATCGCGTCGACCGCGTCCTTGATGGTGCCGAGCACCGAGCCCATGGCGATGACGATGGTTTCGGCATCCTCGCAGCGATAGCAACGGATCAGTCCGCCCGACTCGCGGCCGAACACCGACTTGAATTCCTCGGCGAGTTGCGGGATGCGGTCGAGCGCCTGCAACTGCTTGGCGTGGGCGAGATAACGCACCTCCATGAAGGCCTCGGGGCCGACCATCGCACCGATGGAGACGGGCTCCTGCGGGTCGAGCACCTGGCGCGGCTCGTAGGCCGGCAGGTAGCGATCCACCTGTTCCTGCGTCGGCATGTCGACGCGTTCGTAGGCGTGGGTGAGGATGAAGCCGTCCATGCAGACCATGATCGGCAGGCTCAATTCCTCGGCCAGCTTGAAGGCCTGGATGTGCAGGTCGAGCGCTTCCTGGTTGGTCTCGGCGAAGAGTTGCAGCCAGCCCGAATCGCGCTGCGAGAGCGAATCGGAATGATCGTTCCAGATATTGATCGGCGCACCGATGGCGCGGTTGGCCACCGTCATGACGATGGGCAATCCGAGTCCGGAAGCGTTGTACACCGCCTCCACCATGTAGAGCAGGCCCTGCGAGGCGGTGGCGGTGTAGCTCCGCGCGCCGGCCGCCGAGGCGCCGATGGCGACCGACATGGCGGCGAATTCCGATTCGACGTTGATGTATTCGCACTGCGTCAGCGATGCCTCCTTGACCATTTCGCCGAGCGCCTCGACGATGTGCGTCTGCGGCGAGATCGGGTAGGCGCAGATCACCTCCGGCCGGCACAGAGCGACCGCTTCGGCAACGGCGCGGCTGCCTTCCATCTGCTTAAGCATGGGCCGCCTCCATTTCGCTTTTCACGATCTCGTAGGCCTCTTTTGCCGCGGCGATGTTGCCGGCGGCCACTTTGCCGCTGAAACGATCCTTGATGGCCTTGATGACCGATTCGAGCCTGAGCACCCCCGACACGGCCGCAAAGCCGCCCAGGAGCGGCACATTCGGCACCGGGCGTCCGACATGTTTCAAGGCAAGTTCGGTCGCCGGCACGGTGCACAGCCGCTCGGCCCGGTGCGTGGCGACGAAATCGCCCAGCCCCAGCTCCTCGAAGGTCTTGCCGGTATTGATCAAGATGTAGCCGTCAGGTTTCAGGCCGGCGAAGCAGTCGACCTGGTGCAACAGGGTCGGGTCCTGGATGATCAGCGCATCCGGATTCATGATCGGTTCCCTGAGACGGATCGCCTTGTCGTCGATGCGGCAGAAAGCCACCACCGGGGCGCCGGTGCGCTCGGAGCCGAAGCTGGGAAAGGCCTGCGCGTGGCGACCCTCGTCAAAGGCGGCGACGGAGAGCATTTCGGTGGCTGTCACCACGCCCTGCCCGCCGCGTCCGTGGATGCGAACCTGAAACATTGCAAGCTCCTCTTTTCTCTCGTGTTGCCGCGTCAATTTGCGAGGCGGAGTGTAACGCCTTGGCGGATCGCTGCGCGGTGCGGCGCAAATGTCGGCGCTGGCGGGACGGCATGTCGGCTGGAACTTCCGTGATCGGCCGCAACCCGCCGTCGCTTGTATCCGCCCTGTAAAGCAACCATTCCAACGACCGTCGCACACGCCGCTTCAATGGTAAATTTGACGCCCGTTGATTGACATGGGCACTGCCATGAACCCGCAACTTCCGATTTCGCAGGCTGACCTTCAGGCATTCTGTCGCGCCCATGCCGTGCGCGCGAACTATCTGTCTTTGGTTCCGCCGCGCGCGGGGACTTCGGCGCAGATAGGGATGTCGATGTGCTGATCGACATTGCGCCAGAAGCCCGGGGCGGCCTGATTGCCCTGCAGCGCATGCGCGACGAACTGGCGCGGATCTTCGGCCGACCGGTCGACCTGCTCACCAAGAACGGCATCAACCGCCACATCCGCGACGACATCCTTCGCGAAGCTCAGGTTAAGCATCCTGTTCCCCCGTCCCAAAGCCACTGACCAATGCTGATCAACCTGATCGACAACATTGCCTTCCTGATTGCGCTGGCAGCCGTGGGGCAGCTGGCGGTTTCACGCTTTCACAAGTCCTCGCTGAAGTATCCGCTGGTGCTCGGGGTGCTGTTTGGCAGCGTGACCTTGCTGGGCATGGCGAATCCGGTGAACTTCGCTCCCGGGGTGTTCTTTGACGGTCGGTCGATCGTGCTGGCGGTCGCCGGCGTGGTTGGTGGGGGATTGACCGCAGCCATCGCCGCAGGCATGGCTGCCCTCTATCGCTTCCAATTGGGCGGTATCGGCGCACCCGTGGGCATCGCGGTCATCGTGCTTGCGGCCTTGCTGGGGGTGCTGGCGCGGCAGTGGTGGCAGCGCCGCAGCACCCCGCCGCATTTCGCGCACTACCTTGGGCTCGGGGTGGTGGTGCAGTTGATGCAGTTGGCTGCCTTCACGCAAATTCCCAATCGGGCCGGGTACGCCTTCATCGAACAGGCCTGGTGGATTCTCCTGCTGTGCTATCCCCTCGCGACCGCCCTGCTGTGTCTGATCTTTCGCAACTACGAACAGCATGTTGAGGAGCGGGAGGCGTTGCAGGCGGCACAGCAAGCCGTCATTGCAGAAGAGCGTGCCAGCATGGAACGCTTTCATGCCTACTTCGATCATGCCATTGTCGGCCTGGCCATCACCAGTCTGGAGAAAGGCTGGGTCGAGGTCAATGATGCACTTTGCCAGACACTGGGATACACGCGAGATGAACTGACCCGCATGACCTGGACGGAGCTCACCTATCCGGAGGATCTGGCCCCCGACCTGGCGCAGTTCAACCGCATGCTGGCCGGCGAAATCGCCAGCTATGCGATGGACAAGCGCTTCATTCACAAGGACGGCCACCTGGTCTATACGCGCCTGGCAGTCAGCCATGTACGCAAGCCCGATGGCAGCCTGGACTATGTGGTTGCCATGGTGGAGGACATTACCGAGCGCAAGCAGGATGAGATCGAACTGGCTCAGCATCGCCATCACCTCCAGAAGCTCGTCGAAGCGCAAACCCGGGAACTGCGTGTCGCCAAGGAAGCCGCCGAAACAGCGAACATTGCCAAGAGCGCCTTCCTGGCCAACATGAGCCACGAAATCCGCACCCCGCTCAACGCCATCACCGGCATGGCCCATCTCCTGCGCCGCAGCGGCCTGACTGCAGAGCAGACCGACAAACTCGAAAAGATCGAGAACGCCGGCAATCACCTGCTTCGGATCATCAGCGATGTGCTCGACCTCTCCAAGATCGAGGCCGGCAAGTTCGCGCTGGAGGATGTCCCGGTGCATGTCGAGGCCATGCTCGGCAACATCGCCTCGATGCTGGGCCAGAAAGCGCGGGACAAGGGATTGCGCTTCAACATCGAAACGACCACATTGCCCCATGGCCTCCACGGCGACCCCACCCGGCTGCAACAGGCCCTGCTCAACTACGTCGCCAATGCCATCAAATTCACCGAGGCCGGCCACATTACCCTGCGGGTCAAGGCAGAAGCAGAGACCAACGAAACCGCCACCCTGCGCTTCGAAGTCGAGGACAGCGGCATCGGCATCGCCCCCGAGGCGCTGGCCAAGCTCTTCAGCGCGTTCGAGCAGGCCGACAACTCGACCACGCGCCAATACGGCGGCACCGGCCTGGGGCTCGCCATCACCAAGAAGATTGCCGAAGTCATGGGCGGTACCGCTGGCGTAACCAGCAGCGCAGGCCAGGGCAGCACCTTCTGGTTCACCGCCGTGCTCAGGAAGACAGGCGAGACGGCAGCGCAAGCCGCCAGGTTCGAAGTCGCCGAGCAGGTGATCCAGCGCCGCCATGCCGGCAAGCGCATCCTGCTGGCGGAGGATGAGCCGATCAACCGGGAAATTGCCCAGATGCTGCTGGAGAACGTAGGCCTCAAGCTCGATCTGGCCGAGAACGGCCAGGAGGCCGTGGAAAAGGCCCGCTCCGGCAATTACGATGTGATCCTGATGGACATGCGGATGCCGGTGCTGGACGGCCTCGACGCGACACGAGCGATACGGCAACTGCCCGGCCATCGGACGACGCCCATTCTGGCGATGACCGCCAATGCCTTTGCCGAGGACAAGAATCAGTGCTTCGATGCGGGCATGGATGACTTTATTTCCAAGCCAGTCCTGCCGGAAGTGCTTTACGAGACCTTGCTGAACTGGTTTGGAAAGAGGCGGGGCTGAACACTGTCAGCCCGCTGTCCGAAAAGTCGGCGCTGGCAGGACGGCACTGCCAATCGTGCTGCCGTGGTTTTCAGCCTGAATTTCCTTTCACGCCCGGCATGTTGCAGTGCCCGATTGCGGGGGGCTGTGCAACCCTTTACCATGCGTGACGTTTGCCTACCCGGCAGACGCACTTCGCGTGCGGCGTGTCACCCGTGCCGCACACCCATAACAACTCCATCAGGAGGAGACATGTCCGAGATTTACCTTGGCGCAGCTGACGTTTTTGTTGCGCATGCCCATGATGCCGATCCGCAGGAAACCCGCGAGTGGCTCGATGCCCTCGAAGCCGTCATCGAAGAAGTCGGCCCCGAACGTGCCCACTACCTCATCGAAAAGTTGATTGAACTTGGCCATCGTGCCGGCATCAACATCCCCTATTCCGCGAACACTGACTACGTCAATACGATTCCGGTCGACCGCCAGCCGCTCGCCCCCGGCGACTATGCGCTGGAAAACAAGATTCGTTCCTACATCCGCTGGAACGCGCTGGCGATGGTGCTGCGCGCCAACCAGGGCGAGTCGAACCTCGGCGGCCATATCGCCAGCTTCGCCTCGGCGGCGACGCTCTACGACGTCGGTTTCCAGCATTTCTGGCACGCGCCTTCTGAAAATCATGGCGGTGACCTCGTCTTCATCCAGGGCCATTCGGCGCCGGGCGTCTATGCGCGCGCCTTTCTGCTCGGCCGCTTTACCGAGGAACAGCTCGATGGCTTCCGTCAGGATGTCTCCGGCCGCGGCGTCACCTCCTATCCGCACCCTTGGCTGATGCCGGACTTCTGGCAGTTCCCCACCGTCTCGATGGGCCTCGGCCCCTTGCAGGCGATCTACCAGGCGCGCTTCATGAAATACCTCGACGACCGCGGGCTCGCCCGGACGGCCGGCCGCAAGGTGTGGGCCTTCATGGGCGACGGCGAAACCGACGAGGTCGAGTCGCTCGGCGCGATCGGCATGGCCGGACGCGAGAAGCTCGACAACCTGATCTTCGTCATCAACTGCAACTTGCAGCGCCTCGACGGCCCGGTGCGTGGCAACGGCAAGATCATCCAGGAACTGGAAGCCGATTTCCGTGGCGCGGGCTGGAATGTGATCAAGGTGGTTTGGGGCAGCTACTGGGACGCGCTGCTGGCGCAGGACAAGAAGGGCCTGCTCAGGAAGCGCATGATGGAATGCGTGGACGGCGACTACCAGACCTTCAAATCAAAGGATGGCGCCTACGTGCGCGAGCATTTCTTCAACACGCCGGAACTGAAGGCGATGGTCGCCAACTGGTCGGACGAGGACATCTGGCGCCTCAATCGTGGTGGCCACGATCCGCACAAGGTCTTTGCCGCCTATCAGGCCGCCGTCAATCACACCGGCCAGCCGACCGTGATTCTCGCCAAGACCATCAAGGGCTACGGTATGGGCGAGTCGGGCGAGGCGCAGAACATCACCCACCAGCAGAAGAAGATGGGCACCACCTCGCTCAAGGCCTTCCGCAATCGCTTCCGGCTGCCGATTACCGACGAGGAACTGGAGACGCTGCCCTATCTGAAATTTCCCGAAGGTTCGCCCGAGCTCGAATACATGCGCGGCCGCCGCCAGGCGCTGGGCGGCTACCTGCCGCAGCGTCGTCGCCGGGCGGCCGAACCGCCGCTCGCCGTGCCGCCGTTGCCGACTTTCGAGGCCTTGCTGAAGGCCAGCGGCGAGGGGCGCGAAATTTCCACCACGATGGCCTTCGTGCGCATCCTCAACCTGCTGATCAAGGACAAGCAGATCGGCAAGCGCATCGTGCCGATCGTGCCGGACGAGTCGCGGACTTTCGGCATGGAAGGTCTGTTCCGCCAGGTCGGCATCTGGAACCAGGAAGGCCAAAAGTATGTGCCGCAGGATGCCGACCAGCTGATGTTCTACAAGGAATCGAAGGACGGCCAGATCCTCCAGGAAGGCATCAACGAGGCCGGCGCGATGGCCGACTGGATCGCCGCCGCGACGAGCTACTCGACGCACGGCGTGCAGATGATCCCGGTCTACATCTTCTATTCGATGTTCGGCCTGCAGCGCACCATGGACCTGTGCTGGGCGGCGGGCGACTCGCGCGCGCGCGGCTTCCTCGTCGGCGGCACCGCCGGACGGACGACGCTGAACGGCGAGGGCCTGCAACACGAGGACGGCCATTCCCACATCCTCGCCGCGACGATTCCGAACTGCATTTCCTACGACCCGACCTTCGGCTATGAAGTCGCCGTGATCGTGCAGGACGGCCTGCGCCGCATGGTGAGCGAACAGGAGGACGTGTTCTATTACCTCACGGTGATGAACGAAAACTACGAGCACCCGGCGATGCCGGAAGGTGTCGAGCAGGACATCCTCAAGGGCATGTACCTGTTCAAGAAGGGAGCGAACAGCAATGGCCCGCGTGTGCAACTGCTCGGGTCGGGTACGATCTTCAGGGAAGTGATCGCCGCCGCCGAGTTGCTGCAGAACGACTGGGGCGTGGCAGCCGATTTGTGGTCTGCGACCAGCTTCAATGAACTTGCGCGGGACGGCCACAACTGCACACGCTTTCATCTGCTGCATCCAGGAGAGACACGCCCTGCCTGCCACGCCAAGAGCTTGCTGGCCGATACGCGTGGCCCGATCATCGCGGCGACCGACTACATCCGGCTGTATGCCGAGCAGATTCGTCCCTTCATCACCGAAGGCGGCCGACGTTACACCGTGCTCGGTACGGATGGTTTCGGCCGTTCCGACTCGCGCGAAGCTTTGCGGCGTTTCTTCGAGGTGGATCGTTACTACGTCACGGTGGCGGCGCTCTCGTCTCTCGCCGACGACGGCGCCATCGAGGCGAAAGTGGTTGCGGAGGCGATTGCGAAATACGGCCTCGATCCAAGCAAACCGAATCCGGTGGGGGTGTGATCATGATGGAAATCAAGGTACCCGACATCGGCGATTTCAAGGATGTGCCGGTCATCGAGATTCACGTCAAGCCGGGCGACACGGTCAAGGCCGACGATTCGCTGGTGACGCTCGAATCGGACAAGGCGACGATGGATGTGCCGTCCCCCGTGGCCGGCACGGTGAAGGAAATCAAGGTCGCGATTGGGGACAAGGTAGCCGAAGGCAGTGTCATCGTGTTGCTGGAGGCGGGCCCGCCCACCCCCAGCCCCGCCCTCGCGGGCGGGGAGACTGTCAGCGCCGCCGGGCCGGCGCCGAAAAGTGCTGCTCCAGCACCGGTCGCCGTCCCGGCGCCGCTTGCGGCCGCTACGCCCCCGCCGGAGGCGGGGCCCCCTCCGCTGCAAGCGGCTTCTTCGCCGACTTTTGTGCCGCCGCCTGTCGCCACTCAACCCACACAGGGCGCTGCACCGCCCACCGCGAGCATCGCCATCCTGCCGCCCGCCGTGCACATTCCCACGCCCGCCGAAATTGTCGCCGAGATGGATGGCATCAAGCCGTATGCTTCGCCCTCGGTGCGGCGCTTTGCGCGTGAGCTGGGCGTCGATGTGGCCAAGGTGAAGGGCAGCGGGCC
>CAZGOH010000063.1:0-13181 GCA_964527195.1 uncultured Methyloversatilis sp.
CCGTGGCGCAACGCCGGATCTGTTCCTTGGCCTTTTCGGCGTGCTCGAAGTACAGATCCACGCGCTCCTTCACGTCGGGCAGCCGGAGGATGTCGTCGATGCTGTGGTCGCGGCAGTACTTGATGAGATCCATCATCAGCTGGTAGTTGCTGACGCGAAACTCGCGGAAGCGCCCCAGTCCGGTGCGCGAATCCATCAGGTAGTTGAGCAGCACCCAGTCCTGCGGGGCGAGGATTTCCTCGCGCGTGAACTGCGCCGAATCGGCCTTGTCCACCGCCGTCATCATGTCCTCGAAAGCTGCCGGGAAGCGAATCTTGCCGCCGTAATGCTCGAACACCACGCGCGCCGCGGAGGGCGCGTCCGGGTAGATGACATGCTCGGGCCGCTCGCCGGGGTTGCGGAAGGTTTCCGAGAGGTGGTGGTCGAAGGCCAGATGCACGCCCGGCACGTAGGGCAGGTTGGTGGTGATGTCGCGGCCGGTGATCTCCACCTTGCCGTCCTGCATGTCCTTGGGATGCACGAACTTGATGTCGTCGATCAGATCGAGCTCGTTGAGCAGCACGGCGCAGACCAGACCGTCGAAGTCGCTGCGGGTCACCAGGCGGTATTTGGGTACGGACATGACGCGTCTCCTGCAAGGGCAAGGCGGGTGGCGGAAGACGCAAGTTTAATCAAAAGTCGGCGCCGGCGGGACGGCGGCTGTTCTGTCTGTCCTGTCTTCTGTCCGCGCGCATCTTCGCCATCTGCGGCATGATGTGCGCCTTTTCATTGCCGCCCATTTGCCATGCCTACCCTTCCACCCAGCCATGACGCCATCGACTGGGGCGTCGTCGCGATCTTCGCCGTGGTTTATATCGGCATGTTCCTCGGCGGCTTGCCGCGGCTCAAGCTCGATCGCACCGGCGTGGCGCTGCTTGGCGCCATCGCGGTGATCGGCATCGGCGCGGTGGATACCGAAGAAGCGGCGCGGTCGGTCGACCTGCCGACGATTTTGCTGCTGTTCGCGTTCATGGTGGTGTCGGCGCAGATGCGTCTTGGCGGCTTCTACACCGCCGTGACGCACGGCGTGGCGGCGCGGCCGTTGGCGCCCGCCGGCCTGCTCGGCGCGCTGCTGGCGGTGGCGGCGGCGCTGTCGGCGGTGTTTTCGAACGATGTCGTCTGCCTCGCCATGACCCCGGTGGTGGCACGCATCTGCCTCGCGCGCGGGCTGCCGCCGATTCCTTTCCTCGTCGGGCTGGCCTGCGCGGCGAACATCGGTTCGGCGGCGACGCTGATCGGCAATCCGCAGAACATGCTGATCGGCTCGGTGATGCGGCTCGACTTCGCCGCCTACACGGCGCAGGCGCTGCCGCCGGTGGTCCTTTCGCTCGCCGTCCTCTGGGCCATGCTGGCATGGCTGCTGCGTCGCTCTGCCGCCGTCCCGCCAGCACCGACTTTGCCGCCCGACGACGCGCCGTCCTTCGACCGCTGGCAGACCGCCAAGGGGCTCGCTGTCGCCACGTCGCTGCTGCTCGTCTTCCTGTTCACCGACTGGCCGCGCGAAGTGGCCGCGCTCGTGGGGGCCGGGCTGCTGCTGCTCTCGCGGCGCTTCCATTCCTCGCGCGTGATGGGCTTTATCGATTGGGAACTGCTGGTGCTGTTTTGCGGCCTGTTCGTCATCAACCACGCTTTCGAGACCACCGGTTTCGCGGCGCAGGCGGTGGGCTGGCTGGCGGGGCAGGGCGTGCATCTTTCCGATCCCGGCCCGCTGTTCGTCGCCGGACTGGCGCTCTCCAACCTCGTTTCCAATGTGCCGGCGGTGATGCTGCTGATACCGCACCTCGCGGGCCACGAGGCGGCAACCCTGCTCGCGCTGGTGAGCACCTTCGCGGGCAACCTGTTGCTGGTCGGCTCCATCGCCAACCTGATCGTCGTCGACCTCGCGAAGAAAAGCGGCATCGACATCGACTGGCGCGACCACGCGAAAATCGGCATACCCGTCACCTTCGCCTCGCTGGTGATCGTCCAGTTCGCGCTCGCCTGATCCCGGAGCCCCCAAGTCCCGTTGTTTTTCATTGATCAAAACGCAATCCGACCGGATCCGTTCCCATGAAAACACCCTGGTTCGCGCCGATGGCGTTTCGGCAAGCTTGCGCGACGACGCTGCCGCCGTGGTTGCCGCCGGTGCTGGCCCTGCTGTTCCTCAACGGCACGCTGAGCTTCAGCGCCTGGTGGCCGACGCCGGGCATCGTGCCGGACCGGCGCCTGGCGCCGGAATTCCTCTGGCTGTGGGTGATCCTGCTCGGCCTCGGCCGCTGGCGCGGCGGCCCGTCGCCCCGCCTGCTCGCGCTCCTGAGCGGCGCCTATCTGCTGCTGGTGCTGGGCCGCTACCTCGATGTCGCCGCGCCGGCCCTGTTTGGCCGCGAAATCAATCTCTACTGGGATGCGCCCCAGGTGCCGCGCTTCCTTTGGGTGACCGCACAGGAACTGCCCTGGTGGGTCGGCCCCGCTGCCGCCGCCGCGCTACTCTGGCGATTTCCTCCCCTGGATCTCGCCCCGATCGCCTGGGGCACGATCCTGCTGCTGCAATCCCTGCCTTACCTCGCCGCGCTCGCCTGCACGTTCGTCGCCCTGCGCAAGCCTGCGACGGGCTAGCCGAGAAAGTGGGCGATCAGGCGGTTGAGGAAACGTCGGCCGCGCGGGGTGGGCTTCAGGCACTCGTCCGCGACGTCCAGCAGTTCCTCCCGCCGTGCCGCCAGCGCCGACTCCCGGATTCGCTCCAGTGACAGGCCGGTGCGCTCGGCGAACAGCGCCGGCGGAAATCCGTCGACCAGCCGCAGCGCGTTCATCATGAACTCCCCGGGCAGATCTTCCGGCGCAACGGGCAGCCATGCGCGCGTCACCGGGTCGGCCAGCCAGTCCTTCGGATGGCGCGGCCGCGCCTCGCGGCGGATGCCGGCATGGTCGGAAATCTTCGAGTGCGCGCCGGCGCCGATGCCGAGGTAGTCGCCGAAATTCCAGTAGTTGAGGTTGTGCGCGCAGCGCTGCCCCGGCTTGGCGAAAGCCGAAGTCTCGTACTGCCGGTAGCCGGCGTCCGTCAGGCTGGCCTCGACCGTTTCCTGCATGTCCGCGGCGAGGTCGGCGTCGGGCAACGGCGGCGGCGCGTGGGCGAAGGCGGTGTTCGGCTCCAGGGTCAGGTGGTAGGCAGACACGTGGCCGACCCCGGTGGCGATGGCGGTGTCGACGTCGCGGCGGGCTTCCGCCAGCGTCTGCTCGGGCAGCGCGTACATGAGATCAAGATTCACGCGCTCGCAATGCGCGAGCGCGATGTCGATGGCGCGGCGTGCGTCGTCCGCCGTGTGGCTGCGGCCGAGCACGGCGAGCTTCGCGTCGTCGAAGCTCTGGATGCCGAGCGACAGGCGATTCACCCCGGCGGCGCGATAGGCGGCAAAGCGCGCCGCCTCGATGGTGCCGGGGTTGGCTTCGAGCGTGATTTCCGCGTCGGGCAGAAGGCGCAGGCGGGCGCGAATCGCCGCCAGCAGCGCCTCCACCGTCGCGCCCGACATCAGACTCGGCGTGCCACCGCCGATGAAGACCGAGACGACGGGCCGCCCCCAGATCGTCGGCAGCGCGGCCTCGAGGTCGGCGACCAGCGCGGCGAGAAAGGCGGCTTCCTGCGGCGTGGATTCATGCGAGTTGAAATCGCAATAGGGACATTTCCTGACGCACCACGGCCAGTGGATGTACAGGGCCAGCGGAACCGGCTGCAAAGTCGGCTCCGGCGGGACGGCGCGGATCGCTATCGTGCGGCTCAAACGTCGAGCTTCAGCCGTTCCATTAGCTGCGCCAGCGCCTTGCCGCGATGGGAGCGCCGGTTCTTCTCCTCGGCGGAGATTTCGGCGGCGGTCTGGTTCAGGTCGGGCAGGAGGAAATAGGGGTCGTAGCCGAAGCCGCCCGCGCCACGCGGCGTGTCGATGATCTCGCCGTGCCATTCGCCCTCGCAGATGATCGGCTGCGGGTCGTCGGCGTGATGCACGAACACCAGCACGGCGACGTAATGGGCGCGGCGGTCGGCCTTGCCCTGCAACGCGGCGATGAGCTTCTGATTGTTGCGTTCGTCCGACTTCGGCTCGTTTGTTCCCATTGCGGCATAACGGGCCGAATACACGCCCGGCGCGCCGCCCAGCGCAAAGACGCAGACGCCGGAATCGTCGGCGAGCGCCGGCAGGCCGGTGCGCCTCGACGCATGGCGCGCCTTGGCCAGCGCGTTCTCGACGAAGGTGACGTGCGGCTCCTCGGCCTCCGGCACGTTGAAATGCGCCTGCGGCAGCACTTCGATGTCGATTTTCGCCAGCATCTGGCCGAATTCGCGCAGCTTGCCGGCGTTGTTGGAGGCCAACACGACTTTTCTGACGGTCTGGTTCATGTGTGTTTCCGCTTGGAAAACGGACCGGGCTTCCTCAAGGGAAACCCCGTGTTTTCTGACGTTGGTCGCAGCCTTGGTTGAGTCCTGCTCAGACTGAATCATACATAGCCGAGCCGTCCCTGGATATCCGCTTGGCTCAGCGGCAGCAGTGGGTCGATAACCGCCGTCCCGCCAGCGCCGACTTTCCGTCCTACAATCGAAGCGCCTTGCAACCCCACGGGAGGAGAGAACGATGGCGATGACACGCAGGACATTCATGGTTTCGGGTGCCGAGGTGGTGCCGGGCGTGCGTTCGCTGCCGGCCTTCGGCCACACGCCAGGCCATACCGTGTTCACCGTCGAGGGCGGCAGGCGCCGGCTGATGTTCTGGGCGGACACCACCAACGTCGCGGCGCGGCAACGGTTACGATTTCATTCCCCTGACCCCATGACACCCTGCCCATGAACTACGAGAACCTCCTCCTCGATCAGCCGGAACCCGGCGTCTGGCTGCTCACCATTGATCGTCCCAAGGCGCTCAATGCGCTGAACCCCGCCACGGTGAAGGAGATCGCCGCCGCGCTCGACCGCATCGAGGCTGATCGCGCCGCGCGCGTGCTGTTGTTGACGGGCGCAGGCGAGAAGGCCTTCGTGGCTGGCGCCGACATCGTCGCCATGCAGGGCATGACGGCGATCGAGGGCAAGGATTTTTCGGCGTTCACCCTGCGCACCTTCCGGCGGCTGGAACAGTTTCCCGTGCCGGTGATCGCGCTCGTCAACGGCTACGCGCTCGGCGGCGGCTGCGAACTCGCCATGAGCTGCGACTTCATCCTCGCGGGCGACCGGGCCGTGTTCGGTCAGCCCGAGGTGAATCTCGGCGTTTCGCCGGGCTTTGGCGGCTCGCAGCGTCTGCCGCGCCTCGTCGGTCGTCCCATGGCGCTCGAGTTGCTTTTTACCGGGCGCCAGGTCAAGGCCGAGGAGGCCGTGCGCATCGGCCTCGCCAACCATGTCGTGCCGGCCGCCGAACTGCTCGACCGGGGCATGGAGATGGCGCGCCAGATCGCCGCGAAAGGCCCGCTCGCGGTGCGCCTCACCAAGGAGCTGGTGCAGCGCGGCCTGGACATGGATCTCGACAACGCCTGCACCTTCGAGAGCGAGGTCTTCGGCCTGCTGTTCGCCACCGCGGACAAGGCGGAAGGCATGGCGGCGTTCTCGGAGCGTCGCCCGGCGCGCTTTGTCAATCGCTAGAGGCGGCACGGCGGGCGCATGGCTTTTCGCGCAACTTTCCGTCACCTCGCCGGCGTGTTGCTCGGTGGCCTCCTGTGCGCCCTGCTGGCGGGACAGGTGATCGCCCGCGAGGTGCGGGTGGGCGTCTATGAAAATCCGCCGAAACTTTTTGTCGGCCAGGATGCCGGTGTCGATGGCATCCTCGGCGATCTTCTCGACGAGATTGCCCGCAAGGAAGGCTGGTCGCTGAAGGTCACGCGCTGTACCTGGGACGAGTGCCTGAAGGCCCTGCGCGAAAGGCGGATCGATCTGTTGCCGGACATGGCCTGGTCCGAGGAACGCGCCGCGCTGTACGACTTCCACCAGGTGCCGGCGCTGCACAGCTGGTCGAAAATTTACGGGCGCGCGCCGCTCATGGTCCGCACGTTCGCCGACCTGACCGGCAAGCGCATCGCCGTGCTGGAAAACTCGATCCAGGAGGGCTACCTGCGCCAGTTGTTCGAGCAGTTCGCCATTCGGGCGATCATGGTGCCGGTGACCTCGCTCAAGGCGGCGTTTGCCATGGTGCTGGCGGGCGAGGCGGATGTCGCCGTGGCCAACCGCTTCTTCGGCGACTGGCACGCGCCCGGCGCGGCGCTCGAACCCTCGCCCCTGATGTTCCAGCCCGTCGGCCTGTTCTTCGCCGCGCCGCCGGGCGACGGCAACGAACTGTTGCCCGTCATCGACCGGCATCTGGATGCCTGGATGAAGGATCGCGAATCGCCCTACTATCGCATCGTCGAACAGTGGATGGGGGAACCGCCGCGCACGCTGATGCCCTCATGGATCTGGTGGGCCGGCGGCGGCCTGCTGGCGCTGTTCGCCGTGTCGGCGCTGGCCAGTGTGTTGTTGCGCCGCATCGTGCGCGAGCAAACCCGGCAACTGCGGGAGGACAAGGAAAAGCTGCGCTTGCAGGCGCTCGTGCTCGACCAGATTCAGGATCATGTCACCATCACCGACCTGAGCGGAAGGGTCTTGCGCGCCTGTTCCACCCCTTCGAGCAGGCCGACAACTCGACGACGCGCAAATATGGCGGCACGGGCCTGGGCCTGGCCATCACCAGGAAACTCGCTGAAATGATGGGTGGCGCGGCCGGCGTCGACAGCCGGCCGGGCAAGGGCAGCACGTTCTGGTTTACCGCGCGGCTGCGGAAGGCCGAAGATCTCGGCGGCGTCGCCACGCCCGTCGATGTCGATGCGGTCGAAGCCATGCTGCGCGCCCGCTGCGCGGGTTGTCGCATCCTGCTGGTCGAGGACGAACCCGTCAATCGCGAAGTGATGCAGAGCCTGCTGGATGGCGCCGGCCTGCTGACCGACTTCGCCTTCGACGGCGCGCAAGCGGTGCACTGCGTCGACCGCCAGCGCTACGACCTGATCCTCATGGACATGCAGATGCCGGTCATGGGCGGCCTCGAAGCCACGCGCCGGATTCGCGGCATGCCCAACGGCAGCGGCGTGCCGATCCTGGCGATGACGGCGAACGCCTTCGCCGAGGACAAGGCGCGCTGTCTGGCGGCCGGCATGGACGGTTTCATCGCCAAGCCGATCGATCCGGATCACTTGTTCGCAGTATTGCTCGCCTGGCTGGATCGCCCCGCGCGCTGACACCGGGCGCCGTGCCGCCAGCGCCGACTTTCGCGCAGGGCATGGTGCACCGCCCGATTGACAGGGGCGGGCGGCGCGCAAACAATGCGGCCTCCAACAATCAACATGAGGAGAGACCAATGAAGAAAATCGCGACCGCCCTGGCGTGCATGGGGCTGCTTGTCGGTACGACGGCCCGGGCCGACGAAGCGAAGCTGCTGGAAGAGGCGCGCAGCCTGCCCGCCAAGATGGTGCCGCGCCTGCTCGAAGTGCTGACCGAGGAGATCAACAAGGGCGGCCACGCCAACGCGATTTCCGTCTGTCGCGACAGGGCGCCGCAAATGGCGAAGGGGCTGTCGGACCAAACCGGCTGGGGCATTCGGCGCGTCAGCCTGAAGAACCGCAATCCCAGAGCCGTACCCGACGCATGGGAGCGCTCCGTGCTCGAGGAGTTCGACCGTCGTCTCGCCGCCGGCGAGGATCCGGTCAAGATGGACAAACATGAAGTCGTCACGGTGGACGGCCGGAAGGTGTTCCGTTACATGAAGGCCCTGCCGACCAACGACCTGTGCCTCAGTTGCCACGGCACCGCTGACAAAATTTCTCCCGACGTGCAAGCGAAAGTCAGGGAGATTTACCCGGAAGACAAGGCGACCGGCTACGGCCTCAAGCAAATTCGCGGCGCGATCACCGCCAGGAAGCCGATCTGAGGAAGTCTCAGCCCGCCAGCAGCACGATCACTGCGCCCGCGCCGCCCTCGACGGTGCGGGCCTGGCAGTAGGCGAGCACTTCCTGGCGCTGGGCGAGCCAGCCCTGCACCAGGCGCTTGAGCACGGGCACGCGTCCGGGCGAGCCGTGGCCCTTGCCATGCACGATGCGCACACAGCGTTCGCCATGGCGGCGACACTCCGCCAGGAAGGCGGCGACGTGATGGCGCGCCTCGTCGCGGTGCATGCCGTGCAGGTCGAGATGGGCCTGCACCACCCAGCGACCGCGCCGCAAATCCTTGAGCACCTTCGGCGCCATGCCGGATTTGAGATAGACCGCCTCGTCGCCGCCCTCGAGGGCGAGGTGGAGCGGGTCCACGTCCGAGATGGATTCGCCCAGCGCGGCCCGTTCGTCGCGCCGGCGGCTTTTCGGAATAGCGGGCGGGGGTGATGGTTCGTGGTGGACGCGATCCGTGGCGAGCGGCACGGCGTCGGCGACTGCCTCGCGGAACAGGGCGCGCGATGCGTCATCGAGCGTCCTGTTGCGCATGGTTTCACCCGAGGTTGTCGAGGTATTTCTCGGCGTCGAGCGCCGCCTGGCACCCGCTGGCAGCCGAAGTGACCGCTTGCTTGTAGATCATGTCCTGCACGTCGCCGGCGGCGAACACGCCGGGAATGCTCGTCGCGGTGGCGTTGCCGGTGCGGCCGCCTTGCGTGACGATGTAACCGTTTTGCATCTCCAGCTGGCCGGTGAAGATGTCGGTGTTGGGCTTGTGACCGATGGCGATGAAGACGCCCATGAGCGGAATCTCCTCGGCCGCGCCGCTCTTGACGTTCCTGATGCGCATGCCGGTGACGCCGGTCTTGTCGCCGAGCACCTCGTCGAGCACGCTGTCCCACTTGATGGTGACCTTGCCGGCGGTTTCCTTTTCGAACAGGTGGTCCTGCATGATCTTCTCGGCGCGGAACTTGTCGCGGCGATGCACGACGGTGACGTGGCTGGCGATGTTGGCGAGGTAGAGCGCCTCCTCGACGGCGGTGTTGCCGCCGCCGATCACGGCGACCGGCTGGTTCTTGTAGAAGAAACCGTCGCAGGTGGCGCAGGCCGAGACGCCCTTCCCGGAAAACTTTTCCTCCGAAGGCAGGCCGAGGTATTGGGCCGATGCGCCGGTGGCGACGATCAGCGCGTCGCAGCTGTATTCGCCGGCATCGCCGATCAGGCGCATCGGCTTTTCGGTGAGCTTTGCGGTGTGGATGTGGTCGAAGAGAATTTCCGTGCCGAAGCGGGCGGCATGCTTCTCGAAGCGCGCCATCAGATCGGGGCCTTGCACGCCGTCGGCGTCGGCGGGCCAGTTATCCACCTCGGTGGTGGTCATCAGCTGGCCGCCCTGGGCCATGCCGGTGATGATCACCGGTTGGAGGTTGGCGCGCGCGGCATAGACGGCGGCGGTGTAGCCGGCGGGGCCAGAGCCGAGAATCAGGAGCTTGATGTGGCGTACGGACATGGTCGTTTCCTCTCGAAGGGCTGCGAGGGAATTATAAGGGGGCGGATTGCTCGCCTGTTCCGGCCCTCCGCCGGCGCCGTGCGCGCGACAATCGGGCATTCACATAGCGTCCGGAAGTCCGCCCATGGCCTACGCCACCGTTTCCCTGTCCGCCAAGTCGCAGCCCCTGCCCGAGCGCATCGCCGCCCTCGTGCATGAGGCGCGCTGGCTGGCTGTCGCCGCGCTCGGTTTTTATCTCGCCCTGATCCTCTGGGGTTACGACCAGGCCGACCCCGGCTGGTCGCGCGCTGCGGAGGTGGAGCGCATCGCCAATCCGGGCGGGCGTTTCGGCGCCTGGCTGGCCGATCTGCTGCTTTATGTATTCGGGCTCTCGGCCTGGTGGTGGGTAGCGCTGATCGCCCTGCTGGTCGCGAACGGCTATCACCGCGTCAATGGCTTGTTCGGCGAGGACCGGCGGCCGCTCTTCGTCACCCTGGCAGGGTTCGTGGTCCTGCTGGTCGCCAGTTGCGGGCTCGAGGCGATGCGTTTCTGGAGCCTCGCCACGCCCCTGCCGCTGGTGCCGGGCGGCATGCTGGGCCACGCGATGGGTCAGCTGACCGGCGTGTTTCTCGGCTTTGCCGGCGGCACGCTGATCCTGATCGCCTTGGCGATGGCCGGCTGGAGTCTCGCCACCGGCATGTCCTGGCTGTGGTTCGTCGAGAAGTTCGGCGGTCTGCTGGAGGCCTCGTGGTTCGGCGTTTTCGCGTTGCGGGAAAGCTGGCAGGATCGTCGCTACGGTCGCCAACTCGCCGAGCGGCGCGAGGCGGCGGTGCAGGAGGAACTCAAGAAGATCAAGACCAACCCGCCACCGCCGGTGAAGATCGAGCCGGTGGCCCTGGAGATTCCGCTGGCGAAGCAGGCCGAAGCGCGCATCGACAAAGAGCGGCAGGCGCCGCTGTTCTTCGATGCCCCGGGCGAAGCGCTGCCGCCCCTGCATCTGCTCGACGAGGCGAACCATTCCAACGAGGAACTGCCTTCCGCCGACACGCTGGAATTCACCTCGCGGCTGATTGAGCGCAAGCTCGCCGATTTCGGCGTGACGGTGCAGGTGATGTCGGCCCATCCCGGCCCGGTGGTGACGCGTTACGAAATCGAGCCGGCCACCGGCGTGAAGGGCGCCACCATCGTCGGGCTGGCCAAGGATCTGGCGCGCGCGCTGTCGCTCATCAGCATCCGCGTCGTCGAGACGGTGCCCGGCAAGAGCTGCATGGCGCTGGAACTGCCCAACCCGCGTCGCCAGACCGTGCGACTGTCGGAAATTCTCGGCGCCAAGGCGTATCACGCCATGCATTCGCATCTGACGATGGCGCTCGGCAAGGATATTTCCGGCCAGCCGATGGTCGCCGATCTTGCCAAGATGCCGCACCTCTTGGTGGCCGGCACGACCGGTTCGGGCAAGTCCGTGGGCATCAACGCGATGATCCTCTCGCTGGTCTATAAGTCCGAGCCGAAGGACGTGCGGCTGATCCTCGTCGACCCGAAGATGCTGGAGCTGTCGGTCTACGAAGGCATCCCGCACCTCCTGGCCCCGGTGGTCACCGACATGGCCAAGGCCGCCAACGCGCTGCACTGGTGCGTCGGCGAAATGGAGCGGCGCTACAAGCTGATGAGCGCGCTGGGCGTGAGGAACCTTGCCGGCTTCAACAGCAAGATCAGGGAAGCCGAGAAGGAAGGCGCCCGCATTCCCGATCCCTTCGCCCTGCCGGGCGATCCGGAAGCGGGCGCGCCTTCGCTGACGAGCATGCCCCATATCGTCGTTGTCATCGACGAGCTGGCCGACCTGATGATGGTGGTCGGCAAGAAGGTCGAGGAACTGATCGCGCGCCTGGCGCAGAAGGCGCGCGCTGCCGGCATCCACCTGATCCTCGCGACGCAGCGGCCGAGCGTGGATGTCATTACCGGCCTCATCAAGGCCAACATTCCGACGCGCATCGCCTTCCAGGTGTCCTCCAAGATCGATTCGCGCACCATCCTCGACCAGATGGGCGCCGAGGCGCTGCTCGGCCAGGGCGACATGCTCTACCTCGCGCCGGGCACCGGCCTGCCGATTCGCGTGCATGGCGCCTTCGTCGATGACAACGAGGTGCATCGCGTCGTCGAGCACCTGCGCAAGGTCGGCAGGCCCGATTTCATTTCCGACGTGCTGGCCGCGCCGCCTGCCGAGGGCGAGGCCGCCGGCGGTGGCAATGGCGAGGGCGGCGATGCCGAAGCCGACCCGATGTATGACCAGGCGGTGGACATCGTGCTGCGCGAGCGCCGGCCGTCGATCTCGCTGGTGCAGCGCCACCTGCGCATCGGCTACAACCGCGCCGCACGCATGATCGAGGCGATGGAAAAGGCCGGCCTCGTCTCGCGCGCCAACGGCGCCGGCCAGCGCGAGGTGCTGGCGCCGGCGCCCGGCGAGTAAAGTCGGCGCTGGCGGGACGGCGCAAGGTCAGGAAGGCATTGGCGCGCATGCCGGATGCGCGTAAGATGTGCGCATCCTTCCTGATGGATGCTTGCCATGTCCGCCACCAAAAAAGCCGCCAATCTCAGTGTGCGCGCCGACCTGCTGGAAGAAGCGCGCGCCTACAAGATCAATCTCTCGCAGACGCTTGAAGCCGCGCTGGCCGCCGAGCTGAAGAAGGAAAAGGAGCGTCGTTGGCTCGAGGAAAATCGCGCCGCGATCGACGCCTACAATCGTGAAATTGCCGAGCATGGGCTTTTCAGCGACGGCTTTCGCGACTTCTGCCTCGAAAACGCCGAGGCGGATTGATGGCCCAGTTCGATGTCTTCCTCAATCCGGATCGCCGGACTCAGGCGCGTATTCCGTATGTGCTTGTATTGCAGTCCGACCTGCTCGCACAGATCGAAAACCATGTGGTCGCCCCCTTGCGCATTGCCGATGACGATTCCGTCATTCCCGTGCTGCGCCTCAATCCGCTGGTCGTCATCGCTGAGCAGCGCTTTCATGTTCGCGTGCAGGACATGGCGACCGTGCCGCGCCGCCTGCTCAAATCGCCCGTCGCCAACCTCTTATCCCAGCGCGAGGAAATCCTCGCGGCCCTCGATTTTCTTTTCACCGGCTTTTAACAAGGAAACAATCCGTGGCCCAATACGTCATGTCGATGCTCCGCGTGAGCAAGATCGTTCCCCCGAAGCGTCAGATCATCAAGGACATCTCGCTGTCCTTCTTCCCGGGCGCCAAGATCGGCCTGCTCGGCTTGAACGGCTCGGGCAAGTCGACCGTGCTGAAAATCATGGCCGGCGTCGACAAGGAGTTCGACGGCGAAGTGCAGCACCTGCCGAACATCTCCATCGGCTATCTGCCGCAGGAACCGGCGCTCGATCCCGAAAAAACCGTGCGCGAGGAAGTTGAAGCGGGCATGGGCGCCGTCATGGAGGCGAAGCAAAAGCTCGAAGAAATCTACGCTGCCTATGCCGAGCCAGATGCCGACTTCGACAAACTCGCCGAGGAACAGGCCAAGTATGAGGCGATCATTGCCGTGGCCGGTGCCGACAGCGAAAACCAGCTCGAAATCGCCGCTGACGCGCTGCGCCTGCCGCCCTGGGAGGCGAGGATTGGCAATCTGTCGGGCGGCGAGAAGCGTCGCGTCGCCTTGTGCAAGCTCCTGCTCTCCAAGCCCGACATGCTGCTGCTCGACGAACCGACCAACCACCTCGACGCCGAGTCGGTCGAATGGCTCGAACAGTTTCT
>CAZGOH010000064.1:0-12916 GCA_964527195.1 uncultured Methyloversatilis sp.
ATTCGCCCTCGACCACGTCGAAGGGTGCGCGGTTGGTTTCGGCCACGCCGGAGATGAAATAGACAAGGAACAGTGGCAGCAGCGGAATCAGGTTCCACGACAGGAAGCCCAGCCCCATGTCGGCGAAGCGGCCCACGTCCTGTGCGCGCACGATGTCGGACAAGTTCAGGCTGTTCGACACCATCAGCACGGCCACCAGCGCCATGCCCATGGCGATTTCATACGAAATCATTTGTGCGGTGGCACGCATCGCGCCGAGGAAAGGATACTTGGAGTTCGACGCCCAGCCTGAGATGATGATGCCATATACGCCGATCGACGTGACGGCCAGCAGGAACAGCACGCCGGCGTCGATGTCGGCGAGCACCCAGCCGTCGGCGAAGGGCACGACCGCCCAGGCGATCAGCGCCGGTGCCAGCGCGACAATGGGGCCGAAGATGAACAGTTTCTTGCTCGCCTTGCTCGGAACCAGCACCTCCTTGAAGAACAGCTTGAGGCCGTCGGCGATCGGCTGGAACAGGCCAATCGGGCCGACGCGGTTCGGGCCGATGCGCACGTGCATGTAGGCAATCACCTTGCGCTCGAAATACGGCAGGTAGGCGACGCCGAGGATGAGCGGCACGAGGATCGCGACGATGCGCATGATCGACCAGACCAGCGGCCAGACATGCTGGAACCAGGACCAGATCGGCTCCCAGAGCGGGCCCCAGAGCCATTGGAAGAAATTGAGGATCAGGGCTTCCATCAGGCTTTACTCACGTCGAGCGCGCCGAACATCGGTCCGACGGCGACCGTGCTGGCGTGGGCGGCGGCAATGCGCACGCAGTTGTCGGACACACCGGCATCGAGCGACGATGCAAGCACCGTCCCGCCAGCGCCGACTTTCACCGTATCGCCGGCGGCGATACCCAGCTTCGCGAGCGTCGCGGCGTTCATGCGCGCGGTCGGCGCAGCGGCATCCTTCGTCGCCTGCAAGCTGGTGGCGCGGCGCACCAGCGGGTCGGCGAAGTGGACCGGCACGTCGGCGATGCGTTCGATACCCGAGGTCGCGGCCGCGAGATCGAGCGGCGTCGGCGCGACAGTGTTGTCGAGGCCGGACACGAACCCCGTCTTGCCGCCCAGGCAGGCCTGACGCACCGCCTCGCTGCTGTCGTAGTCGACACCGGACAACTCGAGCAGATTGGCGAGCACGCGCAGCACCTTCCAGCCCGGACGCGCCTCGCCCTGCGGCTTGGTGACGGCATGGAAGCTTTGCACGCGGCCCTCGGTATTCACGAAGGTGCCGGAGGTTTCCGCGAAGGGCGCAACCGGCAGCAGACAATCGGCATAGTCGAGCATCGCCGCCGACTTGAAGGAAGTCAGCACGACGACGCTCGCGGCCTGCTTGACGGCGGCGAGCGCGGCGGCACCGTTGGCGCAATCGAGTTCCGGTTCGACGCCGAGCAGCACGTAGGCCTTGCGCGGTTCCATGACCAGACGCGCGACATTCAGTCCATCGGCCTGCGGGCAGGCTTTGGCGACATGGCCGCCGACACTGTTGGCGGCCTCGCCGAGAAATCCGAATTTCGCGCCGAGCAGTTCGGCCAGCGTCTGCGCAAGGCGTTGCAGTGTCGCCGCCTGCGGATGCTGCTGGGCGAAATTGCCGAGCAGGATGCCGGTATTGCGACCGGTGACCAGACTTTCCGCAATTTTCGTCGCCGTCTCGCCGGAACCGACTTTCGCGAACTCGTCGCCGAGCGTCGCATTCTTGATCTGCGCCACTGCCTTGACGACTTCGGCCAGCGCCATCGGCAACCGCGAGGGCGCGGCGATGGCCTTGGCGAACGACTTGATCAACAGGTCGTCATCGGCGGCGTGGATGACGGAAACCTGGGCGCCGCGCTTGGCCGACTGGCGCAGGCGCTGGGCGATGAGCGGATGATCCTTGCGCAGGAAGCTGCCGACGACGAGCACGCGGTCGAGCTGGCCGATCTCCTCGATCTTCATGCCGAGCCAGGGCGTGCCCGATCGTCCGCCCTGCTGGCTATCGAGACTGAAGTCGCTCTGGCGCAGGCGGAAGTCGATGTTGTCCGAGCCGATGCCGCGTATCAGCTGGCCGGCGAGGAACATCTCCTCCAGCGTGGCGTGCGGACTGACCAGCGCACCGATCTGGTCGGCCCCCTGGTTCTTCGCCACGTCGCGCAGAGCGTGGCTGGCGTAGTCGAGGGCGACGTTCCACTCGACTTCCTTCCATTCGCCGCCCTGCTTCACCATCGGCTTCGTCAGCCGCTCGGCAGAATTCAGCGCCTCGTAGGCATAGCGTTCCTTGTCGGAAAGCCAGCACTCGTTGATGGCCTCGTTCTCGAGCGGCAGCACGCGCAGCACCTTGTCGTGCTTGGTCTGGACGATCAGGTTGCTGCCAAGGCCGTCGTGCGGGCTGACCGACTTGCGGCGGGACATCTCCCAGGTGCGCGCCGAGAAACGGAAGGGCTTCGAGGTCAGCGCACCGACCGGACAAAGGTCGATGACGTTGCCGGATAACTCCGAATCGAGGGTCTTGTCGAGGAAGGACATGATCTCGGCGCGATCACCGCGGAAGGCCTGACCGAGTTCCATGTTGCCGGCGATTTCCTGCGTGAAGCGCACGCAGCGGGTGCAGTTGATGCACCGGGTCATGTCGGTGCTGACCAGCGGGCCGAGGTTCTTGTTGACCACCACGCGCTTCTCTTCCTGGAAGCGCGACGCGGAGCCGCCGTAGCCGACGGCAATATCCTGCAACTGACATTCGCCGCCCTGGTCGCAGATGGGGCAGTCGAGCGGATGGTTGATCAGCAGGAACTCCATCACGTCCTTCTGCGCCTTGACCGCAATGTTCGAATGGGTGAACACCTTCATGCCGTTGGTCACGGGCGTCGCGCAGGCCGGCATCGGCTTGGGCGCCTTCTCGACCTGCACCAGGCACATGCGGCAGTTGGCCGCGATGGACAGCTTCTTGTGGTAGCAGAAGTGCGGAATATAGATGCCGGCGCTGTGCGCGGCCTCGATGACGGTGACGCCGTCCTCAACCTGCAACTGCTTGCCGTCGATTTCGATATCTAGCATGTTTCGCCCGCCATCAAACGGGTGTGGAAGGTGCTGCCGGCCTTCTGGACATCGGGCGGGACGAGGCACTTCTTGTTTTCGATGTGATACTCGAATTCGCCGCGGAAGTGCTTGACGAAGCTCCGGACGGGCAAGGCAGCCGCATCGCCGAGCGCGCAAATCGTGCGGCCCATGATGTTGCCGGCGACGTCGTCGAGCAGCGCGATATCCTCGGGGCGGCCCTCGCCGTGTTCGATGCGATGGATGACCTTGTAGAGCCAGCCCGTGCCCTCGCGGCAGGGCGTGCATTGGCCGCAGGATTCTTCGTAATAGAACCAGGACAGACGTTCCAGCGCCTTGACCATGCAGACCGTTTCGTCCATGACGATCACCGCGCCGGAACCGAGCATGGAGCCGGCCTTGGAGATCGAGTCGTAGTCGAGCGTGCACTCCATGATGACGTCGGCGGGCAGCACCGGGGCGGACGAACCGCCGGGGATGACCGCCTTGAGCTTCCTTCCGCCGCGCATGCCGCCGGCCATTTCGAGCAGCTTGGCGAAGGGCGTGCCCATCGGCACTTCGAAGTTGCCGGGCTTGTTCACGTGGCCGGACACGGAAAACAGTTTGGTGCCGCCGTTGTTGGGCTTGCCGAGATTGAGGAAACTCTCGCCGCCATTGCGCAGGATGGTGGGAATCGAGGCGAAAGTCTCGGTGTTGTTGATCGTCGTCGGCTTGCCATAAAGGCCGAAGCTCGCCGGGAACGGCGGCTTGAAGCGCGGCTGGCCCTTCTTGCCTTCGATCGACTCCAGCAGGCCGGTTTCCTCGCCGCAGATGTAGGCCCCGTAGCCGTGATGGGCAAACAGGTCGAAGTTGAACCCGGAACCGAGAATGTTCTGGCCCAGATAACCGGCGGCACGCGCCTCGGCCAGGGCCTCTTCGAAGCGCTGATACAGCTCGAACACTTCGCCGTGGATGTAGTTGTAGCCGCGCGTGGCGCCCATCGCAAAACCGGCGATGATCATGCCCTCGATGACCGAGTGCGGATCCAGGCGCATGATGTCGCGGTCCTTGAAGGTACCGGGTTCGCCCTCGTCGGTATTGCACACCACGTACTTGTCGCCAGGGAAGGCGCGCGGCATGAAGCTCCACTTGAGACCGGTCGGGAAACCCGCGCCGCCGCGACCGCGCAACACCGAAGCCTTCACTTCGGCGATGACCTGATCCTGCGTCAACTTGTCGCCGAAGAGCTTTTTCAGCGCCTGGTAGCCGCCGCGCGCTTCGTAGTCCTTGAGGCGCCAGCCTGCATCCTTACCGAGATCGCGCACGTCGGGGCGATGCCAACCGGCGGTCAGCGTCGGGGTGATCGCTTCGAGGATGGCCATGATTAGTTGCACTCCCCGAGCAACTTGTCGATTTCTTCCGGCGTCATGAAGCAGCGCATATGGACGTTATTGACCAGCATCACCGGCGCATCACCGCAAGCGCCCATGCACTCGCCTTCCTTGAGTGTAAACTTGCCGTCGGGCGTCGTCTCGCCCAGGCCGACACCCAGTTTTTGTTTCAGGTAATCGGCGGCGTGAACTCCGCCCGACAAGGCACAGGGCAGATTGGTACAGACGGTGATCTTGTACTTGCCGACCGGTGCCAGGTCGTACATGTTGTAAAAGGTGGCGACCTCATAGGCCGCCATCTCCGGCATGCCGAGATAGTTCGCCACATAAGCGATGGTTTCGCGCGCAAGCCAGCCCTTTTCGGACTGGGCGATGTGCAACGCCGCCATCACGGCCGACTGCTTCTGGTCCGCCGGATACTTGGCGACTTCGCGGTCGATCTTGGCAAGGGATTCCTGACTCAGCATCTTTCCTACCTGTCCGTATCGCCCAGCACGAGGTCAATGGTGCCGATGATGGCCGTGGCGTCGGCGATCATGTGTCCCTGCGCCATTTCGTTGGTGGCCGACAGGTGGGCGAAACCCGGCGAGCGCAGCTTGAAGCGATAAGGCTTGTTGGCGCCATCGGAAATCAGATAGACGCCGAACTCGCCTTTCGGATGCTCGATCCCGGCGTACACCTCGCCGGGCGGCACATGGATACCTTCCGTGAAGAGCTTGAAGTGATGGATCAACTCTTCCATGTTCGTCTTCATGGCCTCGCGCGACGGCGGCGCCACCTTGTGGTCGCCCGATATCACCGGGCCGGCGCCCTTGGCAGAGTCGTTACGCAGCCAGTCGATGCACTGGCGGACGATGCGGTTGGACTGGCGCATCTCTTCCATGCGCACCAGGTAACGATCAAAGCAGTCGCCATTCACACCGACCGGAATGTCGAAGTCGAGACGGTCATAAACCTCGTAGGGCATCTTCTTGCGCAGATCCCACTCGATGCCGGAACCGCGCAACATGGGGCCGGTAAAGCCCAACTGGAGGGCGCGCTCGGGGGAAACCACACCCACGTCGACAGTGCGCTGGCGCCAGATGCGGTTATCGGTCAGCAAGGTCTCGTATTCGTCGAGAATCGCCGGGAAACGGTCCGTGAAGTCTTCAAGGAAATCGAGCAAAGAACCCTGGCGCGGTTCGTTGAGACGCTTCACGTCGGCGGCGCTCTTCCACTTCGACACCTCGTACTTCGGCATGCTGTCCGGCAGATCGCGATAGACGCCGCCGGGACGATAGTAGGCGGCGTGCAGGCGCGCGCCGGAAACCGCCTCGTAAACGTCGAGCAGATCCTCGCGCTCGCGGAAAGTGTAGAGCACCATCGCCATCGCGCCGATGTCGAGGGCGTGCGTGCCGATGTTGAGCAAATGGTTCAGAATGCGCGTCACTTCGTCCATCATGACGCGGATGTACTGAGCGCGCAGCGGCACCTCGACGCCCAACAGACGTTCCACCGCCAGGCAGTAGGCATGCTCGTTACACATCATCGACACATAGTCGAGACGATCAAGATAGGGCAGGTTTTGCAGCCAGGTGCGGGTTTCGGCGAGTTTCTCGGTGCCACGATGCAGGAGGCCAATGTGCGGGTCGGCACGCACGACCACTTCGCCATCAAGCTCGAGAACAAGGCGCAGCACGCCGTGCGCCGCCGGGTGCTGCGGACCGAAGTTCAGCGTGTAATTCTTGATTTCAGCCACGACCGCCCACCTGTCCATAGTTATCTTCGCGCACGATGCGCGGGGTGACTTCGCGCGGCTCGATGCTCACCGGCTGATAGACGACACGCTGCTTCTCCGGGTCGTAGCGCATCTCGACATGGCCCGAAACGGGAAAATCCTTGCGGAAAGGATGGCCGACGAAGCCGTAGTCGGTGAGAATGCGCCGCAGGTCGTCATGTCCCTCGAAGAGGATGCCGTACATGTCGAACGCTTCGCGCTCGTACCAGTTCACGGAATTCCAGATCTCGAGCAGGCTCGGCAGCACGGGGAAGTCGTCGTTGTCGGCGAAAACGCGCAAGCGCAGGCGACAGTTCAGGTGCAGGGAGGTCAGATGTACCGCGACGGCGTAGCGCCTGCCGGTCCAGCCCGTGTAGGCTGAATAATCGACCCCGGACAGATCGATCAACTGGGCGAACTGCAATTCCGGGTGGTCGCACAGGGTGCGCGCCACTTCCAGATAATCGGCAGCCGAAGTTTCGATGGTCAACTCGCCGATGCGCAGCACGGACGCCGTGACGCGGGATCCGAGTATTTCGGCAAGCGTTTGCGACAGATTTTCGAGTTTGGCGCTCATGACGTCAGACGCGGGCAATCGTGTTGGTGCGAACGATCTTGTTCTGCAACTGGATGATGCCGTAGAGCAGCGCCTCTGCCGTCGGCGGGCAGCCCGGCACATAGATATCGACCGGGACGACACGGTCGCAACCACGCACGACCGAATAGGAGTAGTGGTAGTAGCCGCCACCGTTGGCGCAGGAACCCATCGAGATCACCCAGCGCGGCTCGGCCATCTGGTCGTACACCTTGCGCAGGGCGGGCGCCATTTTGTTGGTCAGCGTGCCGGCGACGATCATCACGTCGGACTGACGCGGACTCGGACGGAACACGACGCCGAAGCGGTCGAGGTCGTAGCGCGAGCAACCTGCATGGATCATCTCGACGGCGCAGCAGGCCAGGCCGAAGGTCATCGGCCACAACGAGCCGGTACGCGTCCAGTTGATGAGCTTGTCCAGCGTGGTGGTGACGAAACCTTCCTGCAATACGCCTTCGATGCTCACACGCTCACTCCCAGTCCAGCGCGCCCTTGATCCAAGCGTAGATGAATCCGACGATGAGGATGCCCATGAAGATGAACATCTCGATGAAGCCGAACCATTTCACGGCCTCGTTCTCGACCTCGACGAACTCCTTGAAGATGGCCGCCCACGGGAACATGAACGCCACTTCCAGATCGAAGATGATGAAGGTGATTGCCACCAGGTAGTAGCGCACGTCGAACTTAATGCGCGCATCTTCGAAAGCCTCGAAACCGCACTCGAAGGGGGAGAGCTTTTCGCTGTCGGGTCGGTTCGGACCGATCAACCAGCCGAAGAAAATGGGGATGCAGCCAAAGACCAAGCCGACAACCACAAACACAAGCACGGGAAAGTAATTTTCCAGCATTTACCTTGACTTCATCTTAGATGGTGCCGACGGCGAGACTCGAACTCGCACAGCTTTCGCCACTACCCCCTCAAGATAGCGTGTCTACCAATTTCACCACGTCGGCCCGACAACCTTGCAGCAACGAGCGGCGCGAATCATAGCACCACTGCCTCGGACGAAAACGCCTACCTGGGAATTTCTTTCGTCTTCGAATCCTCGGCCGGAACGGTCGACGGAACCGGCACGCTGGATTCGGTGCGAACCGTATCCATCACGCTACCGCCGGTGTCGGCCGGACGCGAGCCGGCCAGATAGGCGAGCGTCAGGCTGGTGAGAAAAAACACGGTTGCGAGCACGGCCGTGGTACGCGAGAGAAAGTTCGCCGAGCCCGTTGCCCCGAATAGGCTGCCGGATGACCCGCTACCGAAGGCCGCCCCCATGTCGGCGCCCTTGCCGTGCTGGATCAAAACCAGGCCGATGATGACGAGACCGATGACGATATGCACGGTCAGGGTGACGGAAAACATGATGTCCATCGCTATTCCCCTCAGGCCGCGGCGCAAATGGCCAGAAAATCGTTCGCCACCAGAGAGGCGCCGCCGATCAGGCCGCCATCGATGTCTGGTTGCGCCATGAGTTCTTTCGCGTTGCCGGGCTTCATGCTGCCACCGTAGAGGATGCGCAGGCCGTCGGCAACACCAGAGTCGGCGCCGGCAACACGGCGACGAATCAGCGCATGCACTTCCTGCGCCTGCTCCGGGGTGGCGGTACGACCGGTACCGATCGCCCAGACCGGCTCGTAGGCAACCACCGCCCGCGCCAGCGACGCGACGCCGCAACGGGAAACGACGGCGTCCATCTGACGCGCGACGACATCGGCGGTGACATTGCTTTCACGTTCCTCGAGCGTTTCGCCGACGCACAGGATCGGCGTGAGCCCGACAGCCAGCGCGGCCTCGTACTTGGCGGCCACCAGCGCATCGGTATCGCCGTAGTACGTGCGGCGTTCGGAATGCCCGACGATGACGTAACGGCAGGCGAAATCGGCCAGCATGGCAGCGCTGACCTCGCCGGTATAGGCACCCTGCGCATGCTCGGAGACATCTTGCGCCCCCCAGGCGACCGGGCTACCTTCGAGCGCGGCACGCGTCTGATGGAGGTAGGGATAGGGAACGCAGACGGCGACTTCGGCGGGCAGATTCGCCGCGCCGCCGCGCACGGCATCCAGCAGACCCGCATTCACGGCCAGGCTGCCATGCATTTTCCAGTTGCCGGCGACAAGTTTTTTGCGCATGAGACGAATGCCCTGAAGAATGATGTTCGAAAGGGGCGGGATTATAGGAAGCCCGGGGCCGGTGAGTCAAACACTGCACGGCCACCGATGCCAAGATTCGTCGGCAAGGCCTCGATCAAAGAAAAGGGGTTGATGCTCGAGACACGCAAAAGTGCGCAGCTTCGCCATTCGCGGCGCGCTGCTGGCCTGACTGACTGCAACACGGCTGCAACATGGGCAGGCGATGATGCCGGCCCATGCGCATCCTCATGGTTTCCGACGTCTTCTTCCCGCGCATCAACGGGGTGTCGACGTCTATCGAATCGTTTCGCCACGCTCTGGCTGCGTTGGCCATCGAGGTCCAGGTCGTCGCGCCGCACTATCCGCAATGCCGCGATGGCGATGACGACGTGATTCGCATTCCGGCACGCCAAGTGCCTTTCGATCCCGAAGACCGCCTGATGAAAGGCCGTACCCTGCGCGAAGCGCTGGACACCACCGCCGCCGCACGTTTCGATCTCGTTCATGTCCAGACGCCGTTCGCCGCCCACTACGCCGGCCTGCGCCATGCCCGCGCCCACGGCCTGCCCTGCATCGCCACCTACCACACGCATTTCGAGGAATATCTGCACAACTACGTGCCGCTGGCGCCCAAGGGTCTGCTGCGCGGCCTGGCCCGCGCCTTCGCGCGGCGCCAGTGCAACGCGCTCGATGCGGTGATCGTGCCCAGCAGCGCCATGGCCGACACGCTGGGTGCCTACGGCGTCACGGCGCCCATGCATCGCGTGCCCACCGGCATCCCGCTGGCGCATTTCGGTGCCGATCGCCGTGGCGCCAGGGACGACTTTCGTACCCGCCACGGCATCGCGGCGAACCGGCCCGTGGCGCTCTTCGTCGGCCGCGCGGCGCACGAGAAGAACATCGGCTTCCTGATCGACGCCCTGCCTCATGCCCTGCGCGACTGCCCGGATGCCCTGCTGCTCGTCGCCGGCGAAGGCCCGGCCCTGCCGGCATTGCGCCGCCAGGCCGACACGCTCGGCGTGGCCGGGCACGTGCGCTTCGTCGGCTATCTCGACCGCCGCGACGAGCTGCCGGACTGCTACGCTGCCGCCGACCTGTTCGTGTTTTCCTCGCGTACCGAAACCCAGGGGCTGGTGCTGCTCGAAGCCATGGCCGCCGGCCTGCCGGTACTGGCCTTCGCCGCACTCGGCACGCGCGAAATCGTCGAACCGCGACGCGGTGCGCTGCCCGCCCCGCAGGAAGAGGAAGCGTTCGGCGCCTGCCTGGCGGAACTGCTGAACGATCCCGCACGCCGCCGCGCGATGAGCGAAGCAGCGCGCGGTTTCGCCGGCGAATGGAGCACGGAAGCCTGTGCGCGTCGGCTGGCCGATGTCTATCGCGGCCTGCTCGACTGATATCCTGCGCCAATGAACGAGAGCGAAAGCCCCTTCAAGGGGAAAACCGGCTTGACGCGCATCTGGAACGCCTTCCGCTATTCGCTGGCGGGCCTGTCGGCCGCCTACCGCCACGAAGATGCCTTCCGCCAGGAAACCTGGCTTGCCCTGATTCTCGTTCCTCTTGCGTTCTTCATGCCGGCCGATGGCATCGGCAAGGCGCTGATGGTCGGCAGCGTATTGCTGGTATTGATCGTCGAACTGCTCAACTCGGCCGTCGAGGCCGTGGTCGACCGCGTCTCGCTCGAACGCCACCGGCTCGCCAAGCGCGCCAAGGACATCGGCAGCGCGGCCGTCCTCATTTCGCTGATCAACGTCGCCGTCGTCTGGGGGCTGGTGCTGTTCGGCTGACACGAAAACTTCACGTTGCCGTCACGCCGGCGTAGCGCCACGACGGCAACATCGCGCACTCATGAAGGTGCGCAGCATATTTCTCTCCGACATCCACCTCGGCACGCGGGCCTGCCAGGCCGACAGCCTGATCGGCTTCCTGCGCGAATACGAATCCGACCACCTCTACCTGCTCGGCGACATCGTCGATTTCTGGTCGATGAGCCGATCCATCCACTGGACGGCCGCGCAAAACACCTTCGTGCAGAAAGTGCTGCGCCGTGCACGCCACGGCGAACAGGTCATGCTGATTCCCGGCAACCACGACGAAGCCCTGCGCGAATACGTCGGTGCCTCTTTCGGCGACATCCGCATCGCCGACGAGCACGTGCATGAAACCGCCGATGGCCGCCGCCTGCTGCTGCTGCACGGCGACGCCTTCGACCAGGTGACGCGCCACCACCGCTGGCTGGCCGTGCTCGGCAACATCGGCTACGACCTGCTGGTGAGCCTCAACACCCTGCTCTCGCGCATCCGCCGCAGCTTGCGCATTTCCGGCTACTGGTCGCTGGCCGGCTACGCCAAGCGGCGCGTCAAGACCGCCGTTTCGTACATCTTCGATTTCGAGGATGCCGTCATCCACACCGTGCGCGAGCGCGGCCTCGACGGCGTCATCTGCGGCCACATCCACAGCGCCTGCCTGCGCGAAATGGACGGCCTGCTCTACATCAACTGCGGCGACTGGGTCGATAGCTGTACCGCCATCGTCGAGCACCTCGATGGCCAGATGGAGCTGGTCGAATGGCGGCACGCCGGCGCCAAGATCCTGCCGTTGCGTGCCGCCGCCTGAAAATGTCTGTCCGCCGGCTGACGCTCGTCCTCGTCACCGAAACCTACCCACCCGAGATCAACGGGGTGGCCATGACCCTTGGCCGGCTTGTCGATGGCTGCAAGGCACGTGGCCATCGCGTGCGCATCGTGCGACCGCGCCAGAAGCAGGAAGGCGGCACCCCCGCGCCGGACAACCACCTCCTGACGCCCGGCCTGCCCCTGCCGCGCTATCCCGAACTGCGCTTCGGACTGCCGGCCTGGCGCATGCTCGAACGCGCCTGGCGCACGGAACGGCCCGACATCGTCCATATCGCCACCGAGGGGCCGCTCGGCTTCGCTGCGCTCGGCGTCGCCCGCCGCATGGACATCCCGGTGGTATCGACCTTCCATACCAACTTCCATAGCTACACGCACCACTACGGCGTCGGCTGGCTACATGGCGGCATCGAACGCTATCTGCGCTGGTTCCACAACCGCACGGCACAGACCCTGGTACCGACCGCAGCGATGGCGACCGAGCTGGCGGGACGCGAGTTTTGCCGTGTCGGCGTGCTCTCGCGTGGCGTGGATACCCGGCTGTTCAGCCCTTTCCGGCGCTGCGTCGCACTGCGCGCACAATGGGGCGTCGCCGACGCCGACCCGGTTTGCCTGACGGTCGGCCGCCTGGCCCCGGAGAAGAATCTCGCCCTTGCACTGGCGGCATTCGGCGCGATCCGCGGCGAACACCCCGACGCGCGCATGGTGCTGGTGGGCGACGGACCGCTGCTGGGGCCGCTGTCGCGCGAGCATCACGATTGTCATTTCGCCGGTACCCGGCGCGGAGAAGACCTGGCCACCCACTACGCGAGCGCCGACATCTTCCTCTTTCCCAGCCTCACCGAAACTTTCGGCAACGTGGTCAGCGAGGCGCTCGCCAGCGGCCTGCCCGTCGTCGCCTTCAACTGTGCGGCAGCGGCGGAGTTGATCCGCGACGGCGAAAATGGCTGGCTGGTCACGCCGGGCGATACGGCGGCATTCGTTGCGACAGCACGTCGCGCGATGCACGAACTGGCTGCCCGCCAGGATTTACGTGGCACAGCCGCAGCCAGCGTGCGGCACCTCGACTGGGACTGCATCCACGCCGATTACGAGAGCCTGCTCGACACCGCCGTCGCCAGCCACCGCGCCCGGCGCGACCCGGCGGATCAGGTCCGCTTCGCCCCGGACTGAGTTCGAAGTACGCGCAGCCGGCGTGACACCGGTGCGTCAGTACGTCCGTCGATTGACGTACAGGCTGTTTCCCTTCATGGCCTTGGCCTTCTTCTTGACTTCGGCGGCGACGACAGAAACTTCGAGATGCGGTAACTACTCAGGTACTGCGACGTGATGATGGGATTTGGCTCAAGCGAAGCGA
>CAZGOH010000065.1:0-12878 GCA_964527195.1 uncultured Methyloversatilis sp.
CTTCGCTTGAGCCAAATCCCATCATCACGTCGCAGTACCTGAGTAGTTACGAGCAATCGTTCGATGGCGAGCAAGGCGAACAGCGCGACGATCACGAGAAGCGCCACCTTGCCGATGCGCAGGGCCAGGGCCAGATAGCCGCGCTGACCAGTCAGCAGCCAGGCGACCACGCCGAGCCCGATGGCGATGACCGCCAGGATGGCGACGACGCGCAGGAGGAGCATCAGGCGAACTGCACTTCGGGATACAGGTGGGCGATGCGCGCCGGCGTCGTCTCGGGCTTCTCGAAGGTGGCCCACTCCCAGGCATCGGCATCGGCCAGCAGCGCGCGCAGCAACCGGTTGTTGAGCGCATGCCCGGACTTGTGGGCACGGAAACTGGCCAGCAACGGCGCGCCGGCAAGGTACAGGTCGCCAATCGCGTCGAGCGCCTTGTGGCGTGCGAATTCGTCCGGCAAACGGAGGCCTTCGGCGTTGAGCACGCGGTACTCATCCAGAACGATGGCGTTTTCCAGACTGCCGCCCAGGGCCAGGCCCTGCGCGCGCATGGCCTCGACATCCGTCGTGAATCCGAAGGTGCGCGCCCGCGCGATGTCGCGAACATAGGATTCGTCGGCGAAATCGACCTCGACGCGCGTACCCGTCCTGTCGACGGCCGGATGGTTGAACTGGATCGAGAATTCGAGCCGGAACCCGTCGTATGGCTCGAGTCGCGCCCACTTGTCGCCATCGCGGACTTCCACGGTCTTCTTCACGCGGAGAAAGCGTTTCGGGGCGCCCTGTTCCTCGATGCCGGCCGAGCGCAGCAGGAACACGAACGGGCCCGCCGAGCCGTCCATGATCGGAATTTCCTCGGCGTCCACGTCGACGTGCAGGTTGTCGATGCCCAACCCGGCGAGCGCCGACATCAAATGCTCGACGGTGCCGAGTTTCGCGCCATCCTGTTCCAGGCAGGAGGCCATGCGCGTATCGCCGACGGCGTGCGGATCGGCTTTCAGGGTCACCGGCGGATCGAGGTCGACGCGATGAAAGACGATGCCGGTGCCTGGCGCGGCCGGACGCAGCACGAGCGTGACCTTGGCGCCGGAGTGCAGGCCGACGCCGGTGGCGCGGACGAGGGTTTTGAGCGTGCGTTGCTTGAGCATGCCGCCATTCTACCGCGCCGGCCGTCGGCAACGGCCTGAATTGACGCGGTTTACTGCTTCTTCGTCGGGCAGGTATTCAGGCCGACCAGCGGGTAGACGGGGCAAAATCCGATGGCGCCGGTGGCCAGGGGGACAATGCCGATCCAGGCCCAGACCGGGCCGCCCATGAGAGCCCAGGCAACCAGGGCCAGGCCGACGACGATGCGCAGGATGCGGTCGATGCCGCCAACGTTGGGTTTCATGTGCTTTCTCCTTGCGGTGTGATGGTGGGACACATTCGACCACGCTCCGCCGCTCGCGTCGGTGACCATTGTCACATTGCGCGCGGCGGCGGGTCGCCGTCACGCCAGGGGCGACTTTCAGCCGGCGATGCGGCGCAGGCCGGCCGGGTCGAGAATCTCGATCCGCTCGCGGCCCAGGCGTACCAGTCCCTGCTCGACGAATCCCTTCAGCAGCCGGCTGACCATCTCGCGCACGCTGCCGAGCTCGTCGGCAAGTTGCTGGTGGGTGGTCTGGAGTTCCCGCCCCCGTCCGAGCAACAGGCCGGCGAGGCGCTGGTCGAGCCTGCGGAAGGCAATTTCCTCGACCAGTTGCATGAGTTCCGCGATGCGCTCGGCAAACAGGCCGAAGACGAAGGCGCGAAACGGCGGCTGGTCCAGCAGGCGTTCGAACACGTCGCGCGGCAGGAGCGCGAGCACGGTCCCGCTCTCGGCAACCCCGCGTGCGTTGTAGTCGGTGCGGCCGAGCAGGCAGCTCGACGTGATGATGCAACTTTCACCCGGCAAGACGCGATACAGCGGGAACTCGCGCCCGCTTGCCGCAAGCTTGGCGACGCGGATGCCGCCGGAGATAACGAAGGGAAAGCCCCGGCAAGGCTGGCGTTCGTCGAACAGCACCGTGCCGGCCGGCACGGTCATGCGCTGGCACGCGGCGGCGCAACGCGCCGCCAGATCGGCCGGCAGATCGGTCAGAACGGGATAGAGCGCACCAAGATCGAGGGGGGCTTCAGACATCGATTTCGGCGAGCACGGGGGCGTGGTCGGACGGACGCTCCCGCCTGCGCGGCGCCTTGTCGATCGTGCAGGCGCGGCAGCGGCCGGCCAGTTCGGCGGCAAGCAGGATGTGGTCGATACGCAGGCCGATGTTGCGGCGAAAGGCCATCATGCGGTAATCCCACCATGAAAAGCTCTTCTCCGGCTGCTCGAACAGGCGAAAGGCGTCGGCCATGCCGAGGTCGAGAAAGGCGCGGAAGGCCGCGCGCTCCGGCGTGCTGCAAAGAATTTTCTCGCGCCACGCTTCGGGATCATGCACGTCGCGGTCTTCGGGCGCGATGTTGAAATCGCCAAGCAGGGCGAGGCGCGGATGCCGCGCAATTTCCTCGCGCAGCCAGTCGCGCAAGGCGGCCAGCCATTTCAGCTTGTACTCGTACTTGTCGCTGCCGACCTCCTGTCCGTTGGGCATGTAGGCACAGACGAGGCGAACGCCGGCAACCGTCGCCGCGACGAGGCGTTTCTGGGCATCCGCGAAGTCGGGCAGGTCGCGCCGGATATCCTCGGGTTCGGTGCGCGCCAGGATCGCCACCCCGTTGTAGGTCTTCTGGCCGCTATGCAGGGCATGGTAGCCGGCGGCGGCCAACGCATCGAAGGGAAAGCCCTTGTCCTCGGTTTTCGTCTCCTGCAGGCACAGGGCATCGGGCCTGGCGGCGTCCAGCCAATCGAGGACGTGAGGCAGCCGGACCTTGAGGGAATTCACGTTCCACGTGGCAATCTTCATGGCAGGTATGATACGAGAAGCCGGGCCCGCGACGGCCAAGGCGCAACAAGACAAGGAGAGCGCATGTCCACGTCCCCGAACCGCCGCCAGTTCTGGCGTGCGCATTTCAATTCCCCGGTGCGGCTCACCCTGCACGGCGAGGTGTCGGAAGCCATGCTGCATGACATTTCCCTCAAGGGCGCGCTGCTCAAGGCACCCGCCGGCTGGCGCGGCCGCAAGGGCGACCACTGCCTGTTGCGCCTGCACCTGGCCGCAGACGCAGTGATCAACATGAACGCGACCGTCGCCCACGTCGAGGGACGGCGCATCGGCCTGAATTGCGACAGCATCGACCTCGACAGCGTCACCCACCTGCGCCGCCTGGTGGAGCTGAACGCCGGTGATCCCGGCCTGCTCGACCGCGAACTCTCCGCGCTCGTGCACGAACCGGACTGAGCGCCTCCGGCAACCAATCGCATCGTCGTGGTCGAGGCCCGGCCCTATCCGCTCCACAAGGCCCTGCTTGCCCAGGCGGTCGGGCTTGCGGCCCTGCTGCTCCTGGTCCAGGGTCTCGTGCGCTTCGCGCAGGTCGATCCCGCCGGCGTCGGGCTGGCGCTCGCCATGGTGCAAGGCGGCATCGCCGCGGCCGTCGCCATCCGACAGGCGGCGCCGGCCTGGTGGATCGGCATTCATGTCGCCTTCGGTCCGCTGCTCTATCTGGTACATCGCCTCGATATCGCGCCGGGCTGGTTCCTGCTCGCGTTCCTGCTGCTGCTGCTGGTTTTCTGGCGGACGGACCGCAGCCGGGTTCCGCTTTATCTGTCGAACCGGCAAACCGCCAGCGCGGTCGCCGCCTTGCTGCCCACGACGCCCTGCTGTCTGCTCGACATCGGCTGCGGCGACGGCGGCCTGCTCGCCCACCTGGCGCGCACGCGGCCCGACTGCCGCTTCGTCGGCATCGAGCATGCACCCCTGCCCTGGCTGCTGGCACGCTTGCGCGCGCGCCGGCTCGCCAACGTGCGCATCCTCTACGGAAACTACTGGACACTCGATCTGGCCGGCTACGACGTCGTGTATGCCTTTCTCTCGCCGGCGCCCATGCCGCGCCTGTGGGAAAAAGCCGTTGCGGAAATGAAACCGGGGGCGCAACTGGTCAGCAACAGTTTCACCGTACCCGGCGTCCAGGCGGCCCGGCTCGTCAAGGTCGGCGACCGGCGCAAGACCCGCCTGTACGCCTACCGTCCCGATAAAGCGCGCGATTCGGCTGCATTTCCAGACATCCCGGCGGCCACCGATCCCCAATAATCTCCCCCGGACGCGCCATGGCAACGGCGCGCGCAGGAGGAAGAATGGCGGACATCATTTGTGTTATCGGCAACAAGGGCGGCACGGGCAAAACCACGTTGTCGCACATGCTGTGCCAGGGCATGGGATTGCTCGGCCAGCGCTCGGTCTGCGTGCTCACGGATACGCATCGCGAGCCGCTCGATCCGGCCGACCGGCGCTATCTGATCGCCGATGCCCGTTCGCGGGAAGCCCTGTCGAAAGTCGTGGACAAGATTCGCGGGCTGAATGCCTGGCTGGGCGTCATCGACGGCGGTGGCAACCGCACCGAAATGGATCGCCGGCTCTACGGCGTCGCCGACCTCGTGTTGCTGCCGTTCCGCGATTCGCACGAGGACATCCGCACCGTGATCCGCGATCTCGAAATGTTCCCGCGCGCCTATGCGATTCCGACGCAATGGCCGACCAACGCCTGGCAACGCGAGGCGGCGGAGAAGACCGTCGCGGACCTGCTCGCACCCTACCGCGACCGCATCCTCGATCCCGTCTTCAGCCTCTCGGCGAGCAAAGTGTTGTTGCAAAAGCACCTGCCTGCCAGCCTGCCGACCCAGCTCACCAACGCCTGTCGCACCGTGGCCCACCAGGTGGTCGACCTGCTGCAGCTACCCATCGAGGACGCACCACTGGCGGGCATGGCCCCTCAGGCAGCCAACGCTCCCCTGCCTCGGCAGGAGGCGCGGCTCATGACGCCGCCGCTGGCCGTCGCGGCCTGACCGCGACTTCCCCTACCTTCTGCCTTGCGCGACGAGCAGGGCTTGCGAGCGGTTGCCGACGTTCATGGCCTTGAAGATGGCCGATACATGGATTTTCACCGTGCCCTCGGCGACGCCGAGCAGATCGGCGATCTCGCGATTGGTCTTGCCCTCGGTCAGCAATTCGAGCACGCGCACCTGCGCGGCGGTCAGCCCGAACCGCGCCGCCACCGTTTTCGGCTGTCTGCGCGGTCTCATGTCGCGATATTCCGGCGGCAACCAGATCTCTCCTGCGAGCACCTGGCGCAGCGCGCGCAGCAGGGTATCGGTCGAACTGGCCTTGGAAATGAAACCGGAAGCCCCCTGCCGCACCGCCTTGAGCGCCGTGGCGGCATCGTCGAGCGCCGAAACCACGACAACGGGAATGTGCGGATAACGCCTGCGCAGGACGCCCAGATACGCCATGCCGCTGGTGCCGGGCAACATCAGATCGAGCACGGCCAGATCGAAATCATCGTTGCACGCCAACAGATCGGTCGCCGCGTCGGCGTGCTCGGCGCCCAGCACCTCGATCGGTTCGCCCTCCCCCGCCAGCATCTGCAACGCCAGCAACATGCCCTCGCGCACCAGGGCATGATCTTCGATCACCAGAACTCGCATCCGTTTCCTCCCGCCGACGCGGCGCGCCGGATACCTGGCGCATATCGGTCGCAAGGCGTTCGCTGCCGCGGATCACGGGGTTATCATAACGGAAATCTGCCATGACCTGCCGGAGCGAAACATGAGCAACATCCCCCCGACCGACCCGATGGAATTTCTCAAGAGCCTGTGGGGCAACATGGGGTTCACCCTGCCCGGCATGGTGACGCCCACCGCCGATACCGACGAGCTGTCGAAGCGCATCGCCGACCTGAAGGCCGTCGAGGGCTGGCTGAAATCGAACCTCAGCCTGCTGCAGATGAGCATTCAGGGGCTGGAAATGCAGCGCACGACCCTCGATACCCTGCAACGCATGAGCCAGGCCGCCCAGGCGGGCGGGGCGGGGGAAGCCCCCGTCAATCCCTTCCTCAACCCGGCCGCCTGGCCGATGCCCTGGAATCTGATGAGCGACCCCGGTCCGGCCGCCGCGCAAGGCGGCGGGACGGCGGCCGACGCCGGCTCAGCCGGTCCCGCCAACGAAGACAAGCCAAAGGGGTAGGGTCAGCATGGCGAGCAGCGTGCCGGCAGAGATCTGCCAGGCCACGCTGGCGCCGTCGCCGTTCATGCGCTGCGCGAGGATATAGGCCGACGAAGCCGTCGGCAGCGCGGCGAAAATCAGCACAATGTCGAAGTGCAGGCCGTCGAGGCCGATGGCGCGCGCCGCCGCGAGGGCGATCAACGGCATCGCCAGTAGTTTCACCGCAAGAATGTATCCGGCCGCCCCACGTCGGCCCGGCACCAGCGTGCCGCGCAGCTTGAGCGCCGCCCCCACGGCCAGAAGGCCGAGCGCGATGGCTGCCTCGGCGAGACGGCCGAGAAATTGCCCGGCGGGTTCCGGCACCGGCAGGCCGCCGAGATTCCACAGCAGGGCGACGAGCGTGGCGAGGAAGAGCGGATTTCTCGCCAGTTCGCGCCAGACCGAGGTGGAACCATGCCGCGCCAGCATCCACACCGCGACGATGTTGGCGAAGGGCACCATGCCGCCGGCGAGGATGCCGAAGGCGGCGATGCCCGCCGCGCCGTGCAGCGTCGCCGCGACCGCCAGACCGATATAGGTATTGAAGCGGAAGGCACACTGGAACTGTGAGGCGAAGGAGATCGGCGTGAGGGGAAACAGGGGCCGCGCCAGCAGCGCGAGCAGCATCGCCCCGGCCATGGCGAGCGCGCCGGTACCGATCAGGGGCAGAGCGGCGGCCGAGAGTGGCGTCTTGGTGATTGCCACGAACAGGAGCGCCGGAAACAGCACGAAATAGACGAGCTTTTCCAGCCCGACCCAGAAATGATCGCCCAGGCTGATCCAGCGCCGCAGCGCGAAGCCGAGCAGGATCAGCGCGAAATCGGGGAGCAGGGTCAGGGCGGTCTGCATGGCGCGCGTTATATCATCGCCGTCCCGCCAAGGCCGACTTTCGAGGCGGCGTTCCACGCCCGCCGACTTTCGTGTGAAGACCATCGAGCTCCTCGCCCCCGCCAAGACCGCCGAGATCGGCCGCCAGGCCATCGTGCACGGCGCCGACGCCGTCTATATCGGCGGCCCGGCCTTCGGCGCGCGCGACAAGGCGGGCAACGGCATCGCCGACATCGCCGCGCTGGTCGAATTTGCGCACCGCTTCCGCGTCCGCATCTACGTCGCGCTCAACACCATCTTGCACGACGCCGAACTGGAACCGGCGCGCCAGCTGGCGCAGGATTGCTGGAACGCCGGCGTCGATGCGCTGATCGTGCAGGACATGGGCCTGCTCGAACTCGACCTGCCGCCCCTCGACCTGCACGCCTCGACGCAGTGCGACATCCGCACGCCGCGGAAGGCACGCTTCCTCGCCGACTGCGGCTTCTCGCAGCTCGTGCTGGCGCGCGAGCTTTCGCTCAAGGAAATCGCCGCCGTGCGCGCCGCGCTGCCGGACGACGTGGTCGTCGAACATTTCGTGCATGGCGCGCTGTGCGTCGCCTACTCCGGCCAGTGCTACATCAGCCACGCACAGACGGGCCGGAGCGCCAACCGCGGCGACTGCTCGCAGGCCTGCCGCCTGCCCTTCACGCTCAAGGACGCGCAGGGCCGGGTCGTCGCCTTCGAGAAACACTTGCTGTCGTTGAAAGACAACGACCAGAGCGCCAACCTGCTGCCGCTCATCGAAGCGGGCGTGAGGAGCTTCAAGATCGAGGGCCGCTACAAGGACGCCGGCTACGTCAAGAACGTCACCGGCCATTACCGGAAACTCCTCGATGCGATTTTCGAGGCGCATCCCGAGTTCGCGCCAGCTTCCAGCGGCCGGGTAACGCTCAGGTTCGCGCCGAACCCGGACAAGACCTTCCATCGCGGCAGCACCGACTATTTCACCCACGGCCGCCATGCCGATCCGTCGCATATCGTCGCCTTCGACACGCCCGCCTTCGTCGGCCTGCCGCTCGGCAAGGTGACGCAGGTCGGCGCCGACAGCTTCGACATCGCAACGCGCGAAACGCTGAGTAACGGCGATGGCCTCGCCTGGCTCTTCAAGCGCGCGGCGGCCGGCACGCAGGCAAACCGCGTGGAACGCATCGACGCGACGCACTGGCGCGTCTGGCCCAACGACCCCATCGACAAACTGTCCGGCCTGCGCCCCGGCTTATACGTCAACCGCAACCGCGACCAGGCCTGGGAGCAGGCGCTGACGAAGGATTCCGCCGAACGCCGCATCGCCGTCGATGCGCGCATCGTCGAGACCGCTGACGGCTTCGCGCTGACGCTGACCGACCAAGACGGCATCGCCGCCACCGCGACCCTCGTGCTGGACAAGCAGCCGGCGCGACAGGACAACGCCATCGGAACGCTGCACGAACAGCTTCGCCGTCTCGGCGGGACCGACTTTCATCTGCGCGATTTCACCGCCGACTGGGCGCAAGCGTGGTTCCTGCCCGGTTCCGCCGCCAACGCGCTGCGCCGCGATGCTGTCGCCGCCCTCGTCGCCGCGCGCGCGGCGGCTTATGTTCGCCCGCTACGCCGCCCGGCCGTCGTGCCGCCCGCGCCTTATCCCGCAGACTCGCTCACCTATCTCGCCAACGTCTACAACGCCGCCGCGCGGCGCTTCTACGCGAAGCATGGCGTGCGCCTGATCGCTGCCGCCTACGAGGCACACGAGGAGACCCGTGATGTCCCGTTGATGATCACCAGGCACTGTCTGCGCCACGCCTTCAACCTCTGCCCGCACCAGGCCAAGGGCGTGACCGGCGTGCAGGGGCAGGTGCGCGCCGAGCCGATGACGCTGGTGCAAGGCAACGAGGCGCTGGCACTCGTCTTCGACTGTCGCGCCTGCGAGATGCACGTCGTCGGCCGCATCCGCAAGACCATTCTTTCCACCCAACCACCGGGAGCAGCACCGTGAGCGGACCCACGCACGATTTCTGGCAGTCACGTTTTGCCGAGGGCAAGTTGCCCTGGGATCGCGGCGCGCCCAATCCGCAACTGCTCAATTGGCTTGCCGACGGCACGCTCGCGCCGGGGCAGCGCGTCGTCGTGCCCGGCTGCGGCCAGGGCTGGGAAGTGGCCGCGCTCGCCGCCGCCGGCATCCAGACCATCGGCATCGACTTCGCCCCGAACGCGCTCGTGCTCTGCCGGCGATTGCTGGAACGCGACGGCATCGGCACTGAAAGGGCCGAACTGCTCGACGCCAACGTGCTGCACTGGCATCCCGCCGCGCCCGTCGATGCCGTCTTCGAGCAGACCTGCCTGTGCGCGCTCTATCCGGACTACTGGACGGCTTACGCGGCGCAACTGCACGCCTGGCTGCGTCCGGGCGGCAAACTGCTCGCGCTCTTCATGCAGGCGCCCCGCCCCGAAGCCGACCACGGCTTCATCGAAGGCCCGCCCTACCACTGCGACATCCACGCGATGCGCGCGCTTTTCCCCGCGACGCAATGGGAGTGGCCGAAGCCGCCCTATCCGCGCGTGCGCAACGACAACATCGAGCGCGAGGAATTGGCGGTGGTTCTGGTGCGCAAGTAAGATCGCGGCTTTCACCGCTACGGAGTGCGCCATGCCCGGACTGCTGCCCGACGTCGATCCCGACGGCCTGCTCGAATATTCGGTCGTCTATACCGACCGCGCCCTGAACCACATGTCGAAACGCTTCCAGGGCGTGATGAACGACATCGCCGCGCAACTGAAGCGCACCTACCGCGCGCGCGCGGCCATCGTCGTGCCGGGCGGCGGCACCTTCGGCATGGAGGCCGTGGCGCGCCAGTTCGCCACGAGCAAGAAATGTCTCGTCATCCGCAACGGCTTCTTCAGCTTCCGCTGGACGCAGATCTTCGAGATGGGCGCCATCCCAGCGCACGCGACGGTGCTCAAGGCGCGCCCGGTCGCACCCGGCCCCCAGGCCGCCTTCGCCCCACCACCGCTGGCCGAGGTCGTCGCGACCATCGCGCGCGAGAAGCCCGACCTCGTCTTCGCCCCGCACGTCGAAACCGCCTCGGGCATCCTCCTTCCGGACGACTACCTCAAGGCCGTCGCCGACGCCGTGCATGCGGTCGGTGGCATGTTCGTGCTCGACGGCATCGCCTCCGGCGCGCTCTGGGTCGACATGGCCGCCACCGGCGTCGACATCCTCATCAGCGCCCCGCAGAAGGGCTGGAGCGGCCCGGCCTGCGCCGCTTTCGTGATGCTGAACGACACGGCGCGCCAGCGCATCGACGCCACCACCAGCACCAGTTTCGCCGCCGATCTCAAGAAGTGGCTACAGATCATGGAAACCTACGAGGGCGGCGGCCACGCCTACCATGCCACGATGCCGACCGACGCGCTCGCCAAGGTGCGCGACGCGATGGCCGAGATCGAGGCGCGCGGCCTCGAGACCCTGCGCGAAGCACAATGGGAACTCGGCCGCCGCGTGCGCGCACTACTGGCGGAGCGCAGCTACCCCAGCGTCGCTGCCCCCGGCTTCGAAGCGCCCGGCGTGGTGGTCTGCCACACCGACGACCCGGACATCCAGTCGGGGAAGAAATTCATCGGCCTCGGCCTGCAAACCGCCGCCGGTGTGCCGCTGCAATGCGACGAAGGCACAGACTACCGCAGCTTCCGCGTCGGTCTGTTCGGCCTCGACAAGCTCGCCGACATCGACGGCGCGGTGAATCGGCTCAAGGCGGCGCTGGACAGGCTCTGAGCGGCGTTCCCGTCCCGGCGCACTCTCGCCGTCCCGCCGCCGCCGACTTTCAAGCGCCGAACAGGCGCGGAATCTCGATCATCGGGCAGCGGTCCATCACCACGTCGAGCCCGGCGGCGGCCGCGCGTTCCGCCGCTGCCGCGTTGATCACGCTGATTTGCAGCCACAGCGATTTTGCGCCGATGGCGATGGCATCCTCGGCGATTGGCGGCACGTCGTCCGGACTGCGGAAGACGTCGACCATGTCTACCGGTACGGGAACGCTGCGCAGGTCCGGATAACAGGGCTGGCCGAGAATTTCCTTCTGTCCCGGATTGACGGGAATCACCGTGAAACCGCGCGCCAGCAGGAACTTCGCGACGCGATGGCTCGGCCGGTCCTCCTTCGGCGAAAGGCCGACCATGGCGATGCGCTTGTGGTTTTCGAGCATGCGGCGCAGGCCGGCGTCGTCGTTGATGATCATGGATTCTCCTCGATGGCTTGGGACATGACGCGCGGCACACGCTCGAGCCGCCAGTGTTCGTGTGCCCAGCGCCAAAAGTCGGCGACGGCGACACGGCGAATTTCCTCGGGAGGATTCTGGCCGAGAAAACGCGCCGCCGCAAACAGGGCCGGCACAGGGTCGCGCGCATCGACGGGCGCGGCGCGCGTTTGCTTGGAGAGCTTGGCGCCGCTGGCGTCGACGGCGACCGGCAGGTGGGCGTATTCGGGTGTCGGCAGCCCGAGCAGGCCTTGCAGATAGATCTGCCGCGCGGTCGAATGAACGAGATCGGCGCCGCGCACGACATGGTCGATGCCCTGCTCGGCGTCGTCGACCACGACGGCGAGCTGGTAGGCGAAGTAGCCGTCGGCGCGCAAGAGCACGCCGTCACCGACCTCGCGCGCCAAATCCTGCGTCTGCCGACCCTGCACGACGTCGACGAACTCGATCATGCCATCCACGCGCAGCCGCCAGGCCCGGGCGCTCTTGCCCGGCGGCAGACCGGCGCGGCAGGTGCCGGGATAGAGCGGCGCGCCGTCGATGCCGGCGTGCGCACCCGCCAGTTCAGCGCGCGTGCAGCCGCAGGGATAGACCGCGCCGCTGGCTTTCAGTTGCTCGAGCACTTCCCGATAACGCGCCGTGCGCGCGCTTTGCACCCGCACGGCGTCGTCCCACGCGAAACCGAAGGCCTCAAGCGTGCGCAGGATGTGGTCCGCATGCTCGGGCCGGCAGCGCGGCACGTCGACGTCCTCCATGCGCACCCGCCAGCGGCCGCCGCGCGCCCGGGCTTCGAGGCAACTGCCGAGCGCCGCAACCAGCGAACCGAAATGCAGCGGCCCGGTGGGCGAAGGCGCGAAACGGCCACCGGGCGGGGTGGAGGCGGCGTTCATGAATAAAAGCTGGTGTAGCATGGCCGCTCCATTTTTCCACACCGGAGCGCCGCATGGCCACCATCGAACTCACCGCCGCCAACTTCAAGGACATCATCAACAACAACGACATCGTCATCGTTGATTTCTGGGCGGATTGGTGCGGCCCGTGCCGCTCGTTCGCACCGACCTTCGAAGCCGCTTCGGAAAAGCATCCCGACATCTGCTTCGCCAAGGTCGACACCGAAGCCGAGCGTGAAATCGCCGCGGGCTTCAACATCCGCTCGATTCCCACGCTCATGGTGTTCCGCGAGCAGGTGATTCTCTACGCCGAGGCCGGCGCCCTGCCGGCCGGCGCCTTCGACCAGATGATCGAGCAGGTGAAGAGCATCGACATGGACGCCGTGCGCGCCGAGATCGCGGCCGGCGAACAGTAATCCGGTCGTCCCCGGCAAGCTTGCCGGGGACCTGCGCACCCTTCCATGCGGCATAACGGCCGCAGCGAATACGGGAGGGGCCATCCAGCGTCGAGGCAAATTTCAAACCAAGCTCACGCTTCGCCAACCCGAACAAGGCGCCAATGTGCGTGGCCCAATCCGCAGCCTTGACGACCTCGTCGCTCACCGCCAACGATGTGAATGAACCCAACAAGACGGAACCTTTCGGTTGGGTCTTCGTACAAGTCAAGCAAGCCTGACTGCCGCCTTGCGCAGCCCCTGACCAACCACTAGAACGGACAATGACATTTTTTCTGAGAATGAC
>CAZGOH010000066.1:0-4891 GCA_964527195.1 uncultured Methyloversatilis sp.
GTGGTGGCGCCGACATGCCAGAGCATCGCCTGCGTGGCGAGACCGACCTGCGAGAAGAGGCGCTCGGAACCGCAGCCGGGGAAGTAGAAGACGGCGTCGCCGTCGTCCGTCGCCTCGTTCTTGCGCCGGGGATTGCGGATGACGGGAATCATCGAGGCGTCCTCGATGTCGAGCAGCGCGCGCGCGGTGCGAACCGGCACGCCGGCCGGCATCGGCTTGTTGAGGAAGTGGATGACCTGCGCCTTGATGTCGGGCCGGCCCAGCGAGGCGGGCGGCCGCTTCACCGTCTCCTGCGTCAGCCCCAGCGTGCGGGCGACCGCGTGGCCGAAACGCTGGGCGCGGTAGCCGAGGTCGATCATGCCGGCCTTCATGGTCTTGATCGTCGCCGGATCGGTGGCGGTGAGGAAGGCCATCGCCAGCTGTGTCGCCGGCACGCTCTTTTTCTTGCCGCTCTTGCGCAGGAAGTTGCGCATGGCGATGGAAACGTCGCCGAAGTCGATGTCCACCGGGCAGGGCTTCACGCACTTGTGGCAGACGGTGCAATGGTCGGCGATGTCGGAGAATTCCTCGAAGTGCTTGAGCGAGATGCCGCGCCGCGTCTGTTCCTCGTAGAGGAAGGCCTCGACCAGCAGGCCGACGCCGAGAATCTTGTTGCGCGGGCTGTAGAGCAGGTTGGCGCGCGGCACATGGGTCGAGCACACGGGCTTGCACTTGCCGCAGCGCAGGCAGTCCTTGACCATGTCGGAAATGCCGCCGATGTCCGATTGCTCCATGATCAGCGACTCGACGCCCAGCAGCGCGAACGAGGGCGTGTAGGCGTTGGCGAGGTCCGCCCCCGGCATTAGCTTGCCCTTGTTGAAGCGGCCCGCGGGGTCGACCCTCCGCTTGTATTCGCGGAAGGGCGCGATCTCCGCGTCGGAGAGGAATTCGAGCTTGGTGATGCCGATGCCGTGCTCGCCCGAGATGACGCCGCCCAGCGAACGCGCGAGATGCATGATGCGCTCGACGGTGCGGTAGGCCGTCTGCAGCATCGCGTAGTTGTCGGAATTCACCGGGATGTTGGTATGCACGTTGCCGTCGCCGGCATGCATGTGCAGGGCGACGAAGACGCGGCCCTTGAGCACCTCGCGATGGATCGCGCTGATGCGTTCGAGGATCGGCCGGTAGGCCGCGCCGTCGAAGATTTCCTCGAGCAGCGGTGCGAGTTCCCGCTTCCAGGAAACGCGCACCGCGTAATCCTGCAGTTTGCCGAATACCGTGGCCGGCACCGGGTGCCAGCGTTTCACGGGCACGGGGAGCGGCGGCACCGGCAGCGGGTGCCACTGGTAGCGCGTGCGCGGCATCGACGGCGGCGCGGGCGGTGGCCAGGCGCCATCGAGGTTGTCGAGCAGCGACTGCCAGCGTGTGCGCACTTCGGCGACGGTCGCCAGGGCGGCGTCGCGCCGATCACCGACCAGTTCGCTCTTGTCGAGGCCGGTGTCGCCCAGATGCAGCGGCCATTCATTGACCGGGGCGCGCAGGAAATCGGCCAGCGCGTCGCACAGATCGAGCTTGTTGCGAATCGACAGTTCGATGTTGAGGCGCTCGATGCCGTCGCAATAATCGCCCATGCGCGGCAGCGGAATGACGACGTCCTCATTGATCTTGAAGGCGTTGGTATGGCGCGAGATGGCGGCGGTGCGCGCGCGGTCGAGCCAGAATTTCTTGCGCGCCTCGGGGCTGACGGCGATGAAGCCCTCGCCGCCGCGCGCGTTGGCCATCTTCACCACTTCGGACGTGGCGCGCATCACCGCGGTTTCGTCGTCGCCGACGATGTCGCCGATCAGCACCATCTTTGGCCGGCCGTGCCGCTTGGCCTTGGTGGCGTAGCCGACGGCCTTCACATAACGTTCGTCGAGATGCTCGAGGCCGGCCAGTTGCACGCCCGCCGCGAGGCCCGCGCCGCCGGGCCTGAAATGGTCGGTGATCTCGACGATGCTCGGCACGGCATCCGTTACCCGCCCGAAATATTCCAGGCAAACGGTACGTACCGCCGCCGGCATCTTGTGGAGGATCCACACCGCGGAGGTGATCAGGCCGTCGCAACCCTCTTTCTGCACGCCGGGCAGGCCGGCGAGGAACTTGTCGGTGACGTCCTTGCCGAGGCCGGCCTTGCGGAAGGTGGCGCCGGGAATGCTGAGGAATTCCTCACGCTCCATGCGGCCATCGTCGCTCAGGTATTTCAGGTGGAAGGTCGCGATTTCCTGCTCGTGGATCTTGCCCAGGTTGTGGCCGATGCGCTCGACTTCCAGCCATTTGCCTTCTGGCGTCACCATCGTCCAGGAGGCGAGGTTGTCGAGCGCGGTGCCCCACAGCACGGCTTTCTTGCCGCCGGCGTTCATGGCGATGTTGCCGCCGATGCAGGAAGCGTCGGCCGAGGTCGGGTCGCAGGCGAACACCAGCCCGGCCTCCTCGGCGCGTTCCATGACGCGGCGCGTGACCACGCCCGCGCCGGTGCGGATTGTCGCGTAGGGCTTCGTCAGGCCGGGCAGCATGCTCTCGGCCACCGCGCCCATGTCGATGAGCTTTTCGGTGTTGATGACCGCCGACCTGGCATCGAGCGGCACGGCGCCGCCGGTGTAGCCGGTGCCGCCGCCGCGCGGGATGATGGTCAGCCCCAGCGCGATGCAGCCGCGCACCAGCAATGCGACTTCCGCCTCGGTGTCGGGCGTCAGCACGACGAAGGGATACTCGACACGCCAGTCGGTGGCGTCGGTGACGTGCGCGACGCGTGCGAGGCCGTCGAAGCAGATGTTGTCCTTGCGCGTATGGCGCGCGAGACGTTGCATGACCTGCCTGCGCAGCGCGGCGGTTTCGTCGAACCAGCGCTCGAAGTCGGCGACGGCCTGCTGCGCGGCGGCGAGCAGGCGGGCGACGGCTTCGTTGCCCTGGCGCCGCCGCTCGATCTCGCCGAGGCGGTGCTTGAGCGCGCCGACCAGCGCCGCGCGCCGTTCGCGGCTGGCGAGCAGATCGTCTTCGAGATAGGGGTTACGCCGCACCACCCAGATGTCGCCGAGCACTTCGTAGAGCATGCGCGCCGAACGACCGGTGACGCGCTGGCCGCGCAGCACGTCGAGCACCGCCCACATTTCCTCGCCAAGCAGGCGGATGACGATTTCGCGGTCGGAAAACGAGGTGGTGTTGTAGGGGATTTCCCGGAGGCGGGCGGTCATGGGAGCACTCGGGCGCAGCCATGCTGCAGGGCGGCAAATTCTAACCGAACGCGGTGGCTGGAACGCGGTGCCGAGGTCATAGAATGGGGCTACCCGGTTTCCGCTGCTCCGCCTCCATGCGCTTGCGTCGTCTCGTCCTGATTTTTGTCGCCATCGGCATCGCCGCCGCGGCCATCTACTGGTTCGCGCGTCCCAAGCCGGTCGCCGTGCGTCTTCACGTGGTTGCGAGCGGCACCGTCGAGGCGACGCTGACCAACACCCGCGCCGGCACGGTGGAGGCCTGCCAGCGTACGCGGCTGTCCACGATTCTCGGCGGTCGCATCGAATATCTCGGCGTCAAGGAGGGCGACCAGGTCGCGAGGGGGCAGGTGCTGATGCGCCTGTGGCACCAGGATTTGCGCGCCCGCGCCGCGGTGGCCGAGGCGCAGCTGGCCACCGCGAAGAGCCGCGGCGCCGAAATCTGCGCCCTGGCCGCCAACGCCGAGCGCGAAGCGGTGCGCCAGGAAACGCTGGCGGCGCAGGGCTTCATTTCCGCCTCGCGGGCCGAGACGGCGCGCACCGAGGCCATCGCGCGGCGCACCGCCTGCGCTAGCGCCGGCAAGGATGCGGTCACCGCAGAACGGCAGCTCGCCGCGGCCGGCGCCGACCTGGGGCGGACGGTCATCGTTGCGCCCTTCGCCGGCACGGTGGCGAAGATCGTCGGCGAAGTGGGCGAGTACTCCACGCCCTCGCCGCCCGGCGTGCCCACCCCGCCGGCCATCGATCTCATCGATGCTTCCTGTCTCTACGTCAAGGCGCCGATGGACGAGATCGATGCGCCGAAGATCCACGCCGGACAGCCGGTGCGCATTCGCGTCGATGCGTTGCCGCAACGGGTGTTCGCCGGCACGGTGCGGCGCGTGGCGCCCTATGTCACGGCGGTGGAAAAGCAGGCACGCACCGTCGATGTCGAGGTCGATTTCGCCGCGCCCGACGAGGCGCGCGGGCTGCTGGTCGGCTACAGCGCCGACGTCGAGATCCTGCTCGAAGCGCGCGAAAGCGTGGTGCGCATCCCCGCCGCGGCCCTGCAGGAGGGCAAGCGCGTGCTGCGCCTGGACCCGCAGTCCGGGCGACTGGAGGAGCGCACGGTCCGTACCGGGCTCGCCAACTGGGAGTTCGCCGAGATTCTCGAAGGCCTCGCGCCGGGCGACCGCATCGTGCTTTCCCTGGAAAAGGAGGGCGTGCGTCCAGGCGCCCGCGCGGTCGAGGAACCATGAGCCTGATCGCGCTGGCGGGCGTCGAGCGCGTCTTCCGGCTCGGCGACAGCGTCGTGCATGCCCTGGCGGGCGTCGATCTCGACATCGCGGCAGGGGAGTACGTGGCGATCATGGGGCAGTCGGGGTCCGGCAAATCCACCCTGCTCAACCTGCTCGGCCTGCTCGACCGACCCGATGCGGGCAGCTACCGGCTCGAGGGCCGCGACGTCACCACGCTGTCCGCCGACGAACAGGCGCGCGTGCGCAGCGAGCGTATCGGTTTCGTTTTCCAGAGCTTCCATCTCGTGCCGCGCCTGACGGCAGCGGAAAACATCGCGCTGCCGCTGATGCTCGCGGGTATCGACACGGCGCGACGCGGCGAGCGCGTCGCCCGGGCCTTGCGCGACTTCGGGCTCGTCGATCGTGCCAATCACCGGCCGGACG
>CAZGOH010000066.1:4991-12750 GCA_964527195.1 uncultured Methyloversatilis sp.
ACCGGCCGGACGCTCAGCCCGGCGGCGACGTCCGGCTGCCCGTTTCGGCGGGACGCAGTTGCGGCCCGAGCTTGTCGAGCACGCCGTTGACGAACTTGTGGCCGTCGGTGCCGCCGTAGGACTTGGCGAGCTCGATGGCCTCGTTGAGCACGACGCGGTAGGGCGTTTCGGCATGGTCGCGCAGTTCGCAGGCAGCCAGCAGCAGGATGCCGCGCTCGACCGGCGATACCTCGCCCCAGGGTCGGGCGACGTGCGGTTCGAGCAGGGCGCGCAAGCCGGGCAGGTCGCCGAGCACCCCGTCGAGCAGCGTGTCATAGAGCTCGCGGTTGATCTTGTCGAAACCGCCGGCCGACTCGGCCTGGACGATGATGGCCGCCGCGTCCTGGCCGCCGACCATGTGCTGGTAGAGGCCCTGCACGACGAACTCGCGGGCGCGATGGCGTGGCGACGCAGGTTTGTGGCGGGCAGGCGTCGCGCTCAACGGGCCGTCCTCACTTGAGCGCCTTGAGCAGATTGGCCATTTCGACCGCGCACTGCGCCGCTTCCACGCCTTTCTGGATCATGCGCACCTCGGCCTGGTCGTCGTTCTCGACGGTGAGGATCGCGTTGGCGATGGGAATGCCGGTCGCCAGCTGCACGTCGGTCACGCCGCGCGCGGATTCGTTGGCAACCACTTCGAAGTGATAGGTCTCGCCGCGGATCACGCAGCCGAGGGCGACCAGCGCGTCGAAGCGGCCGCTTTGCGCCATGGTTTGCAGCGTCAGGGGAATTTCCAGCGCGCCGGGCACGCTGGCCAGCGTCACCGTGTTCACGCCGAGGCGGCGCAGTTCGTGGCAACAGCCGGAGAGCAGGCCCTCGCCGACCGACTTGTTGAAGCGCGCCATGACGATGCCGATGCGCGCGTGGGCACCGGCCAGGTTCGGCTCGATTTCGTTCATGCCGTCGCAGCGGCTCTCATTGCCACGTTGGGGCAAGTTGGCGGAGGCGGTGGGGACGAAGCTCATTTCGTGGCTTCCTCGGGGGACAGGTAACCGCAGATTTCGAGGCCGAAACCCGCCATGCTCGGCATCTTGCGCGGGCTGGCCAGCAGGCGCATCTTGCCGACGCCCAGTTCGCGCAGGATCTGCGCGCCGATGCCATACAGGCGCGGATCCCACTTCGCGGCGGACCGGGTGTTGTCGTCGCGCAGGACGTGCAGCAGGTCGGCGCCGCTCTCGTCGCGGTGCAGGAGCACGACGGCGCCGCGTTCGGCCCCGGCGATGGCGCGCATCGCCATATCGACGCTGAAGCTGTGGCGCTGACTGGCGCAGTCGAGGAAGTCGAGCACCGAGACCGGTTCATGCACGCGCACCAGGGTCTCGCTGTCCGGCCGCAGTTCGCCGCGCGTCAGCGCCAGATGCACGTCGCCGCTGGTCTGGTCGCGGAAGGCGCGCAGGCGGAAGCTGCCGTGGGTGCAGATCACTTCCTTGTCGGCCACGCACTCGACGAGCTTCTCGTTTTCCGAGCGGTACTGGATCAGGTCGCGGATGGTCCCGATCTTCAGCGCGTGTTCCTGCGCGAACTCCAGCAGGTCGGGCAGGCGCGCCATCGTGCCGTCGTCCTTGAGAATCTCGCAGATCACCGCCGCCGGCTCGCAGCCGGCCATGGCGGCGAGGTCGCAACCCGCTTCCGTGTGGCCTGCCCGCACCAGCACGCCGCCCCTTTGCGCCATCAGCGGGAAGATGTGGCCGGGCTGGACGATGTCGGCGGGCCTGGCGTTTTTCGCCACGGCCGCCTGCACGGTGCGTGCGCGGTCGTGGGCGGAAATGCCGGTGGTGACCCCTTCGGCTGCCTCGATCGACATGGTGAAGGCCGTGCCGTGCGGTGTCTTGTTGTCGCGCACCATCAGCGGCAGATCGAGCTGGGCGCAACGGCTTTCGGTCAGGGTCAGGCAGATCAGCCCACGGCCGAACTTGGCCATGAAGTTGATCGCCTCGGGCGTGACGTGCTCGGCGGCGAGGACGAGGTCACCCTCGTTTTCGCGGTCTTCCTCATCGACGAGGATGACCATCTTGCCGGCGCGCAGGTCGGCGACGATGTCTTGTACTGGGCTGATGCTCACGATGGATCGGCTCCGTTGGGAAGGCGCGCATTCTACGCCGGCGCGGCCCGATGCTTGACAGTTCGCCGTCGGACATTCAGCATGGATACCGCCAGCATCTTCCTTCCCTCCCTCGCCTGACCATGACCGCGTCGACGATCAACCGTTTCATAGAGCAGTTTTCCGATGCCTTCACCCGCCTGGGCATCCACGTTCCGCTGGAGGAGGTCGAACCTCTCGCGGTAAAGGTGCATCGCGGCATGGAATATGGCCAGCGGGTGTACCACACTTCGCCGCACGCCCTGGAAATGTGCCGGGAAATGAATCCGCACCAGGCCTTGGCTGGCCTCTACCATGACATCGTCTATTACCAGCTGGACGGCGGCTTTCCGCCGCATTTCGCCAACGTGCTCAAGCTCGCGGTGGCGGAGGGCGGCGAGGGCCTGCGCGTTCTTGGCATCGACCCCGCGAACCACGGCATGCGCATGTGCTCCCTGCTGTTCGACTTCAAGGAAGGCGACATCCTGCCGCTGTATGGTGGGCTGAACGAGTTCCTCAGCGCGATCGTGGCGGTCCACAGCCTGTCGCCGTACCTCGCCCCGGCGGACATGCTGCGCGTGGTCGCGCTGATCGCGGCGACCGTGCCCAACTGGGGGCACAATTACCATGACCGCCAGGCGTCGGAGGTGCTCGCGGCACGCATCCGCGCAGCCAACGGGGAGTTGGGAACGGGATTGACGGAGACGGCCATCGATGCACTGGTCAATGACGCGGTGGTGATCGCCAACCGTGACGTCGCGGGTTTCGCCGTCGAGGATCCGGGCATCTTTCTCTATGTCACCTGGATGCTGATCGAGGAATCGAACGCGCCCCTGGCCGCCGTCGGCGTCTATTCCGTGCAGGACTTCCGCCGTGCCCTGCAACGCATGGAAGGGTTTCTCGCCACGCTCGACCCGGCCTTGGTTTTTCACAGCTACAAGAACGTGCCGGATGCCGCCGAAATGGCGCGCCTGACATCGCGCGCGCGGGCCAATCTGGAGTTTTCGGTGCATTACCTCGACGCCAAGCTGGCGTCGATCGCCATCGTCGAGGCGCTGTCGCTGGAAACCGGCGGCGATGCGCCGGTTTCGATGTTCCTCGGCGACCTCAGAAGCGTCGCCGAGAAATCCGACCGGATCGAGGATTTCCTGCCGGTACCGCCGCCCCGTGCCGACACCGACACCTTGCTTCTCGGTGTCCTCGAAGAAGGCCGGCAGCTGAGTTCCGGGGGCTCGCTGGCTGCCTCGCCGCTCTCCGCCTTCCTGTACCGCTGCATCGGCCTCGATGGCGTCGTCGCCCTGGTGGCGGACGCCAAGCAGATGTTCGCCGGCACCCTGACGCCGCTGGAATTTCTCCGCCGCCAGCCGCGCGCGCCCCTGCTCGCGATCATCGACGGCTGCACCCGCATCGCCCTGTCGCGTGCCGGGCGGCTGCGCCGCTTGCAGGCCGTCCTCTAGCGCGACTCCGGAACGGCGTTGCGCCAGCGCCGACTTTTGCCCGCTATCATCGGCGCTTTTCCCGCATCCGGACCATGGTTTACGGCATCACCGACCTGACGACCTTCGTTCTCGGCACGATCTTCATCATCCTGCTGCCGGGGCCGAACTCGCTTTACGTGATGAGCGTCGCGTCGCGCTGGGGCGTGCGCGCCGGTTATCGCAGCGCCTGCGGCATTTTCGTCGGCGATGCCGTCCTCATGCTGCTCGCCGTATCGGGCGCCGCCTCGCTGCTGAAGGCCGCGCCGATGCTGTTCATGGCCCTGAAGTACGTCGGCGGCGCCTACCTTGCCTGGCTGGGGCTCGGGTTGCTGCGGGCGGCCTGGAAAAGCTGGCGCGGCGCCGGCAACGACGCGGCGCGCGTGCCGGTGGATGCCGCGCGCCCCTTTCGCACCGCGCTGGTCATCAGCCTGATGAATCCGAAGGCGATCTTCTTCTTCCTTTCCTTCTTCATCCAGTTCGTCGATCCGTCTTACGCACACCCGGGGCTGTCCTTCCTGATCCTCGCCGTCATCGTGCAGGCGTGCAGCGCGCTCTACCTTTCCGCGCTGATTTTCGGCGGCGCGCGCCTGGCGGGGCACTTCCGCGAGCGCCGGCGCCTCGCCGCCGTGGCGAGCGGCAGCGTCGGCGGCCTGTTCATCGGCTTTGGCCTCAAGCTCGCCGGCGCGGGGCTGGGCTGAATCGCCGTCCCGCCGGCACCGACTTTCGAGTGCCCGGCTCAGCGAAACGGATTGACGAGACTGCCGAATTGCGCGGCGCCGTCGTTGGCCGTGAAACGCAGCCAGCGCATCATGACAGCGCGGCCACCACTTCCGGCGGCGCCTGCACCAGCTCGATCAGCACGCCTGCGCCGCCGATGGGAAACTCGTCGTTCGATTTGGGATGCAGGAAGCAGATGTCATAGCCCGCCGCGCCCTTCCTGATGCCGCCCGGCGCGAAGCGCACGCCCTGCGCGGTGAGCCATTCGACCGCCTTCGGCAGATTGTCGATCCACAGGCCGACGTGATTGAGCGGTGTGGTATGCACCGCCGGCTTCTTCTCGGGATCGAGCGGCTGCATCAGGTCGACTTCAACCTTGAAGGCGCCCTTGCCCATCGCGCAGATGTCCTCATCGACGTTCTCGCGTTCCGAGACGAAATTGCCGGTCACTTCGAGGCCGAGCATGTCGACCCACAGCGTGCGCAGCTTGTCCTTCGACGGTCCGCCGATGGCGATCTGCTGGATGCCTAGAACCTTGAACGGTCTGCTCATGGTGTTTTTGCCCCCCTGACGAAAAGATAAACGCCGACAAGAATCATCGGCAGCGAAAGCCATTGCCCCATGCTGACGACGTAGGAGATGCCGAAGATGCCGGCATCCGGCTCGCGGAAATACTCGCCGATCCAGCGGGCAACGCCGTAACCGATCAGGAACAGCGCCGAGACCTGCCTGCGCGACCGTTGCTGCGCCGAGAACCACCACAGCAGGGCGAACAACAGCAGGCCTTCGCCCGTCGCCTGATACAGCTGCGACGGATGGCGCGGCAACGCATCGACATACGGAAACACCATTGCCAGCGGAAAGTCGGCGTTTGTGACACGCCCCCACAGCTCGCCGTTGATGAAGTTGCCGATGCGGCCCAGCCCCAGCCCGATGGGCACCAGCGGCGCGATGAAGTCTGTCAGCTGCCAGAACGTCAGCCCGCACTTGCGCGCGTAAATGGCCATGGCGACCAGCACGCCGAGGAAGCCGCCATGAAAGCTCATGCCGCCCTTCCAGACGGCGAAGATTTCCAGCGGATGCGCGAGGTAATGCGCCGGCTCGTAGAACATCACCTGGCCGAGCCGCCCGCCGACCACCACGCCGAGCACGCCGTAGAACAGCAAGTCCTCGACCTGCTGCGGATTCAGGCCGTGCCAGGGCTGCGACAGGGCGCGCCGCCGGCCGAGCCACCAGAAAGCGCCGAAAGCGGCGAGGTACATGAGCCCGTACCAATGCACGGACAGGGGCCCCAGCGAAAGCGCGACGGGATCGAATTGCGGGTGGATCAACATGGACGCATTTTGCCGCATTACACTCCCGCCATGCTTTCCGTCGTGTCTTGGAACATTCACAAGGGCTTTTCGCAGTTCAACCGCCGCATGGTGGTGCATGATCTGCGCGAGCGGCTGCGTGCGCTCGATGCGGACATCGTTTTCCTCCAGGAAGTGCAGGGGCGCCATGCGCACCACGCGGCGAACCACACCGACTGGCCGGCGGCGCCGCAGCACGAATTCCTCGCCGAGGGCGTCTGGGGCAGCCATGCCTACGGGCGCAACATGGTGTACGACCACGGCCACCACGGCAACGCGATTCTCGCGCGTTACCCGATCCTTTCCGTCCACAATCAGGACGTGACGCGCCTGCGTTTCGAAAAGCGCGGGCTGCTGCACTGCGCGGTGGCGGTGCCCGGCCTGGCGGGGCCGCTGCACTGCGTCTGCGCGCATCTTTCGCTGTTCGGCCGCTCGCGTCGCCACCAGTACGATGCCCTGGCGAACTTCATCGAGGCGAACGTGCCGGGCGATGCGCCGCTTTTGATCGCCGGCGATTTCAACGACTGGCGCGGCCGCGCCTGCGAGCATCTCGCCGCGCGCCTGGGCGTCGCCGAAGCCTTCGCCAGCAAGGGCGCGCGGCCCTCGCGTAGTTTTCCCGCCGCGCTGCCGATGTTTCGCCTCGACCGCATCTACCTGCGCGGCCTGCAGGTCGAGGCGCGCGCGGTCCATCACGGCCCGCCCTGGTCCACCCTTTCCGACCACGCCGCGCTGTCGGCCCGCCTCTCCTTCATGCCCGCCGTGCCATGAAAGCCGACTTTCAGGCGGGCAACCGTATCGAACTGCTCGAAACCGGCGCCGACTACTTTCCCGCCCTGCTTGCCGCGATCGCCGCAGCCGAATGCGAGATCCATCTCGAGACCTACATCTTCGCGGACGACGCCACCGGGCACGCCTTCGTCGGCGCCCTGGCGGCGGCGAGCGATCGCGGCATCGCCGTGCGCGTGCTGGTCGATGGTTTCGGTGCGCGCGAATTCGCGGCCGGCATGGGCCGCACGCTCGTCGCCGCCGGTGGCGCGGTGGCCGTCTACCGTCCCGAGCTTGCCCGTCTGCGGCTGCGTCGCAACCGCTTGCGCCGCCTGCACCGCAAGCTGGCGACGATCGACGGCCGCGTCGCCTTCGTCGGCGGCATCAACATCGTCGATGACACCGATGCGCCGGGCCAGGCGCCACGCCTCGATTACGCCGTGCGCATCGAAGGCCCGCTGGTGGCGCGGATTCACGCCGACATGCGTCGCCTGTGGCGGCTGGTGGGCTGGGCGAGCCTGCGGCGGCGGCCGCCCGTCCTGCCACCGAGTCCCTGCGCGCGCAGCACGGCAGTCGGCGGCACCGCCGCCGCCTTCGTCGTGCGCGACAACCTGCGCCATCGCCGCGACATCGAGGAAACCTACCTCGCCGCGCTCGCTGCCGCGCGCGCGGACGTGCTGATTGCCAGCGCCTACTTTCTGCCGGGCTGGCGTTTTCGCCACGCATTGCTCGATGCGGCGGCGCGCGGCGTGCGGGTCGTCGTCCTGCTGCAGGGCCAGGTGGAGTACGCCTTGCTGCACTACGCCACCCAGGCACTTTACGGGCAGCTGCTCGCCGGCGGGGTGCGCATTCACGAATACCGCGCCGGCTTCCTGCACGCCAAGGTGGCAGTCGTCGATGAGGCCTGGGCGACGGTGGGCTCCTCGAACATCGACCCCTTCAGCCTGCTGCTCGCCCGCGAGGCGAACGTGGTGGTGAAAGATCGCGCTTTCACGGCGGGCCTGCGCGCCAGCCTGACGCGCGCGCTCGAAAACGATGCGAGCGAAATCACTCACGCTGATCTGCGGCGCAGCGGCATCGTGGCGCGCGCCCTGCGCTGGGCGGCCTATGGCCTGGTGCGGCTGATGCTGGGCATCACGCGCTATGGCAGCAACGACTACCGCGAGTAGGCGCGCGGCGCCCAAAGTCGGTGCTGGCGGGACGGCGCGGAACTGGGTTATGCTGTGTGCGACCGACGAGGAAGGAGACCGCGATGACAGACGATCAAAACGGGCAACATGCGCCGGAGGTGGCGCTCGACAGGCTGGCGGAATCGGATCAGTCGATGG
>CAZGOH010000067.1:0-12620 GCA_964527195.1 uncultured Methyloversatilis sp.
CCTTCCAGGCCGGCGCGGTGCTCGCCGCCGCCGCCGTGTTGCTGCATCTGGCCGGCCTCCTGCCAAGCTGGAGTGCGCCCGGGGTGCGCTTGCGCTGGGGGCTCGCCGCCGGCTTCCTCGTCTTCCTCGCCGTCGCTGCTGCACTGTTGGCCGAGGGGGCGCTGCTCCAGTATCCGTCCGCCTGGGCCGGCGCGCTGATCCTGCTGATCGAGGCGACACTCACCGTTTCGCTCGGGCTGATCCTCGCCGGTCTGTTCCTGTTTCTGTCATGACACTGTTTACGAGTGGCTTGATCTTCGCCTGCACCGGTGTCGTCCTCTTCGCGATGGGCATCGCCGGCGTCGTACTGCTCGATCACCTGCTGCGCCGCATCCTCGCCTTCAACCTCATGGGCAGCGGCGCCTTCCTCGTGCTCGTCGGCCTCGCCCAACGCAGCGGCACGCCCGACCCGGTGCCGCAGGCGATGGTGCTCACCGGCATCGTCGTCGCCGTCGCCGCCACGGCGCTCGCCCTTGCTTTGGTACGCCGATTGTTCGCCCAGACCGGCAACTACACTCTGCCGAAGGACGGCGATGACTGACCCGCTGGTCTGGCTGATCCTACTGCCGCTCGTCTGGGCGACCGGCGCGTTCCTGTTGCCGTCGCGCGGCGCGGCGCTGGCACTCGGCGGCACGGCCGCGCAACTCTGGCTCGCCTTCGCGCTCGCCGCGAAAGTCGGTTCCGGCGATACGGCGACGCATGCCGTCGGCGGCTGGGGCGCGCCGCTGGGCATCGATCTGGCCGCCGACGGACTGGCAGCGTTGATGCTGGTTCTCGCCCAGCTCGTCGCACTACCGCTCTTTGTCTACGCGCGTGTCTACTTCGCGGAGAAATTGCCGGCCTTCTGGCCGCTCGCCGGTTTTTTGCTGGCCGGCATGAATGCGCTGTTCCTTTCCGCCGACCTGTTCAACCTCTACGTCGCGCTGGAACTCGTCGGGCTGGCCGCCGTCGGTCTCGTCGCGATGGGTGGCGGTGCGCAGCAGATCGCGGCGGCGTTGCGCTACCTGTTCGCCACGCTCATCGGCTCGGGCCTCTATCTGCTCGGCGTGGCGCTGATCTACGGCGTCTACGGCACGGTGGCGCTTGAAACCTTGGCACCGCTGGTGACGGCCGGCGCGCCGCGCGCGGTCTGGTTCGCCGCCGGGTTGATGCTCGTCGGCCTGATGGTCAAGACCGCCCTGTTTCCCTTCCACACCTGGCTGCCGCCCGCCCACGGCGGCGCGCCTGCACCGGTCTCCGCACTGCTCTCGGCCCTGGTGGTCAAAGCCTCGTTCTACCTGATCCTGCGCCTCTGGCTCGGCCCCTTTGCGCCGCTGGCGCAGGCGGCGGCCTGGCTGCCGGCGCTGCTGGGCGCCGCCGCGATCCTCTGGGGCTCGTGGCGCGCGATCCGCGCCGAGCGGCTCAAGATGCTGGTGGCGTGGTCCACGGTGGCCCAGCTCGGCTATCTGTTCCTGATCTTTCCGGTGCTGGGGGACGACCGGCTCGCATTGCACGCCGGCGGCATGCAGGTGGTCGCGCACGGGCTGGCCAAGGCGGCGATGTTCGCGGCGGCGGGCGTGCTGATCCAGGTGACCGGACGCGATGCCGTCGCCGACGTGGCCGGCGTGGCCACGCGCCTGCCGGTGACGTTGTTCGCCTTCGGGCTGGCGGGCGTCACGCTGATGGGCCTGCCGCCTTCCGGCGGCTTTCTCGCCAAATGGCTGCTGATCGACGCCGCGCTGGACCGCGGCCGCTGGGACATGGTGCTGCTCGTGCTCGCCGGCGGCCTGCTGGCGGCCATCTACGTCTTCCGCGTGCTGCGCCAGGCCTTCCTGCTGCCGCCCAGCGGCGAACGCCGGCGCGTCGAGCGTCGGCCGGCGGCAATCCTCGAATGGACCGCCTTCGCGCTGGCCGCCGCCAGCGTGCTGGTCGGCCTGCGCGGCATGGAAATCGTCAATCTGCTCGGCGCGGGGGGCGGACAGTAAGCCACGCCGCGCGAATGGCGGCAATGCCCTGCGCGCCGGCGGCTTGTGCGGCAGCGATAGCCGACATGTCCAGCCCGCCGATCGCATAGACCGGCAGCGGCAGGCCGCTGGCCAGTCGGGCGAACGCGGGCCAGCCGATGCCGCTCTGGCCCGGATGGGTCGCGGTCGCCGCGACGGGGCCGAGCACGGCGAAGTCGAGGCCGAGGCGCGCGGCCTGCACCAGTTCCGCACGGTCGTGGCAGGAAGCAGCGACGAAGGGAAAGTCGGGGCGCCGGTCCAGCGCCATGAGCCGGACGGCGGGCAGGTGCAGCCCGTCGGCGCCGGCCGCGCGCGCCCGTTGCGCGTCGCCATTGACGAGCACCCGCGCACCATGTGCATGACAACGCGCCACCGCCGCAGCAACGAAGGCTTCGCGCACGGCTTCGGGCAGGGCGGCTTCGCGCAGTTGCACCAGTTTCAGCCCGCGCGCCAGTGCCGCGTCGAGCGCGACGAGTTGCGCATCGGCGCCAATCTGCCAGGCGTGGGTGATGCCGTAAAAGTCCGGCAGCCGCAGGGCGGCCAGCACCGGCGCGTTGGCGGGCAGCATCGGATCGACGCTCAAGGCATCCGCCCGCTGCCAGGCAAGCGCGGCATGCACGTGGTCGCGCAGTTCGCCCGCCCATTGCGTGACGCGGAAGAAGTGCAGCCGCACATGGGCGTGCTCGTAGGCATGTTCGCGCACGATCCACGGCGTCGCCGTAAGAACGTCGATTTCGAGCTCCTCGCGCAATTCGCGCACGAGGGCTTCGTGCGGCGTCTCGCCGGGCTCGACCTTGCCACCGGGAAACTCCCAGTAGCCCGGATAAAAGGTGTCGGCAGCGCGCCGGCCCAGAAGGAAACTGCCATCGGGCCGCAGGATGACGGCGGCCGCGACCTCGGTGATTTTCTTCACTTCAGCCGACCGGCGTAATCGCGCGCGAACTGCCAGGCGACGCGGCCGCTGCGCGAACCGCGTTGCAGCGCCCATTGCAGGGCTTCCTGTCGCCAATCTTCCCGCCCGGTTTGCCGTCCCGCCAGCGCCGGCTTTGCATACACCGTGAGCCAGTGCGCGCAGATGTCGAGGTACTGCTCCTGGCTGAAGGGGTAGAACGACAGCCACAGCCCGAAGCGTTCCGAGAGCGAGACTTTCTCCTCGGTGGTTTCGCCCGGGTGGATTTCGCCGTCCTCGCCGCGCACGATTTCGCGGTTTTCGGCGAAACGCTCGGGCATCAGGTGGCGGCGGTTTGAGGTGGCGTAGATCAGCAAATTGTCGGGCGGCGCGGCGACCGAGCCGTCGAGCGCGCTCTTGAGCGCCTTGTAGCCGGGCTCGCTGGCTTCGAAGGAGAGGTCGTCGCAGAAGACGACGAAGCGCTCGGGCCGACCGGCGACGAGGTCGATGATCTCCGGCAGCCTGACCAGATCGTTGCGGTCCACCTCGACGAGGCGCAGGCCCTGCTTCGCGAACCTGGTCAGCACGCCCTTGATGAGCGAAGACTTGCCGGTACCGCGCGCGCCGGTGAGCAGCACGTTGTTGGCCGGGCGGCCGGCGACGAACTGGCGCGTGTTGCGCTCGATGGCGGCCTTCTGGTCATCGATGCCCTTCAAGTCGGCGAGGCGGATTTTGTGGGGATGGCGCACCGGTTCCAGCTTGCCGCGCCAGCGGAAGGCGACGGCGTTCCAGTCGGGCGGCGCGGGCGGTGGCGGCAGGAGATTTTCGGCGCGCCCGACGAGGCTTTCGAGGCGGCGAATGAGGAATTCCAGTCCTTGCATCGGGTAAGCTTCCGGCTATGAAGCTCCGGAATTTAGCACTAGTCGTATCACTTGCCCTGCTGGCCGGCTGCGCCGCCGTGCCGCCGCCCGCGCCCGTTTGCCCGCCCTGCGCGGAAGCCGAAAAGCCCAAGCCCGCCGCGAAGCCGTTACAGCCCGCCGAGTGGCGCGACCTGCCCGGCTGGGAAAACGACGATCACGCGGCGGTGCTCGAACTCTTCCGCGCCCAGTGCGCGACGTTGGCGAAGCGGCCCCTGTGGCTGGCTACCTGTGCAGCGCTGCCGAAAGTCGGTGCCGGCGACACGGCGGCGGAAAGCGCGCGTGTCTGGTTCGAGGCGCATTTTCGCCCGTGGCAGCTCGTCAATCCGGACGACGCGCGCGAAGGGCTGGTGACCGGCTATTACGAGCCGCTGGTGCGCGGCAGCCGCACGAGGAAAGCACCCTATCTCACGCCGGTGTTCGCGCCGCCCGGGGATCTCATCGTCGTCGACCTCGCCGCGCTTTATCCGGAGCTCAAGCACCTGCGCCTGCGCGGACGTATCGAGGGCCGCCGGCTGATTCCCTTCTTCAGTCGCGCCGAATGGTCGGCCGAGGAGGAAAAACGCGCCGGGGAAGCTCTGCTGTGGGTGGATGACCCGGTCGACTTCTTCTTCCTGCAAATCCAGGGCTCGGGACAGGTACTGCTCGACGACGGCAGCCGCGTCAGAATTGGTTATGCCGACCAGAACGGCCACCCCTATCGCTCCATCGGTCGCTGGCTGATCGACCAGGGAGAACTGCAAGCCCATCAGGCTTCGATGCAGGGCATCAAGGCCTGGGCGGCGGCCAACCCCGGCCGTCTCAAGGAACTGCTCGACGCCAACCCGAGTCTCGTGTTCTTCCGCGAACTGCCCGCCGAGGGGAGCGGCCCGCCGGGCGCGCTCGGCGTGCCGCTCACGCCCGAGCGCTCGATCGCCGTCGACCCGCGCCACACGCCGCTCGGCGCGCCGGTGTGGCTGGCGACGACGCGGCCGAACAGCGCGGAGCCGCTCGTTCGACTCATGCTCGCACAGGACACCGGCGGCGCGATTCGCGGCCCGGTGCGCGGCGATTTCTACTGGGGCGGCGGCGAGACGCCGGGCGCCCTGGCCGGGCGCATGAAGCAGCGCGGCCGCATGTGGGTGTTGCTGCCGCGCCATCATGAACCACACTGAACCGTAATATGCCGGTCATCTTCGTGTGGATTTGTTAGGATGCCGCCCTTGCCAATGATCGATACACGATGAAGCTCAAGGATCGAATCCAGTCGTTTTTCGTCGTCATCCTCGCGATGCTGGTGGTCGTGCTCGCCGGACTCTCGGCATTGAGCTTTCGCCACTTCTCGCTCTACACGGCGGAGCACCACGCCCGCTCCGTGGCCGAGACGATCAAGGTCGGCCTGACCGAGAGCATGATCAACGGCACCATCGACAAGCGCCAGCAGTTTCTCGTGCGTCTCTCGGTCGTGCCGGGCGTACATCGGGTCCGCGTGGTGCGCGGCCAGCCGGTGGTAGGCCAGTTCGGCCCCGGCCTGGCCGGCGAAACGGCGATCACCAGCGCCAGCATCAACCGCGCGATGCAAACCGGCGGCGAAGTTTTCGAGGTGCATGAAATCAATGGCGAGCCGATGTTTCAGGCCGTCATTCCCTACGTCGCCGACGACCGCGGCACACCCAACTGCCTGCAATGCCACGCCGTGCCGATCGGCACGGTGCTGGGGGTGATCGCCATCGACATCTCGCTCGCCGAGGTGCGCCGCCAGGGCATCATCGCCGTCGTCCTGATCAGCATCGCCGTACTGGTGGCGGCACTGGCGGCGCTGGCCCTGCTGCGGCGCATGATGCATCCGCTTTCCGAGGCGGCGCGCACCGTCCAGCAGGTGACCTCCCGGGCGGTCGAAGGCGATTTCTCGGGCCGCATCCACCAGCACGGCCAGGACGAGGTAGGCGACATCGCCGCGAACATCGACCGGCTGATGACGTTCCTCGAGGGCGAAATCACCACGATCCGCACGCGCGTCGGGCAGCTGATGGGGCATCGCGCCTGCGACGGCCGCAACCAGCTGGCGCTGACCACGGAGATGGTGGAAAGCCTCGTCGCGGTCTCGCAGTTCAAGCAGGCGATCGAAGAGGATCAGACCAAGCTCGACATCTACCGGCGGCTCGCCGACACGCTGCGCCACAAGCACGATTTCAAGCGCTTCACCATCTACGAGATCGCTGCCAGCAAAAACCGCATGACGCCGATCCTGATCGACGGCGAGGTCGGTCCGTCCTGCCGCTATTGCGACCCGCAGATCACCATCGACGCCTCGTTCTGCCGCGCCAAGCGGGCCGGGCACGAGATCAATGCCGTCGACTTCCCGGGGCTGTGCACGATGTTCCGGCCGGACGCGGAAGGCGATACCCATATTTGCCTGCCGATCATGCAATCCGGCACGGCAGGCTGCGTGGTGCAGATCGTCATCGCCGGCGACGAGACCGCGCTGGCCCGCCTGATGGTGCCCTTCATCGCCGTCTACCTGCGCGAGACCGGCCCGGTGCTCGAGGCCAAGCGGCTGATGGATCACCTGCGCGAAAGCGCGCTGCGCGACCCGATGACCGGCCTGCACAACCGGCGCTTCCTCGAGGAATACGTCGGCTCGCTGGTCGCCAGTGCGCAGCGCCGCAAGGCGTCCTTCTCCGTGCTGATGCTCGACCTCGATTTCTTCAAGCAGGTGAACGACACGCACGGCCACGAGGCCGGCGACAAGGTCATCAAGACTCTCGCCGACATCCTGCAGCGCAACGTGCGCGGTTCCGATACCGCCGTGCGCTATGGCGGCGAGGAATTCCTGCTGGTGCTGCTCGACACCACGGGAGAACAGGCCATGAAGGTGGCCGAGAAAATCCGCGCCGAGGTCGAAAGCACCAAGATTCCCCTGCCGGCCGGCATGCTGCAGAAGACCATCTCGATCGGCGTCGCCGAATTCCCGGCCGATTCCGACACCTTCTGGCAGGTCGTCAAGTTCGCCGACGTGGCTCTCTACCGGGCCAAGGAAGAGGGGCGCAACCGCGTGATACGTTTCGACGCCGCCATGTGGGATCCGGATGCCCACTACTGACGATTCCGGCACCATTTCACCCAAAGGAGACACCGCATGAAAAAAACGCTGACCACCCTTGCCGCCGCCCTCGCCCTGGGCGCCCTCTTCGCCGGCACGCCGGCCCATGCGCAACAGAAATTCGTCACCATCGGCACCGGCGGCGTCACCGGCGTCTACTACGCCGCGGGCGGCGCCATCTGCCGCCTGATGAACAAGGATCGCGCCCAGCACGGCATTCGCTGCTCGGTGGAAAGTACCGGCGGCTCGGTCTACAACATCAACACCATCAAGGCCGGCGAGCTCGATTTCGGCGTGGCCCAGTCCGACGTGCAGTTCAATGCCGTCAAGGGCCTGGTACAGTTCAAGGACAGCGGCGCGATGGGTGACCTGCGCGCGGTGTTTTCCATCCACCCCGAACCGATGACGGTGCTCTCCCGCAAGGAAGCCAAGATCGCCCGTTTCGAGGATCTCAAGGGCAAGCGTTTCAACGTCGGCAACCCCGGTTCCGGCCAGCGCGCCACCATGGACATGCTGCTGCCCGCCGTCGGCATGAAGATGGGCGACTTTTCGCTCGCCTCGGAACTGAAGGCCGACGAACACGGCCCCGCCCTGTGCGACAACAAGATCGACGCCTTCGCCTTCGTGGTCGGCCATCCTTCCGCCAACATCCAGGATCCGACGACGACCTGCGGCGCGAAGCTGGTGACTATCGCCGGCCCCGGCATCGACAAGCTGGTCGCCGACTATCCCTACTTCGCCACGGCGACTATCCCCGGCGGCATGTACGCCAGCAACCCGGAGCCCACGAAGACCTTCGGCGTGGTCGCCAGCATCGTCAGCTCCAGCAAGGTGCCGGCCGACACCGTTTATCTGCTCGTCAAGGCCGTCTTCGAAAACTTCGAGGACTTCAAGAAGCTGCACCCGGCCTTCGCCCATCTCGACCCCAAGACCATGATCAGGAACGGTCTGTCCGCCCCGCTGCATGACGGCGCCGTGCGCTACTACAAGGAAAAGGGCTGGATGTAAGCCTTGGCGCACCATGAGCTGAACGACGCCGAGCTGCGACAGATCGTTGCCGAGGCGGACACCGGCGGGCGCAAGCCCGCCGGCTGGGCCGCCGGCGTCATCGTCGCGGTGGCCCTGTGCTGGTCGCTGTTCCAGCTCTGGTATGCCTCGCCCCTGCCGTTCGCCTTCGGTTTCGGCGTCTTCAACGACACCGAGGCACGCGCGATCCACCTCGCCTTCGCCGTTTTTCTCGGCTTTCTCGCCTATCCCGCTTTCAAGCGTTCTTCGCGGCGGCATATCCCGCTCGGCGACTGGGTGCTGGCGGCCGTCGCCGCCTTCTGCATGGCCTACCTGTTCCTGTTCTACCGGGAACTGGCCACCCGCCCCGGCCAACCGACGAATTTCGACCTCGCCGTCGCCGTCGCCGGCCTGACCCTCCTGCTCGAGGCCGCGCGCCGCGCGCTCGGCCTGCCGATGGTCATCCTCGCGGTGGTGTTCATCGGCTACATCTTCCTCGGCCCCTATATGCCGGACGTGATCGCCCATCGCGGCGCCTCACTGGCCAAGGGCATGAGCCACCTGTGGCTCACCACCGAAGGCGTGTTCGGCGTCGCCCTCGGCGTGTCGACCGGCTTCATCTTCCTGTTCGTGCTGTTCGGCGCGCTGCTCGAGACGGCCGGCGCCGGCGCCTATTTCATCAAGTCGGCCATCGCCTTGCTCGGCCACATGCGCGGCGGGCCGGCCAAGGCCGCCGTGTGCGCCTCGGCGAGCACCGGCCTGATTTCCGGCTCGTCGATCGCCAACGTGGTCACCACCGGCACCTTCACCATCCCGCTCATGAAAAGCGTGGGCTACCGCGCCGACAGGGCGGCTGCCGTCGAGGTCGCTTCATCGGTGAACGGCCAGATCATGCCGCCAGTGATGGGCGCGGCGGCCTTCCTGATGGTGGAGTACGTCGGCATCAGCTACGTGCAGGTGATGAAGCACGCCCTACTGCCCGCGCTGATCTCCTACATCGCGCTGTTCTACATCGTGCATCTCGAAGCCCTGAAGATGAACCTGCAGGGCCTGCCGCGCCGCGAACCGCTACCGTGGCAGCACGCGCTCGTCACGACCGTGATGACCTTCTCCGGACTGGTGATTCTGGCGGCGATCATCTATTGGGGCTTCGGCTGGATCAAGACGGTGGCGGGCGGCGCCTCGTTCGCCGTGGTCGGCGCATTGATGCTCGCCGCCTACCTGGTGATCGTGCGCCATGCCGCGCGCTATCCCGAATCGCATCTGGACGCGCCGGACGAGAAGATGGAGTTCCTGCCGGAAATCGGCCCCACGCTCAAATCCGGCCTGCACTTCCTCCTGCCGGTGGCGGCACTGATCTGGAACCTGATGGTCGAGCAGCTCTCGCCGGCGCTCTCTGCTTTCTGGGCCACCTGCTTCCTGGTCTTCATCCTGCTCACCCAGCGGCCACTGTTCGCCTTCTTCCGCGGCCATGGCCGCTACCGCGCCGCCGTGCAGCAGGGCTTCATCGACCTGCACAGCGGCCTGGTCACCGGCGCGCGCAACATGATCGCCATCGCCATCGCCACGGCCACCGCCGGTGTCATCGTCGGTACCGTCACGCTCACCGGCATCGGCCTGGCGATGACCGAGCTCGTCGAGACGCTCTCCGGCGGCAACCTGATGCTGATGCTCGTGCTGGTCGCGGTGATCTGTCTGATTCTCGGCATGGGCCTGCCGACCACGGCCAACTACATCGTCGTCTCGACGCTGATGGCGCCGGTCATTGTCGAGCTGGGCGCGCAGTCCGGCCTGCTCGTGCCGCTCATCGCCGTGCATCTGTTCGTCTTCTATTTCGGCCTGATGGCGGATGTGACGCCGCCAGTGGGGCTCGCTTCCTACGCGGCGGCAGGCATCGCCAAGAGCGACCCGATGCGCACGGGGGTGACGGCCTTCGGTTACAGCCTGCGCACGGCGATCCTGCCCTTCATGTTCATCTTCAACACGCAACTCCTGCTGATCGGCATCACCAGCATCTTCCATCTCGTGCTGACGATCATTTCCGCGACCCTCGCCAGCATGATGTTCGCGGCGGCCACGCAGGGCTGGTTCCTCGTTCGCAACCGCTGGTACGACACCCTGCTGCTGCTGCTGATCACCTTCACGCTGTTCCGCCCCGGTTTCTGGATGGACATGATCCACCCGCCCTTCGAGCGCGTCCCGGCAGGCGAACTGACGCGCCTGGTCGAGGAAACGCCGAGAAACGGCAAGCTGCGCGTCTGGGTCACCGGCATGACCCTGGAAGGCAAGGAGGTGGAAAAGGGCGTGCTGCTGTCGCTCGGCGAGCCGGGCAGCGCGCGCGCGCGGCTCGGCAACATGGGGCTGACGGTGATGGCGCTGGGCGACGAGATACAGGTCGCCGCCGTGCGCTTCGGTAGCCCGGCGGCGAAGCTCGGGCTGGAGCAGGGCTTCGCGATCACGGCGATCGAGGTGCCGAGCGCACGGCCGGCCAAGGAGTGGATGTACGTGCCGGCCTTTCTCCTGCTCGGCCTGCTGGCCTGGGCGCAATCCCGCCGCGCGCGGCAGACGGCGCGTCCCGCCGCCTGAGCAAAGTCGGCCCCGGCGGGACGGCGCCGCTTGCGAATTCAGCGCACCAGCGCGCTGCCCTTGTCGAGCATCTTTTCGAGCATGGCGGCTTCGCGGAAGCCCGGCACGCGGGTGCCGTCGGCGAAAATCATCGCCGGGGTGCCGCGAATGTCCAGGCGCTTGCCGAGCGCCAGCACCCGGTCCATGCCGGTGGTGTCGCACTTGGCGGGCGGCGGCGCGACGTTCTTCAGCACGTAGTCGTTCCACGCCTTGGCGCGATCAGGCGCACACCAGATGCTCTTCGACACGTCACCCGATTGCGGAAAGATCGGGTACACGAAGGTGTAGATCGTCACGTCGGTGACCTTCTGCAATTCTTCGGCGAGCTTCTTGCAGTAGGTGCAGTTGGGGTCTTCGAAGGTGGCGATCACGCGTTTGCCGTTGCCCTTGACCTGCTTGGCGGCCAGTTCGAGCGGCAGGTCGGAGAACTTGACCTGCGAGAGGCGCATCTTGCTTTCCTCGGTGAGGTTCTTTTTTTCCTTCACGTTGATGATGTCGCCGATGATCAGGAAGCTGGCCTTTTCGTCGGTGTAGAGGATGTCGCCGCCAATTTGCACCTCGTAGAGGTTCGCCACGCCCGCCTTGCGCACGGCATCGGATTTGACCTGCGGACCGTAGAGGTCCTTGAGGGCGCCATCGACCGCCTTGCGCACGTTGTTGTCGTTGGCGATGCCAGCCTGGGCGAACAGCAGGGCGGCGAGACCGCCGAGGAGGAAAGAGGATTTCATGAAGTCTCCGGACGAGGGGAAAGGGAAGAGCGGGGTTCAGCCCATGGCATAGCGCATCAGCGCGGCCTTTATGACCGGCAGGCGGTCGACGAAGTTCAGGCCGAGGTTGCGCGCGAGGGAAAAGGGCGGCGGCGACGCGGCGAAGAGACGTTGCAGCCCATGCGTGACGGTTTGCAAGGCGACGACCTCCTCGCGGCGCGCCCGCTCGTGGCGGCGCAACCAGGCGTGGTCGCCGCAATCGACGTGCGGCGGACAGGCCTCCAGCGTGGCGGCCAGGTGCATCGCATCCTGAAAGCCCAGGTTGATGCCGTGGCCGGAAAGCGGATGGATCGTGTGTGCGGCATCGCCGATCAATGCCAGCCGGTGATCGACGACGCGCGGCGCGCGCATCAGGCGCAGCGGGAAAGCGGCCGGCGCGGTGAGCGGTTCGAGTTCGCCCAGCGTGTGTTCGCCGGCGGCGGCGACGCGTGCGCAAAATTCTGCCGGCGGCAGCCCGAGCAATTCCTCTGCATGCGCGGCGGGCGTGGACCAGACGATCGAGATGCGTTCGCCCGGCAGCGGCAGGTAGGCCAGTACGCCGTCGGCGCGGAACCATTGCCAGGCCGTGTCGCGATGCGTGCGCGCGCAGGAGAAATTGGCGACCAGGCCCGAGAGGCCGTAGGGCGCGAAGTTCACGGAGATGCCAGCGGCGGACCGCGTCCAGGAATCCGCACCGTCCGCCGCGACAACCAGCTTCGCCGCGAGGCGGCGTCCGTCGGCGAGTTCGAGCGTCGCCGCGCGGTCGCCGATGTCGAGACACGCCGGTTGCGCCGGGCACAGCAGGTCGAGGTTGCCCTGGCGGCGCGCCGACTCCCACAACTCGCATTGCAGCAGCGAGGCCTCGGCGATCCACGCCAGTTCGCCAACTGCGCTTTCGTACGCGGAAAATTCCAGACGCCCGCCGGCGTCGCCGCGCACGTTCATCTTGCGTACCGCGCAGATGCGATCAAACTCGAGGTGCTTCCAGACGCCGATCACTTCGAGAAAGCGGGCGTTCGTCGGGCTGATGGCGTAGACGCGCGCATCCCAGCCTTCCGGCCGCTGCGGCGCACGCCCCTCGACCAGCGCGACCGAGAGTCGGCTGCGGCGCAACGCCACCGCCAGCGCCAGGCCGGCCAGTCCGCCGCCGACGATGATTACGTCGTACTCAGTCTTCACGAGAAGCATGCCCGATCCCGTGCGCCCGACGATCTCAGCCTTGACAAGCCCGCCGCCCGGCCGGGATAATCCCGCCCCTCGCGTGGTGATGTAGCTCAGCTGGTTAGAGCGACGGATTCATAATCCGTAGGTCGAGGGTTCAAGTCCCCCCATCAC
>CAZGOH010000068.1:0-12529 GCA_964527195.1 uncultured Methyloversatilis sp.
CCGGCCCCACCCAGCCGGATGCCCAGTTCACCCACTCGAAATTCAAAAGAGGCTTAAAAAACTGCTTCAAATCGGTACATCGTCTTTCATGCGCTGCCACCGCCCGCGAGCGGCGGGCCGGTGAGCGGCAAGTGCGCCGTAAACACCGCGCCGCCCTCCGGGCGGTTGGCGGCGGACAGCCGTCCGCCGGAGCGCGCCATGATGTCGCGCGAGACGAACAGGCCGAGACCGGTGCCCTTGCCCTTCGGTTTGGTCGTGAAGAACGGATCGTAAAGATGCTCGATGACCTCCGGGGTCAGCCCCGGACCGCTGTCGGCGAGCGCGACGACCACATGCTCCCCCTCCAGGCGGCTCGTCACCAGGATTCTGCCGCCGCGGCCGATGGCGTCCAGCGCGTTATGCAAAATATTGAGAACGACCTGCTGGAACTGGGAAGCATCGACGGGAATCGCCGGCAGACCCGCCTGGTAACGGCGCTCGACGGTGATGTGCTGGCGGCTGGCCTCGTGCTCGAGCAGGGCGACGGTTTCCTCGACCGCCTGGTTGATGTCCGTCGGCGCGACCTGGTTGTCAAGCGGACGGGAAAAGCCGAGCAGGCGGCGCGTGATGGTTGCGGTACGCCGCACCTGATTGCGGATCTTTTTCACCGTCTGGCGCAATTCGTCGCGCAGGGAAGGAGAGTCCTCCTCTTCGAGCAGGTCGTCCATCAGCCCGGCCTGATCGGAAATGATCTGCAGGGGATTGTTCACTTCGTGGGCCACGCTCGCTGACAGCCGTCCGATCAGCGCGAGTTTCTCGACTTCCCGGACCTGGTGGGTCAGCAGGTTGTGCTCGCGTTCGGCGCGCTCCAGGTTGCCGACCAGCGTGCGCGTCACCAGCACGGCGACGAGGATGATCAGCACCGCGGCAACAGCCACCAGGGCAGTATCGCGGGTCCGCGCCTGCTGCCAGGAGGCCAGGGACGCGGCCACGTTGGTTTCGAGCACCAGCAGCCACTGGCCGCTGTTGAGGGTCACGGCGCCGTGGATGCGTTCGTCCTGCCAGACGGCGATGCCGTCCGCCTCGGCGAGCGCCCCGAAGCGCGCGAGCTCGTCGGCCGACAGGGCGGTGCGGCCGAGCCGGCCCGGCGTCTGGAATTCGCCGCGCCGATTGACGATGAAGGCATCGCCATCGGGACCGACGTTCGCGCTGGCCACCAGATTGTTGAAAAAGGTCGAATCGATCGTCGCGCGCAGGATGCCTTCCCCTGACGGATCGGCCACCGCGACGATCATGTGCGGCACGTTGCGATAACCGAGGAACACATCGCTGGCATAGCGGCCGTTCTTCAGGGTGGCGGCGAACCATTCGGCATCGGCGTAGTTCTTGCCGGCCAGCTCCTTTGCGAAGGGTCCGCGGTAGGCCAGGTGGTTGCCGTGCCGGTCGATGACACCGATGTCGGCGATCACGCCGCCGCGGCTCAGGGAGGCATGCAAGGCATCGATGCGGCTAGGGGCGGCAAGGGTCTGCGCCGGATCGAGGGCCAGATACCCCGCCAGCCGTTCCTCCTGCTCGGCGAGGAAGCGATCGATCAGCAGCTTGCGGTCGCTGGCCAGGCTGGCAATCTCGAGCTTGGTCTTTTCGATCCAGGAAGCCTGGTAAAAACGCGCCGTGTTGTAGTTGAGAACCAGCAGCGGAATCACCGACACGACGACGAACACCGCCGCGAACAGATACTTCTGTCGGGCATAGTAGTGTTCGCGAGGCTTGGCGTTCATTCCGGAAACGATTATCCCCCTGCCGCGCGCAGAAAAATAGAAAGTTCTTTATGCTGGCAACAGAAATTTCTAATAATGAAGTCGCTCTCGACGAATCTTCGACAATCTCCTCCTCGGCGCCCCCCCTCTCGCGGCCTGATCGTCACCTGCGCTACGCCGGCGGCGGCCGGGCCGCTATCCATCCCGCTTCGGCCCCGCTGGCGGGACGGCGCCTATAATCGCCGTTCCATTGAACGATTGACCCGCAACCCAGGAGGAAGATGCCATGTCCATCACCGACACCGTTGGCGCGCACATGAAGCCACTGGCCGAATATCCGCATGTCGACGTCGATGCGACACTCAACGACATCTTCACGCTGCTCAAGCAGCGCTACGATGCCGCGTTGCAGTTTCGCAGCGTGCTGGTTTTCGACAAGCAGCAACGCCTGGTCGGCAAGATCAGCCTGCACGACCTATTGCATATCGTGTTGCCGGACTACCTGACCCACATGCCCGCCCATTTCGAGGGCGCCGACAACGACCTGTCCTCGCTCGCTCTGCTCTGGCAGGAAGACAGCGCGGAACAGGTACGGAAAATCGCCGCCGAGCGTGTCGGTGATCATGTCCGGCCGGCGGCGGCGCCCCTCAAACCGGAGGATCCGCTGACGCTCGCACTCTATCGTTTCGCCAACTCCGACTTCAATACCATACCGGTGGCCGATGACAGCCGCATCGTCGGCGTGTTGCGCATCGTCGATGTGCTCGCCGCCGTCACCAATACAGCAGTCAGCGAGGTCAGGCCATGAGCGAACCGACCAGCGCCGTCATTGACCAGGAAGCGACCCCCTTCGACTGGAAAAAATGGATCGCCCTCCTCGGCGGTCTGGCGATTTTCCTGCTGATCTATTTTTCCCCGCCCTGGGGTGTCGCCATCGATCCGGGCGGCAAGGAATTTGTGCTTTCGCACGAAGGCAAGGCAGCCATCGGCCTGTTCCTGATGGCCGGCATCTGGTGGGTGTTCGAGGTGATCCCGATCGGCATCACCGCCATCGCCATCGGCGTCTTCCAGGCGCTGTTCATGATCCGCCCCGCCAAGGAGGCCTTCCGCGACTTCATGGATCCTTCGGTGATGTTCATCTTCGGCTCGATGGTCATCGGCATGGCCTTCACCAAAACCGGCCTGACCAAGCGCATCGCCTACAAGATGCTCGCCGTGGTCGGCGAGAACACGCGCATCATCCTGCTTGGCAGCATGGTCGTTACCGCCCTGCTGGCGCACGTGATGGCCCATACCGCCGTGGCGGCGACGATGTTCCCGATCCTGCTCGCCGTCATGGCGCTCTACAAGGACGAGAACGCCACCGGGCCGTCGAACTTCGGCAAGGCACTGTTCATCGGCATGGCCTGGGCGGCGGGCGCGGGCAGCATCATCACCCTGCTCGGCGCGGCGCGCGGCCCGGCAGCGGCCGCGATGTTCAGCGAATTCACCGGCCGCCAGGTCGATTTCTTCGACTTCCCGCTCTATATGGGCCTGATCGGCTGGGGCATGGTGTTCCTTGTTTGGCTCTACCTGGTCACCGTCTTCAAACCCAGGAAGGCGACGATTCCCGGCCTGCGCGAGAAGGTCGGCAAGCTCGCCCGCACGCTCGGCCCGATGACTGGCAAGGAAAAGTTCGTCATCGCCTGCGTCGCGCTCGTCGTCGTCATGATGGCGGCGCAATCGATAGTGCCAGCCTTGAGGGGCATCGACCGCGCCGGCCTGATGCTCACCTCCACCCTGCTGTTCTTCATCTTCGGCGTGCTGAAGGTACAGGATCTCGAAGAGATGCCGTGGAACATCATCCTGCTGTTCTCCGGCGCGATGAGCATCGGCTTCTGCCTGTGGCGCACCGGTGCCGCCGAATGGATGGCGGTGAACTTTCTCACAGCGCTCCAGGGTGGGCATTGGTGGGTGTTCGTCATGGGTGTATCCGCCTTCATTCTGGTGATGACCAATTTCATCATGAACGTCGCCGCCATCGCCATCGCGCTGCCGGTCTCGCTGGTGATGGCGCGCTACCTCGGCGTGGCACCGGACGTGATCTTCTTCGCGGCACTGGTCACTGCCGGCATGCCCTTCATGCTGCTGATCGGCGCGGCGCCCAACGCCATCGCCTACGAGTCGAAGCAGTTCACCCCAGGCGAGTTCTTCAAGCACGGCCTGGTGATGAGCGCGATCCTGCTAGTCGTGCTGGGCGTGGCGCTGGTCACCCTGTGGCCGTTCTTGGGGATGCCAATCCTCAGCCAATGAAGCGATAGATCAGCAACACCGCGATGAACAGCAGCAAGGCCAATGCTTCCATCGCGATCACCAGGAGCCCGACGCGCCTTGCCGTCGGGCTCAGCTTCAGCCAGAAACGATCGAGCAGCCAGTGCATCAGCCGGCCGCGCCGGTCGCGTCGCGCGGCGACCGTCAGATAACCGGCGGCGGCATCCGCCCATAGGTTGAGTTCGGCCAGGCGCCGCGTTTCCGGCGGCGCGGCGAACTCTTCCGCGAACGTCACGCGCGTATGCCGGGTGTCGAGTGCCTGCCAGGACAGATGCACGGTTCGTGGTGACTCGCTAGCCAGAACGACATCGCCCGCAAAGTCGGTCCCGGCGACACGGCGAAACTCGACGTGATAATCCGCCTCCGCCTCGCTGCGCTCGTAGCGCACCTTGAGGTTTTCGGCATCGAGCGCCAGCACTTCCCATTCCGGGTTCAGGCGGAACCAGGCTTCGCGGTCGGCGAAGAAGGCCGCCACGGTATCAGCGGGGGCGGCAACCGTCAGCGTGCGTTCGAAGCGCGCCTCAGACACGGCAAAGCAGCACCGGCACGGCGAACCTGCCGTCGAGTCGGGCCGGCAGGTCGCGCGAGGTCCAGCGCTCGTAGCGGCCGCTGAAGCGCTTGCCGCCCAGCACGACGAGATCGTATCCGCCCGCGGCGACGAGTTGCGGAATGACTTCCTCCGGCTCGCCGTACTGCAGGAGACGCCCGGCGGTAATGCCGGCGGCTTGCGCCCGCGCGCCGAAGGCATCCAACGCCGCAGTGCCTTCGGCGGCCAGGCTACGATCCAGGTGAGCGCGGCATTCGTTGCGATTGGCGGCGTAGATCTCGTTGGTGAATTTCTTCAGGTAGGGGTCGACGACATAGATCGCGTCGACCTGCGCGCCCGGCGCCTGCGCAAGCCCGAGCGCCGCGGCGACGGCCGTTTCCGTGTGTGGCTCGCCGTCGACACAAATCAGGATGCGTGTGAAGCTCATGGCGGTAAAAGAAGGGGCACCCGAAGGTGCCCCCAGATTAGCAGGCTTTCGGGATCAGCCCTTGACCTGGAAGGCCTCGGTGCCGATCAGTATGACCGCCGCGGCCGCCAGCACGGCTTTCAGCGTGGCCGACGTGAAACCGATCACGAAGGCCGAACCGCCGGCTTTCTTGAGGTCGTCGAAGGCAATGTTCAGGCCGACGCCGGCAAAACCGATGGCGAAGAACAGCTTCAGCAAATCGCTGCCCATGATGCGGCGCTGCTCCTCGGTAAACAGGCCCATTTCGTTCATCGTCACCATGATGAAAAAGCCGAAGACGAAGATCGGGAACTTGGTGGTGATGACTTCCCAGACATTGATCTTCTGCCCTTCCTGACCGGCGGCGACGGCGGGCTTGACGACATAGAAGTAGATTGCCCACAGCACGATCAGCGGGATGAAGCCGACGCGCACGATGTTGATGATGTTGGCGGTGAGCAGCGACTCATGGCCGTACCACGAGGCGGCGGCGACCAGCTGGGCGGTGTTGAGGATGGCCGTGCCGACCCAGGCGCCGAACACCGGCTGGGTCATGCCGAGCGCCTGGCCGATGTAGGGGAAGGTGAACAGCGCCACCGTGCCGAACAGCAAGATGGTGCCGATGGCATAGAAGAAGTCGCGCGGCTTGGCATTCACCACCGGCGCGACCGCCACGGCAGCCGACACGCCGCAGACGCCGACGCCGGCGCCCATCACGCCCGCCAGCCCCGTATCGACCTTGGCGCGTCGTCCCCAGTAGGAAATCAGAACCTGCGTACCCATGACGAAAGCGACCACCAGCACCAGGCCGAGCACGCCGACCTTGAGCACGTCGGTCCACATGTAGAGGGCCCCGAGGATGATGATGCCCGGCTTGATGAGCGGACGCGCGGCGATGGTGCCGGCCTTGAAGATTTCCGGCAGGCCGACCGTGTTGCGGATCAGCATGCCGCCCAACAGCAGCACCGCAACGTAGGTGAGCTGGAACGAGATCGCCATGTTGCCGAAGCTCAGCTTGCCGGGGATCGTCTTCGCCTGCATGATCTGGTTGAAATCCGCCTCCTGCAGAACGACCGGGCGCGACGGCTTTCTGGGCGCCTTGGCTTCCTTGTCGCCGGCGGCCACGGCCTCCTTGTATTTCGCCTCCGCTTCCTTGAAGGCTTCGGTCCTCTTGGCGAAGCCCTCGGCCTGTTTCTGCTTGTATTCCGCGTAATCCGCCGGTGCCTTGCCTTCATTGACGGCCTTGAGAACCTTCTCCGCTTCCTTGAAGTCGCGGTTCCAGTTGCCCATCGTGTTATCCCACTGCAAGGCCATCCAGCCGAAGACCGCGCACAGGATCAGGCCCGGAAGCATCTTGGGCAGGTTTTTCAGACTGAATTCGACGCCGATTCCACCACCGCTCATTTGTGATCTCCCGAATCAGAAGAACAGGGACTTGTAGAAATTGGGGCCGATGACCCCGCTCATCACCAGCGCCACGACGATGGCGGCGACGATGAGGACGAAGATGTCCTCCTTGCGTTCCGCCGAAAAGGTGGCCTCGGACTTGGCGGCATAGTCGGGCTTGCTTGCCTGTTCGCTCATGTTTCCTCTCCCTTGGGTTATTTGATGACGGTGACGGTACAGGGCGCCCACTCGACAACCCGGCTCGAAACGCTGCCCATCGCCAGACGCGCCAGGCCATGGCGACCGTGCGAGGCAACGAAAACCTCGTCGGCCCCCTCACGCTTGATCAGAGCGACCAGGGTGTCGGCCGGCTCGCCGGTCTCGTGCACCGTGCGCGCGGCTACACCGGCTGCCTGAACACGCGCCAGAGCACCGGCCAGGATCGCCTCGGACTCCCTGCGTGCGGCGTCCTCGAAAACGGCAGGATCCAGTTCGGTCACGCCCACCGGGCAAAACGGCTCGGCAACGTTGGCGATCACGAGTTCCGCACCCGCGACGCGCGCACGGGCGCACGCCGCGTCGACCGCCTTGTCGGCGGCCGCGGAACCATCGGTTGCGACTACAATCGTTTTCATTTCGCCTCCTTCATCGTTAGCGCTTTATTAGAGTCCTCTTATCAGCCATTAACATCACTGATCAGGTGAGTGTAGCGACAACGCTCCGACGCAGGCTATTGGCATCGGTATTAGCCGACTACTCGAAATGCCTAATTTACAAAAAGCGTTTTTTGTGATTTTTTTCATGCTGACACTCCACGGGGGCGTTCGCGCCGACCCGCCGTGGCCGGTGCGCGTGGCCGTGCTCGCCGACAAGGGGGCGGAGATCGCCGAGGCGGAATGGCGTTTCGTGCTGGATTGGCTGAACCACTATGTCCCCGGCCATCGCTTCGTCATCGTGGCGCTCGACCACCCCGAATTGCGTCTGGCGGTCCATGCCGGCAGCGTGGATTTCCTGATCACCAATGCCGGCAATTATGGCGAGCTCGAATTTTCCGACGGGATCTCGCGCCTGGCGACGCTCGATTCGCCGCTCGCCCTGACACCGAGCAAGGCGGTCGGCTCGGCCATCGTCGTGCGCGCCGGAACCGACCTGGCCAAACTCACTGACCTGAAAGGCAAGCACCTGCTCGCCGCCAGCCATGAAGCGTTCTGCTGCTACCAGATCGCCGCGCGCGAACTGGTGCTCGCCGGAATCAATCCGCAAAAGGATCTCGGCCAGCTCGAATATGCCGGCTTTCCGATCCAGTCCATCGCCCTCGCCGTGCGCGACGGCAAGGCCGACGCGGGCATCCTCAAGACCTGCCTGCTCGAGCAGATGATCGCCGACGGCGACATCGGGCCCGACGAACTGCGCGTGCTCGCGCCGCAGGAGATCGCGGACTTCCCCTGCCAGACCACCTCGCGCCTTTACCCCGACTGGGCCTTCGCCGCGCTGAAAAACACGCCGGAAGATCTGTCGCGCAAAGTCGCGGTCGCCCTCCTGGAAATGCCCAAGTCGCCGGAAGGCTACGGCTGGACCATCCCGGCGCACTACGCGGTGCTCGACGGCCTGTATCGCGACCTCAAGCTCGGCCGCTACGCCAACCTGCAACGCGAAACGCTCGAAGCGCTGATCAACCGGCATCGTTACACCCTGCTGGGCGTCGCGGCGCTGATCCTCTTCCTGTTGATCCACGCCATTCGCGTCGACTACCTCGTCACACGCCGCACGCGCGAGCTGCAACTCGCCCATCGAGAGAAGGATCGCCTGGCGGAAGCGATGCGCGAGCGCCAGCAGGCGCTCGATCACGCCAGCCGGCTGGCGGTGCTGGGCGGCATGGCCGGCGCGATCGCCCACGAGCTCAAGCAGCCGCTCGGCGCAATCGCCAATTTCGCGCGCGGCATCGATCGCCGCATCGAGGCGGGACGCCTCGACCCCGACCTGCTGCGCGACGGTTGCAACGAAATCGCCCTGCAAAGCCAGCGCGCCAATGCCACCATCGAGCGCATCCGCAACTTCGCGCGCAAGGAAGGCGGCGCGATGCGCAGCGTCAACCTGCCGGCCGTCACCCGCGAGGCCGTCGAACTGTTCGAGGTGGCGCACCCCGAGGCGAACATTCAGTGGCAGGGCACGGGCCGCGTGGACGACATTTTCGTCAGCGCCGATCCGATCCAGATCCAGCAGGTGACCTTCAACCTGCTCAAGAACGCCATCGACGTGCAAAACGCCGCGGGCAGGACCAGGGAACCCATCACCGTGCGCATCGCGCGCGCGGCCGGGGCCTGTCGTGTCGAGGTGCGTGATCGCTGCGGCAAGCTGACGGAGGAGCACGCCGCCCACCTCTTCGAACCCTTCTTCACCACCAAGAAAGAGGGACTCGGCCTCGGGCTGACGCTGAGCAAATGGATCATCGACGCGCATGGCGGCATCCTCGCCCTGACTCAGGAAGATGCCGGCGTGTGCGCGAGCTTCTCCCTGCCGGAGGAACACGCCAATGCATGAACAGGACGCCCTCGTCTATATCGTCGACGACGACGACGCGATGCGCCGTTCGCTGGCCTACCTGCTCGACTCGGCCGGCTGGCGCACCCGGGCCCTGGCCAGCGGGCGCGAATTCATCGACACTTACGACGGCCACGTTCCCGGCTGCCTGTTGCTCGACGTCATGATGCCGCTGATGGGCGGCATGGAGGTTCAGCAGATTCTCAAGGAACGCGCGATCCGCCTGCCGGTCATTTTCCTCTCGGCGCACGGCGACCTGCCGATGGCGGTGCAGGCGATGAAACGCGGCGCGATCGATTTTCTCGAAAAGCCGTGCAAGGATCACATCCTGCTCGACGCGGTGGGACGCGCCGTGCGGCACAGCATCCGGCAAACGCTCGACCGCAAGCAGGTGGATGCGGCCCGGGCGCTCCTGAATTCATTGACCGGCCGGGAACGCGAAGTCGCCGCATGCCTCGCCGCGGGAGATTGCAACAAGACCATCGCCCGCAAGCTCGACATCAGCGACAAGACGGTGCAGGTGCATCGCCACCACGCCATGGAAAAACTCCAGGTTCGCTCCACGGCCGAAATCGCCCGCCTCATCCTGCTCGCCGAACCGTCCACGCCGGCCGCCGGGCCGGAACCGTCGCTCGGTTAGACTTTCCCCTGCTTCACTTTTCCCGCCGCTCCGACCACCATGGGCTACCGACTCTCGAAAATCTACACTCGCACCGGCGACGCCGGTACCACCGGCCTCGGCGACGGCTCGCGCGTCGGCAAGGATGCGCCGCGCATCGCCGCGCTCGGCGACGTCGACGAACTGAACGCCATCGTCGGCCTGCTGCTGTGCGAGGCGCTGCCCGACGAGGTGCGCACCCTGCTCGTCGGTGTGCAGCACGACCTGTTCGATCTCGGCGGCGAGTTGTCGGTGCCGGGCGGCGCCTTCCTCAAGGACACGCAACCGGGCCGCCTGGAAACCGCCATCGACCGCTATAACGCCGAACTCGAACCGCTCAAGGAATTCATCCTGCCCGGCGGCACCAGCGCCGCCGCGCTGACCCACCACGCCCGTACCGTCTGCCGCCGCGCCGAGCGCGCCGTCGTCGCCGTCGCACACAACGAGGCAGTCTCGGGGCCCGCACGCCAATACCTGAACCGCCTGTCGGATTTACTGTTCGTGCTGGCGCGCTGGCTCAACAAGGAAGCGGGTTGCGGCGATGTGCTGTGGCAAAAGGGCATGAACGCCTGAGGATCGAAAGTCGCCCCTGGCGGAACGGCTACGCCAGCAGCCAGATCACCAGCCCCAGCCAGAGGATGAAGACGCCGAGCAGGTGCGGATCGGAGAGAAATTCGCGCGCCGGGTCGCCGCCGCCGCCCACACCGTGCAGGCGGTAGAGGTAGCGCAGCAACCCATAGGCAACGCAAGGCACCGTGGCAATCAACCAGGGCGTGCCGTGCAGAGCGATGGTCTCCTCGCTGACGGTGTAGAGGCTGTAGGCGATCACCGTCGCGCCGGCGGAAAGCGTGATGAACTGGTCGAGCATCGCCGGCGTGTAGTGGTCGAGCACGGGGCGATGCGCCCCGCTCTGCGCCGCGAGCGCGTTCAGCTCGGCGCGCCGCTTGGCGAAGCCGAGGAAGAGCGTCAGCATCAGCCCGCACACGAGCAGCCAGTGCGAGGGCGCGATGCCCAGCCCCAGCGTGCCGACCAGGATGCGCAGCATGAAGCCCGCGGCGATGAGGAAGACGTCAAGCACGACGACATGCTTGAGCCCGGCGCTGTAGCCGATGTTGAGCAGCAGATAGGCCGCGAAAATCCACGGCGCCTGCGAACCGGGCAGGCCCAGCGGCGCGAAAACGCCGAACACCAGCCCGGCAGCGACCAGCAGGCAGACGACAGCGAGCAGCAGCGCGGCGCTGACGCTGACCGCACCGCTGGCCAGCGGACGGCGGCGCTTTTCCGGATGTTGCCGGTCCTGCTCGCGGTCAACCAGGTCGTTACCGACATAGACGGCAGACGAGAGCAGGCAAAAGGCGATGAAGGCGGAGATCGCCTGCATCAGCAGGTCTTCGCCGTCGCCGAGCTCCCAGGCGTGGCCGAACAGCAAGCCGACGAAGACGAAGCCGTTCTTCACCCACTGGTGCGGGCGCATCAGATGAATCAGCGAATGCACTGTTCCTCCGGAAAGTAACGGTCGCAGAAATGACAGGCGGTTTGCGGCAGCCAGGGCGGGATCGCGTAATAGCGCCGTTTCACTTCGGCGAGCACGCTATCGCGATAGGCAACGTAATCGAAGCCCGTGCCGCGCACGACCCAGTAACGTGCGCCGCGATGTTCGAATTCTTCTGTCGCCACGCTACGGAACCAGGCGGCGTATTCGTCCAGCCTGGGTGCGGTCTTGCGCAGCACCACGATATCGCGCCCATCATGCAGACGCCAGTCGGTGAGGATGTCGTCGTGGCGCGCATGGCTCGACGCCAGTCCCAACACCGGCACATAGCGGCGCAGGTTGTAGCCGAGCGTCACGCCGTTGGAATAGCCGTCGGAAACCAGCAAGGCACCGCCCGGCGCGGCGCGTTCGACCAGGGCGTGGGGCTCGAAGGTCAGCACCAGACCGGGGTAGATGCGCTGCTTTTGCCAGGTTTCCAGCGGCAGCTTGCCGACCCCCAGGGCTGCGGCAATATGCAGCGCAGCCAAGCCAAGGAAGAAGACGGCGAACTTGGGCAAGGCGGCGACGGAGAGACGGCGCGCCGCCAGCAACAGGGCGAAGGGCACGAAGGACAACACCCAGTGCAGGCCGATGGTCTTGATCGGCGACAGCAGCGCGAACAAGGCGAGCGGCACGAGCGCCAGCACCGCCAGCGTGCGGTCATCCGCAAAGTCGGCCCCGGCGGGACGGCGGCGGAACATCGCCCACAGCACCGGCGGCGTCAGCATGTAGGCGAGCATGCCCACGTAGATGAGTGGCGTCTGCCAGCGCAGGCCGGGATTGTCCTCGTGGCGGTTCACGAAGTTGAACAGGTAGTTCGACCAGCACCACTCGGCGTTCCACCACATCATCAGCGCCAGCGCCGGGACGCAGGCGGCATAGGCGATCAACAGCCCCCGCCAGGCGCCGTGCGTGCGGCGCAGCAGCACGTCGATCAGGTAGGCGAAACCGAGCAGCGCGACGAAGTATTTCGACAACACCGCGCCGGCGAGCAGCAGGCCGGCGACGCAATACCATCGCCAGTCGTCGTCGCGCGCGGCACGCAGCCAGGCGAGTCCCGAGAGCACGGCGAAGAACACCAGCGCGGTATCGGTGGTGACGAAGACGTTCCAGACATTCACCGGCGCGACCAGCACCAGCAGGCCGACCCAGTCGCGCTGCGCGGACTGCGCCGGCCACAGTCGCGGCCACGCCCAGCGCGCGGCCAGCGCCAGCAGCGCGGGTTGCACCACCTGCGGCAGCCTCAGCCACCCTTCGCTTTCCGAGACGGCGATCAGCGCCGCCAGCCACCAGCCGATCATCGGCGGATGATCGTAAAAGCCCCAATCCGGAAACTTGCCCCACCAGTAGAAATAGGCTTCGTCCCCGGTCATGG
>CAZGOH010000069.1:0-5670 GCA_964527195.1 uncultured Methyloversatilis sp.
ACGCCCCCGGCGGCGAACGACTGGATGCCCGCCGCGACATAATCGTTGATGAAACCGCCCGCGGCGGGCGTCGGAATCTGCCGCACGTAGACCGTATGCACCGACGACGTGGGCCGCTCGAGATCGCGGATCGCCGCCAGCGCCGCGGCGACATTGGGCCGCACGGCGTGAACCGCCTCGGTCGGCCTGCCGAGCTCGGCTTTCAGGTCCGCGACGGACTTTCGCGCGTCCGAGTCGAGCAAGGCCGCGGGGATCTCGATCTTCTGTTCCAAGGCCTTCGCGCGCAAGTCGGCGAGGCCCGCATTCACGTTGTCCGCGAGCAGCGCGATCTGCGGCGTGAGCGCCGGGGCGTTGCCGTTCGCCTGCTCGACGGCCTTGCGCAGCTGCTCCTCCAGATCGGCGGCGTCGATGGCCACCTGCGCGGCGATCCTGCTCGCCGCCATCAGCCCCTCGAGCTTCGCCACCATCCTGGCGACCGCCGCCTCGTCCGTCTTGAGCTCGACCTTCAGGGAGACGACCTGGGCCGCCCGGAGCCTGTCGATCTGGCCGACGATCTCCTGGTATTTCCCCTTGATCGCGTCGAGATCGGCCTTGACCGCCTGCGCGGCGCCCGCGAACGCCCGTTCCTTCCCCTCGAGCGCCTGCTTGACGACCTCGCCGGCCTGCGTGACCTGTTCGATGGCCGTCGCGGCGGCCTGGGCCTCCGCGACCACGGTCTTCGTGACCAGCTTCCCGTTTTCCTCGACCGTCCGCGTGATCGCGCGCGCGTTGCTCTCGGCGAGGCTCATCGCCTGCTCCGCCAGCCTCTTCGCGTTATCGAAGTCGCCCGCCGCGAGCGCCTGGCGGGCCGCGGCGGTCTTCTCCCCGATCTGGCGGAGGCGATCCTGGTAGGCCTGCTCGTCCGTCATGCCGCGCTGCCGCAGGCTGCGGACGCGGTCTTCCAGGCTCAGCGTGAAGGCCGCGCGCTCCTCGGCCGCCGCCCGCGCGGCATCCATCAGGCGGCGCTCCTCCGAAATCATCCGCCCGATGGCGGCGGCGTAGGCCGCGGAGCGCTGTTCGAGGAGGCCGATCTGCGCCGCCGCCGCCTCGCGCTGGAGGTTCGTCGTATCCTGTCCGGCCGCCCGCGCGAGCTGGACGGCGTTACTGTAGTAACGCGCCGACACCCCTTGCGCGTCTCGCGCCCAGGCGTCGATGGCGGCCAGCTTCTCCCGCTCGGCCTCGGCGTGGAGGCGCGCGAGCGCCTGCGCCCTCTCCCCCTCGTGGCGCGCCGTCGTCTCGACGAGCGCGGCGCGGGCGCGGTAATGCGCGTCGATATCGGCGAGCGCGCGGTCGAGCTGGCCCTTCTGCCCGTCCGCCAGCGCCTGCGCCGTGTTCCCGATGCGCTTGCCGAGCGCCTCGGCCTCCTTCCCCGCATCCGCGGACAGCTTCGCGATGGCCTCTCTCGATTGAGAGGCCGCGTTCGAGATCGCCTTCGCCGCGGTCACCATGCGGGTGAACTTCTCGGTCGCCAGTTCCGCCGACCCGGCTGACGACTGCGCCCACAGCCCGGCGATCTTGTCGGCGGCGAGCGAGGCCCCGGTCGCGAGCAGCAGCAGCCCGCGCACCCACGGATGGAGCGCGCCGACCGCCGCGGCGATCCCGGCAAGCCCGCGCAGCGCGGCCGCGACGCGACCGATGCTCGCGGCGAACACGGCGATGCCGGCCGTCGCGAACAGGCCGGCGATGGTCGTCAGGTGGTTGCCGACCGCCTCCAGCGCCCACACGATGCCGTCCGCCGCCGCCTTGGCCGCCTTGCTCTCGTCGACCCACAGCTTCATCTTGTTCGTCAGTTCGGTGAACGCCCCGCCGATCGTCTTCGGCAGCTTCTCGGCGTCCTTTCGGATATCGGCGAGCGCGTCATTGAGCCTGAGCAGCTTGTCGGCGGTCAGCTCGCCCGCCTGCGACATCTCCAGCAGCTTGCCGCGCGACACGCCGAGCGCGCGCGCGAGGTAGTCGAGCACCCGGCCGCCGGACTCGGCCACCGTCACGAACTCGTCGCCCTGGAGCTTGCCCTTCTGCATCGACTGCGCGAGCTGGCGCATCGTGCCGCTCGCCTCCTCCGCGCTCGCCCCGCTGATCTTGAGCGCCAGGGCGACGGCTTCGGTGAACTCGAGGGCGTCCTGGCTGGAGCCGCCCATCGCCCGGATCGAGCCGGCGAACTTGACGTAGCTCTCGCCCACCGCGCCGATGTCCGTCTGCGTCCGGTTCGCGATGGCCGCGAGCGCGGTGAGCGCGATCCCCGCGCCCCGCGTGCCGCCCTCGACGAGCTCGAGCCGGGTGCGCAGGAGCTTCATCTCGTCGCCCATCCTGAGCAGGTTCCCGGCGCCGCTGGCCGCCATGAACGCCCCGGCCGCCCGCGCGAACATCCCCATGCCGCCAGCGAGGGCGGTGGCCGAACCTCCGGCGTCCTTCATGCTCGCGCCCAGCTCCGCGACACGGGTATTCATCCGGGCGGCCGCCTGGGCCAGTTCGGCCTTCGTCGCCACGCCGGATTGCCTGAGCGCGGCGTATTGCGTGCGCAGGGCGACGATATTGCGCTTGATCTCGGCGTGGGACTTGATGCCCAGATCGTCCATCAGGCCGGCGCCCTGGCGGCCGCGCCGCCAGGTCTCGAACAGCTGGCGCGATTCCTGGTCGAGCGACTCGACGCTCTTCGCGCCGCGCTCGATCTCGGCGAAGCCCTTCTTGAGCGCCGCCGCCTCCGCCCTGGTCTTGCCGAGGGTCTCGAGGGTCGCGGCGAAGGCCTTGTCGAAGCGCTTGAGATTGCTTTCCGCCGCGGTCGAGTCCAGACTCAGCCGCAGCGCAAGCTTGAAATCGCCCCCCGCCGGCGCGGACATCACGACCGCCCGCTAGCGACGAGGCGGCCGAACAGCCGCCAGGGGTAAGCCGCGACGTTCGCGTGGCCGCGGTCGGCGGCGGCGATCATGGCGTCCTCGAGGCGGTCGAGGGCGGCGGCGAAGTCGCCGCGTCCGGGGAGAGCGCCGCCGCCACCAGCTTCGCCCGCAGGGAAAAAAAATCCTGGTTCACCTCCCGGCAGGCCGCCGCCAGCCGACCCAGTTCCGAAGGCGTCGCCGCGTCGAACAGCGCGGCATCGGCGTCCGTCATGCGCCGCAGATCGTCGAGCGAGACGCCCGGCAGCAGCAGCTCGCCGACCAGATCGACACCGGCGGCGGCCGCGTCGGGCGCGGCCAGCGCCGCCAGCCAGGCGCGCACCGCGCCCACCGTCAATTCGCGCACGAGCACCGTGCGCCCCGCGATCTCCACCGATCTTGTCATAGCGCTCATCAGGTCTCCATCAGGTAAATGGCCGGCGACCAGGCTCGCCGCGGGAAGCGCCGCCATGATCCGGTCAGGCCGCCTGCTCGGCCATGCGCACGGTCATGAAGCGCGACAGGCCGGCCCCGGCAATGGTGGCGTCGGAGAGCAGCTCGAAGGACAGGTCCAGTTCGCCGAAATCGTCGGCGATCAGCGCCAGCCCCTTGGTCGGGCTGAAGCTGCAGCGGTGGCAGGTCACCACCACCGGCTTGCCCGAACGCGCCTCGTTGAGGCCGACGAACATCACCTCGTATTCGTCGCCGCCGCTCACCAGCGCCTGCAGCAGGTTGTCCGGCAAGGCGGTGTAGGAGACCAGGATGTCGTCGCCGGCGACGATGCCTTCGGCGTCCGGGTAAATCCACACGCCAGCGGGCGTCATCTCGTAGTTGCCGGCGGCGGGAATCGTCTGCGTGCCCACCTCCACCGTCACCGGCGCCGTCAGGTCAGGCAGGCGCGCCGTCGCCACCAGGCTGCCCGGCTGGACGTTGGCGTGCGCCTCGTCGGCGATGACGGCGCCGGCATGGGCAGTGGCGGAGCCGCGCAGGGCGAGCGCGAGGTTCGCCGGATCGTGGTTGCTGGTCTTCGCCGCGCCACTCACCGAGGCGATGCGCGACACTTTCTCCAGCGTGCCGCCGCCGGGGTTGGCGTAGTCGGCGAGCTTCTTTTCTTCTTCGGTGACCTCAAGGGTCAGCGCGGTGACGTTGCCGATCGGCGCGCGCCTGGCCGTGGCCGAGCCGCGCTTTTTGAGGAACACCTGGCCTTTGCCGATGTAGGACACTTGCTGGATGTGGGACATGGCGATCTCCTATTTGATGATCTGGGTGGTGGTGAAGACGAGAGGCAGATAGATCAGGCCGGCGACGGTTTCCGGGCGCGGCAGATCGGTGAGGACGAGCGGCTGGTGCGCCGGGTCGGGTCGCCAGCCCATCAGGGCGGCCAGCACCGCATCGGCGAGCGCGCGGGCGTCTTCGCGCACCGCCGCGCCGTCGACGGCCTTGCCGACGTTCTTGACGGCCAGCGCCACCAGCCAGCGCGCGACGATCTTCGCTTCCGTGCCGGCGGCGTTGGTCTGCGCGACCTGCGCGCCGTCATAGACGACGTAGGCGCAGGGCGTGGGCCTGGCCTTCTCGGCATTGAGGTCGGCCAGCCCCCAGACGGCCTTGAACAGGCCGAGGGATTCCAGCCGCGCGCGCAGCAGGGGTTCGAGGCTAAGCAATGCCGCCCCCGAACACCTTGCGGCCCGGCGCCGCGACGACCAGGTTGCCCACCTCCGCCGCCGGCGCCGGCGCCGGCAGGCCGAGCGAAACGCGGCCGGCGGCGATGCCTTCGAGCAGCCGGCGCGCATCCTCGTAACGCTTGCGCACCTCTTCCGGCGCCACGTCGATATAGAGCCGGTAACGCGCGATGTCGCACGCCAGCCGCGCCAGGACGCCGGGCGTCGTCGCCAGCGGCAAGGGGTAGCGCCCGGCCAGGTAGGCGTCGATCTCGGCGGCGGCTTCGGCCAGCGCGCCGGCGACGACCCCCTCATCGGCTTCGCCGTCGCCGTCGCGGTCGACCAGCTGGAGCACCTCATCCGCGCCGAAGCGCGTCTCCAGGTCGGCCTGGGTGGCGTAGGTCATGGCGCGTTACCGGGCGGCGCGAACCGCAATGACGACCAGCATCGGCTCGGCGAGGATCTGCTCGATCTGCCCGGCGGTGAACTCGTCGGCGCCGACCGTGACTTCCTCGGCCGGCCAGGCGCGGCCGGCGCGACGGAAGCCGGCGGCCAGGGATCGCACGACCAGCTTCTCGATCGGCGTCTCGGCGGGCGGCGCCGCAACCCCTTGCGGGGCGGCGGCAGGGGCCTTCGCTGCGCTGGCTTTTGCCATACCCCCTCCGCTTAGCCGAGACGCGGATCAACCACGAGGTTGACGGCCTTGTAGTTGGTGTTGGTCTCGCCGGCGGCCAGGTATTCCTTCATCAGGATCGCCTCGGCCTCGGCGCGGCGGCTCGGGCCGCACACCAGGTGCGTGGGCGTCACGCCAATCACCGAACCGTCCGGGCGCCGCTGGGTCTCCAGCGCCAGGCGCGCGGCCGTGAAGGCCGCCGCGTCGAGCGTCGCCTTGGATCCATAGGCCAGCTGGTGGAAACCGAAGCCCGCCACGTAACGCGCATCGGCGCCGTAGAGGAACTCGTCGTTGAGGAAGACATGATCCGAATCCAGACGCGTCAGGCTGACGAACTGCGGCTTCTTGCGCTCCTGGAAGATCATCGGCTTCATGTACTGGCGCGACAGGTCCATCAGTTCGTTGGCGAAGGGCACGACGAAGCCGTAGA